>RFVF01000046.1 GCA_009922615.1 Pseudomonadota bacterium
GATCAGCCCGACGAGCGAGCGGACGCGAAATTTCTCATGCCTGCCATCCGGGCGCGTGAGGACGTCGTAGAAGAAACCGTCCTGTTCATCCCACATTTCCAGGCCGTCCTCGCCCATGCTCTTCATCGCGGCCCCGATGTAAACGTAGTGCTCGAAGAACTTCGTGGCCGTCGCTTCGTAAGTCTTGTTTTCTTTCGCCAGTTCGAGGGCGATGCGCATCATGTTCTGGCAGAACATGCCCATCCACCCGGTGCCATCGGACTGCTGGAGCGTCGTGCCGTCGGGCAATTTCTCGCTGCGGTCCAGCACCGTGATGTTGTCGAGGCCGAGGAAGCCGCCTTCGAAAACGTTGTTGCCCTCGGTGTCCACTTTGTTGACCCACCACGCGAAGTTGAGGAGCAGCTTGTGAAAGCACTTCTCGAGAAACGCGCGGTCGGCCTTGCCGCTGCGGATGCGGTCCATGTTGTAAACGCGCCACACGGCCCAGGCGTGGACGGGCGGGTTCATGTCGCTGAACTCCCACTCGTAGGCCGGGAGCTGACCGTTCGGATGCTGGAACTGCTCGAAGAGGAGCAGCCAGAGCTGCTGTTTGGCGAACTCGGGGTCCACGAGCGCCAGGGGCACGGCCTGGAAGGCGAGGTCCCACGCGGCGAACCACGGATATTCCCATTTGTCTGGCATCGAGATGATGCGGTTGGAGTTCAAATGCTGCCAGCGGCGGTTGCGGAGTGTGAGGCGCGAGGCCGGCGGCGGCGCGGAGGGGTTGTCGCCCTTGAGCCACTTGCTTACGTCGAAGCGGTAAATCTGCTTGCTCCAGAGCAGCCCGGCGAGCGCCTGGCGTTGGATGCGCCGTTCATCGGGGCTGGCTTCGCGAGGCTGGATGGCGGCGTAAAACTCGTCGGCCTCTTCGCGCCGGGTTTGCAGCATGCTCTCCACGCCGACGAGCGGGCGGGCCATTGCGCGGTTGGTCAGCCGCAGCCGCACGACGGCGGATTTTCCGGGCGGCACGTCGAAGCGGTAGTCGAGGCAGGCCTTGGTGCCGAAGTGTTGTGGGTTGACGCAGGGTTCGCCGTGGACGAGGTGCCGGTGGAAGGCGTCCTTGACGTAGTGGCTGCGGTTGTTCGCGGGCGGACCGAACAGGAGCTCCGCGTTGGTTTCATTGTTCGTGAAGAGCGGGCGGCCGCCGAGTTGCGCGTAAAGGTGATACGCGCCCAACCGGTAGTCGAATGGCAGGCGGGTGATGCTGACGCAGCACGAATCATCCGCCACAAGCGAGAGATGGGTGCGACTTGCCTCGCCGAGATGGATGCGCGGCTCGGGGAATTCGTCCTCACCCCAGGACCAGCGGTTGCGGAACCACAGATGCGGCAGGAGATGCAGGGGCGCGGTGTCGGGGCCGCGATTGATGGCCTCGATGCGGATGCAGATGTCTTCCGGGCCGGCCTTCGCGTATTCCACGAACACATCGAAGTAGCGGTCCTCGTGGAACGCGCCAGTGTCGAGCAGTTCAAACTCGGGGTCCGTCGGACCGCGCCGCTGGTTCTCGTCGATCAGCTGTTGGTAGGGGAAAGCGCCTTGGGGGTATTTGTAATTCCACTTGAGATAGGAGTGTGTGGGCGTTGAGTCCACGTAATGATAATACTCCTTCACGTCTTCGCCGTGGTTGCCTTCGGTGGGGGTGAGGCCGAAGAGCCGCTCCTTGAGGATGGGGTCGCGTTCGTTCCAGAGTGCGAGGCCGAAACAGAGGACTTGAAAGCGGTCGCAAATCGCCGCCAGCCCGTCTTCGCTCCAGCGGTAGGCCCGCGACCGCGCGTGGTCATGCGGGAAGTAAGCCCAGGCATTCCCGTCGGCGCTGTAGTCCTCGCGCACCGTGGCCCACGAACGCTCCGAGACATACGGCCCCCACTTGCGCCACGGCGAGACGGGGCCGGGGTGGACTTCTTGGAGGCGTTGTTGTTCCTTGGTGTGGTTCACGGGTGAAGTGTGCGGCGATTCTGCGAGCGGACGACCGGCAGTTCAATCTGAATTCAAAGCGGGTCAGCCGCGCAAGAGCACATAGAGCACAAGGCTAACAGTGCGGGCAAAATCCCAATCTACTCTTTGTGGTCTCTGCGCCTTTTCGCGGGCAGTCCTCCGCTCCCGCTTCAACCGCGTTCTTGAGTTCAATTGCCGCGCGCACCATCCTCGCCGCACTCATGGAACGACCGAGCATGACTCCCGGCGCGGGTGAACGCCGCGTCCAATTCGTCGGCGACTGCCTTACCTTCAAGCTGGCGCATTCACGCGCGCGCGAGTGGGCCGATGCCGGCTGGACCGCCCGCCTGCGCACGAATCTCGGCCGCGCCGCCGCCATCCGCCGCGAGGTCATCCAGAGCAAGTTCGAGAAAGTCCCGCTCGCCGGCGCGTCTTGGCGCGACTTGCCCATGCGTTGGGTCGATGGCGAATGGCAACTCACTCTGCCGCTCACCGAGGTCGGCTGGTTCAAGGCGAAGCCTTACGTGCTCGACCCCGACGGCTTTCAGCATTGGCCCGACGGCGATGACTTCGGCGTGAGCGTCCACCCGAACTGGGCGCGCACGGCAAACACGATTTACTGCGCGTTTACCCGGATGTTTGGAGAAACGAAGTCGCTCGTCTCCACCGCCGACCCCGCGCGCGAGGCGCAGATGAACGAGCTGGACCGCCTCGGCTACACGGTCATCCCGCCCTCCGGAAAACTCCGCGACCTCACGCGCGAGCTACCGCACATCTTCGGCACGCTCGGCTGCCGCATTCTCCATCTGCTGCCCGTCAACCCCACGCCCACGACCTACGCGCGCTTCGGGCGTTATGGCAGTCCTTACGCGGCGGAGGATTTGATCGGCATTGACCCGGCCCTCGTGGAGTTCGACAAGCGCACCACCGGCGTTGAGCAATTTCAGGAACTCACTTCCGCCGTCCACGCGCGCGGCGGCCGCGTTTTCCTCGATATCGTCATCAACCACACCGGCTGGGGCTCGTGGCTTCAGGACAATCATCCCGAGTGGTTCCTCCGCAAAGCCGACGGCCACTTCGAGAGTCCTGGCGCGTGGGGCAACACTTGGGAAGACCTCGTCGAGCTCGCGCAGCGCGACCCGGCGCTCTGGGAGCACATCGCCGAAGCGTTGCTTACGTGGTGCCGACGCGGCGTGGACGGCTTCCGTTGTGACGCCGGCTACAAGGTCCCCGCCCCCGCGTGGCAGCACATCATCGCGCGCGTCCGCGAGGAATTTCCCGACACCCTTTTCCTGCTCGAAGGCCTCGGCGGCGGCTGGGGCGACACCGAGGCGTTGCTCACCGACGGCGGGATGCAGTGGGCCTACTCGGAGTTGTTCCAAGAATTCGGCCCCGCGCAAATCGCCGGCTACCTCGACCACGCATTCCGCCAAAGCCCGCGCGTCGGCACGCTCGTCCACTACAGCGAGACGCACGACAACGACCGGCTGGCGAAACGCGGGCGCACCTGGTCGAGCCTGCGCAACCACCTTTCCGCGCTGGCCAGTGTGAACGGCGGGTTTGGTTTCACCTGCGGGGTTGAATGGCTGTGCCCGGAAAAAATCAACGTCCACTCCTGCCGCGCGCTGGCCTGGGGCAACGGGCACAACCTCGTTCCCGAACTCGCCCGCCTCAATGCGTTGCTTGCCGATCATCCCGCGTTCTTCGATGGCGCGAAGCTCACGCGCGTCAGCCCGAGCGACTCCGTCATCTACGCGCTGCGCCGCGATTCCGAGGAGGGCCGCGACTCCGTGCTCGTGCTGGTGAACACCGACCCCGAGCGCGACCACCAGCTCACGCTCGACCTCTCCGCCGACGCGGTGCGGCACGACTTGCTTTCGCAGACCGAGGGCTTTCTCCCGCGCCGCGAAGTTCACGACGGCAAAGTCACCTTCACCCTCAGCGCCGGAGCCGCGCACTGCCTGAGCGCGACGGACCAACCCGTGGGCCTGAGCGGCGAAGCCTACCGCCGCGCCCGCGCGCAAGCTGCCTTCGCGCTCACCGCGCTCGCGCACACGCAAGCAATTGAACACGCCGGCTCCGTGAACTGGCGTGGCCTCGCCGCCCAAGTGGATGCGGATCCGAAGGCCTTCCTCGCGCAACTCTCACAAAGCTCCGAGAGTGCGTATGCACCCGTCGTCGAGTGGACGCTTGCCGACACACGCCGCGTCCTCCTCGCCCCGCCCGGCCACTGGCTGCTGGTGCGGGATGCTGGGCCTTTCAAGGCGACGCTCGTGTCGGCGGTTTGCAATCGCCGGCCAGACCGTTCGCAGCCCACGGACGGCGGTTGCAAGCTGCCGGCGCACGCTGACTCCATTCCCACCGCCACCGGCCACATCGCCGCCTTCCCCCCTAACACTTTCACCGGTGACGCCCTGCTCACCCTTGACCGCCTCGCCGCCACGCCCGCCGCCGCGTGCGGCACCGTTCGCTTTTTGTCCGCCGAGGCCGCTGTCGCTTCATCCTGCATCCAGCATCCATCGTCCAGCATCGCCCTCCTCACCAACGGTGCCGGCGCGATGGCCCGCCTCGCCGCCGACCTCGGCAGCGTCCGCTCGAAATACGACTGTCTCCTCGGCGCAAACCTCCACGCCGCTGTTCCCGTGGACCGCCATGTTTTCGTCAAACGCCTGCGCGCGTGGATCAACGCCGACGGCTTCATCACGGCACTCAACGCCGACAACCTCATCGCCTTCACACCCGGCCCGCCCGCGCACTGGCGCTTCGTGGCCAACGCTGGCGACGGTCGCAGCGTCGAGATTCACCTGCTCGCGGACATGGTGCCCGGCAAGAACACGACGCTGCTGCGCTTCCTCCGCCCGCCGCACGCGCCCGCGCTGGGCTGCGAGCTGCCGCCGGAATGCAGCGTGAGTCTCACCGTGCGCTTCGACCTAGAGGACCGCAGCTTCCACTGCGAGACCAAGCGCAACCCCGGCAGCGAGCATCACTTCGCCGCGCACTCGCACCCGCTTCAAGGCCGCGCCGGCTTCGCCTTCACGCCCGATGCAAGCCGTCAGTTGAAAGTGTGGGCCGATACGGGCCGCTACCATCACGAAGGCGAATGGTCCGTGAACATCCCGCATCCCGTCGAAGCCACGCGCGGTCAGGAGGGCTGTGGCGATGCTTTCAGCCCCGGCTGGTTTGAACTTCCGTTGCGTCGCGGTCGCACCGTCACGCTCGCAGCCAGCGCGGAGTGGGAGGAGCAGTTTGATTTGAGCGCGTTTGAGTTTGCCAACACTGTGCTGCCGTCGCCGTCCACCGCGCCTGAAAGTTCAAACGCCCCGCAAACCGACTCCGCGTCAGGCGACGACTACAAGTCGCCGGCACGGGCAATCAGTGAGGGTAAGGCGGGCGAACTGGCGGCGCGAGCGGCCGGCAGTTCCAAGACCCGCGCCCTCTTCGACTTCATCACCGAAGCCGCGCCGGAGCAGCTCTCGCTGTTGCCCGAGCCAGCTCCGGCAGTGGTGCCCGATCGCCCCGGAGCTCGGACACCCACGTCTGGTTCAGTCGCGCTGGAGTCGGCAACGCCGCCAGCGGAGGCGGGTGTGCGCGCTTCCGCCGAGCCGGTGGACTTTGCCGCACAACTCCAGCGCGCGGTCCGTGCCTACGTCGTGCGCCGCGACGCCGGCAAAACTGTCATCGCTGGCTACCCGTGGTTCCTCGATTGGGGCCGCGACACGCTCATCTGTGCGCGCGGCCTGCTCGCCGCCGGATTGCAGGACGAGGTGAAGCAAATCCTCATCACGTTCGGCCGCTTCGCCGAAAACGGCACGCTTCCCAACGCCATCTACGGCGACAACGCCAGCAACCGCGACACCAGCGACGCGCCGTTGTGGTATGGAGTCGTGTGCGAAGACTTCGCGGCGGCGGTGGCAAACGAGTCCAAGGTCCAAGGTCCGAAGTCCAAGGTCGTTCAGTTCTATGCCACGCCGGTGGACGCGACCGGTCGGACGCTTTACGACGTGCTCCGCTCCATTGCCGACGGCTACCTGCGCGGCACGCCCAACGGCATCCGTGTGGATGCCGCGAGCGGGCTGGTTTGGAGCCCGAGCCACTTCACGTGGATGGACACGAATTATCCCGCCGGCACGCCGCGCGAGGGCTACCCGATTGAGATTCAAGCGCTCTGGATACGCCTGCTCCGCCAGCTCGACCGCCTCGGCGTCGCCGCCGCGAGCGAGCCCTGGGCCGACCTCGCCGCCCGCGCCGAAGCTTCGCTGAACGAACTCTTCTGGCTCGATGACCAAGGCTGGTTCGCCGACGTGCTGCTCGCGAAACCCGGCGTCTCCGCCCGTGACGCCGTGCGTGACGAAGTCCTTCGCAGCAACTGCCTGTTCCCCATCAGCCTCGGCCTCGTCACCGGTGAACGCGCACGTCGCACGGTGGATGCAGCCGCGCGCCACCTCGTCGTGCCCGGGGCTTTGCGCTCGCTCGCGCCGCTGCCCGTCACGCCGCCGCTCGCTATTCACGGCGCGAACGGCCAGTTGCTCAACGACCCGGCCAATCCCTACTGGGGCCACTACGAAGGCGACGAGGACACACGCCGCAAACCCGCCTACCACAACGGCACGGCGTGGACGTGGACCTTCCCGAGCTTCTGCGAAGCCCTTGTCCGCGCCCACGACCATGCGCCCGAAGCCGTTGCGGCCGCACGCGCCTACCTCGGCAGCGCGAGCGAGCTGCTCAGCGAAGGTTGTCTCGGCCACCTCCCGGAAATCGTTGACGGCGACGCCCCGCACACACAGCGCGGTTGCGACGCCCAAGCCTGGGGCGCGACGGAGACGCTGCGCGTGTGGCGGCTGCTGGCGGGCGGTTGAAAGACCAGGTTTGTTTCGATGCACTTCTGCGGCACGAGACTTGCGAGACATGAACGCCGATGGAATTGCGCGAGCTGGAAATCTGGCTGCGGCGGCGGGCGCGGCGCGAGCGGCGACGCGAGGTGGCGGTGGCATTGGCTGGCCTCGGTGCGGGAAGTTGCTTGCTGCTGTTGACGGGCTTCGCGTTGGCGTCGGTGCTGGTCGCGGGCCTGGAGCAATTGAGCGAGGGCATTGCGGCGCTAGGCGGTCGTAACTTGGAGTTTGCGTTCCGTGGCGGACTTTTCGCCGGGCTGGTGGCGGGGGTGGTTTTGCTGCTGTTTGCGGGAAATTCGCGCAGCGACCAGACGGCCTTCATTCCGCCGGGAGAGCTGGACTGGCGGGACAGCCTGAACGTGGTGCCAGTGCTGCGTGCAGTGCTCGGCGTGTTCGCGCAGGTGCTCTACTGCGGGCCGCGCGTGACGCTCGCGGGCTGCGAGGCGGGCCGCCGCGCGTGGGCTTGGCGACGGATGGATTTCATCCGCAGCGCGCGGGTGTTGTTCGAGCTGCACACGCACGCGAGCCGCGCGCCGTTGAACGAGCTGGCGCGGGCGTTGCCGGATGTGGACGTGCCTGTGGCGTTGGCGGAATTGCGGTTGCTTCGCGGCGTGATGGTGTTGGAATCTCCGCCGCCCGGAGCGAGTTTGAGCAGCGAATTGCGCCGCCAGTTCGGCCTGCCGCCGCGCTGGGCCAACACGCCGTCCATGCCCGACGAAACAAACGCCGCCGAGGAATCGCCGCCCCGCCCGCCGGGCGCGCAGTCCACGAAGCCGCCGTCGTTCCGTTGTGTCGAGTGCCGGCGCAAGTTCCGGATGCGCAATCTGCGCGGCGGCGTGGCGTTTCACTGCCCGCTCTGCGGCGCGCCGTATCGCACGGTGGCCGATGCGCAGGGCCGCGTGCGGGTGGAGCATCGCAGCGGGGCGACGAATGAAATCTCCGATGAGGCAGTGCGACCCGCAGGCAGCCACGCGGTGCTGGGAGTGGAGACGACGGCCTCGCGGGACGAGATCAAACATGCGTATCGGCGGCTGATGAAGGAGCACCACCCTGACTTGGTCGCGGGCTTGAGCCAGGCGGAGCAGTTTCTGGCGGAGGAGCGGAGCAAGGAAATCAACCGCGCCTACGCGGAGTTGATGGGCCGGGCGTGAGATTCAGCCACGCGGCCCGAAGACGCCGCCCAGCACGACTTCCTTGGTCTTCCAAACGAGCGACATGGTCATGGACACCGGCAGCAGCACCAACACCACGATCAGCGCAAACCGGGTGCGCACACCATGCGCGAGGTTCAGAGTCTCGATCAATCCCTGAGGAAGTGCGCTGGTCCGCTCCAGCACCTGATAGCCCGCGAAGCTGCAGGCCGAGCCGAGCATCAGCGCGAGGTTGAACCGGGTGAAGAACCGCATGTCGTCGCGCAGGGTTTCGTCCGGCAGCATTGCGGCCAGCCGTTGGAGCACGTGGTTGAGCTGGCAAAGGAACAGCAACCCGGTGAACGCCAGCACGACAACGGTCTGGTAGAAAAACATCTCAGTCGGCAGCCGGCTCCAGAAATACACGAAAGGGGAGAGCGCGAAGTTCACCAGCGCGAGCAACCGAGCCCGGTCGAGTGCGAGCTGCCACGTTCGCTCCTGTGGCTGGAAATGGGCCAGCTCCCAGACACCGTAGCCTAGCAGCCCGGTTGTGATGACGGGGGGCGCACACCCCAGGGCGCGCGGAAACTCCGCGACGGCCATGAGCACGCAGATCAACAGCGTGCTGGGCAGACCCCAGAAGAGCGCGGACAGGCCGCGGACCAGATGCCGCAGGGAGGGCAGGAGGTCGGCGTTCATTTGGTAAAACTCCAAATCCCAAGCTCCAAATCTAAAACTCGACGAGTGCTTCCGAGGGCCCGGTTGGGCGCTTGGGATTGGGAGCTGGTTTGGAGCTTGGCCATTGGAGCTTGGAGCTTTTGCCGTCGCTCCCGTAGATCAGAAAGTGAGGTAAGTGTATTCCTTCAGCCCGCGCTCGTAGTCATCGAGCAGGCGCATGCCCTCGCTGGGCTTCATGCGATCGGAGCGGATGGCTTCGTCCACTTGCACCTTCATCAGGCGCTTGATCTCGTTCTCGTCATACTGCACGGCGGCGAGGGTCTGGACGATGGTGTTGCCCTCGATGATTTCCTCGATGTAATAGCCGGTCGGCTCATCGGGCTCGAGGAAGACGTGGACTTCGTTCACTCGGCCGAAGAGATTGTGCAGATCACCCATGATGTCCTGATACGCGCCCATAAGGAAGAAGCCGAGATGGTAGGGCTCGGGCGTGCCGTTGCCGCCGTTCAGCGCGTGCAACGGCAGTGTGTCCCGCACGTCGCGCAGGTCCACGAACTTGTTGATGCAGCCGTCGGAGTCGCAGGTGATGTCCACGAGCGTGCCTTCCTTGGTCGGGCGCTCGGTGAGGCGCGCGATGGGCATGATGGGGAAGAGCTGGCCCAGCGCCCAGTGGTCGAGCAGCGACTGGAAGACAGAGAAGTTGCAGAGGTATTGGTCGCCGAGGAGATCCTCGAGCTTGCGAATTTCCTCGGGCACGTAGGCTTGGCCTTTGAAGCTCGCAACGACGTCCTGGCTGATTTCCCAGTAGAGCGTCTCGATCTTGGCTTTGTCGCGCAGCTCGAGCAGGCCGAGCGTGAACATCTGGTGCGCGTCTTCCTTGCGTTCCTCGGCGTCGTGGTAGGCCTCGAGCTTGTTGCCCTTGCCGAGGTTTTTCTTGATGTCGAGCAACTCGCGGACGAGCGCGTGCTCGTTCTCGCCAAAGGTCAGGGCGTCGCCGCCCTTCGTCTTCGCGATGGAGCCGAATACCTCGACCAGCAGCACAGAATGGTAGGCCACGATGCCCCGGCCGCTCTCGCTGACGATGTTCGGGTGCGGCACCTTCTCGGCGTTGCACACGTCGGCGATGTAGTAAACGATGTCGTTGGCGTATTCTTGGAGTGAGTAGTTCGTCGAGGAATCGAACGCGCTGCGCGAGCCGTCGTAGTCCACGCCCAGGCCGCCGCCTACGTCCATGTATTCCACGGGGAAACCCATCTTGTGCAGCTTGGCGTAAAAGCGCGACGCCTCCTGCACGGCCTTCTTCACCGTCAGGATGTCCGGCACCTGCGAGCCGATGTGGAAGTGCAGCAGCTTGAAGCAATGCTCCAGCTTTTCCGCTCGCAACAGCTCCGTGGCCGCGAGCAACTCGGCCGTGCTCAGGCCGAACTTCGCGTTCTCGCCGCCGCTCTCAGCCCACTTCCCTGCGCCCTTGCTGGCGAGCCGCGCGCGGATGCCGATGAGCGGCTCCACGCCCACCTGCCGCGAGACGGCGATGATCTGCTTCAGCTCTTCGAGCTTCTCAACAACCATGATGACGTGCTTGCCGAGCTTGGTGCCCATGAGCGCCATGCGGATGAACTGCACGTCCTTGTAGCCGTTGCAAATGATGAGCGCGCCGGCGTGGTTCTGCATCGCCAGGCCGGCGAAGAGCTCCGGCTTGCTGCCGACCTCGAGGCCGAAGTTGAACGGCTTGCCCGCATCCAGAATCTCCTCCACCACCTCGCGGAGCTGGTTGACCTTGATGGGAAACACGCCGCGATACTGGCCGTTGAAATTGAATTCCGTGATCGCGTTGCGGAAGGCCTTGTTGATGGCCTCGACGCGGTGCCGGAGAATGTCCTGAAAACGGATGAGCAGGGGGAACTTCAGCCCGCGCCCGCGCGCCTCCTCCACGATGTCCGTGAGGTCCACGCCCACGCCAGCATCTTGGAGTGGACGGGCCACGACGTGGCCGGCGTCATTGATGTCAAAGTAGCGCGCGCCCCAGCGGTCGATATTGTAGAGGGTGCGGGCGTCCTGAATGGTCCAACCAGCGTTGGCGGCGGAGGGTTCGCTCATTTCATGCGGTCAATTCGCGCGCACTATAGAAATGCATCCTCCGATTGCAATAGGCGCGATGAAAAATCTCTGGGAGTTGCAACCGGCCCCATTCTCCGTTGAACCAAATCGGACCCTGCGCGTCCAACCCGCTGATTATTGCATGGCCAAGCCAACGACTCTGATTTTACTTTTATTCCCGGTGTTTGCGCTGCCGGCGGCGGAGCTGAAAAGCACCCCGCTTGACCTTCGCCAGCTCCCGCCGGTCGCCGCTGGCCCGGTGGACTTTGTGAAGGACATTCAGCCGCTTTTGGCCGCCAAGTGCCATGCATGCCACGGCTTGGAGAAACAGAAAGGTGGGCTGCGGCTGGACATAAAAGCGGCCGCCCTCGCCGGCGGCGACCACGGACCTGTCGTGATTCCGGGCAAGAGCGCCGAGAGCAAACTCGTTCACGCGGTGGCCCGGCTGACTCCGGATGGCGCGATGCCGCCAAAGGAAGCAGAGCGGTTCAGCCCCGCAGAAATCGGGCGCATCCGCGCGTGGATTGATGCCGGAGCGATCTGGCCGGACGACGGCAAGGTGGCCGTGAAGAAGTCCGACCACTGGGCGTATCAGCCGGTGAAGCGGCCGACGGTGCCTTCGGCGGGCAATGCCATCGATGCGTTCGTGCGCGCTCGTCTCGTGAAGGAGAAGCTCGCGCCTTCGCCTGAAGCCGACCGGCCCACGCTGATTCGCCGCCTCTCGCTCGACTTGCTCGGCCTGCCGCCCAGGCCGGAGGAAGTCCGCGCCTTCGTGAACGACAAGTCGCCCAACGCCTACGAGAAACTCGTGGACCGGCTGCTTGCGTCGCCGCACTTCGGCGAGCGCTGGGCGCGCCACTGGCTCGACCTCGCGCGCTACGCGGACAGTGACGGCTATGAGAAGGACAAGCCGCGTCCCTTTGCCTACACGTTTCGCGACTGGGTCATCGCCGCCATCAACGACGACTTGCCCTTCGATCAGTTCAGCATCCAGCAACTCGCTGGCGACCTGCTGCCAAACGCCACCCACTCGCAGAAGGTTGCCACCGGTTTCCATCGCCAGACGCTTACAAACACCGAAGGTGGCACCGATCAGGAGGAGTTCCGTTGCAAGGCCGTCGTGGACCGCGTGACCACCACTGCGACTGTCTGGCTTGGCACCACGATGGGCTGCTGTGAATGCCATTCGCACAAATACGATCCCTTCACGCAGCGCGAGTTTTACCAGCTCTTCGCCTTCTTCAACAACGCGAACGAGAAGGCCATCCCCTCGCCGAATGCAGATGAGCAAGCCGCCTTCGACAAGTCCAAGCAAGCCCACGAAGCAGAGACCGCCAAGCTCAAGACTGCGCTCGACACCTACGCTAAGAACGAAGCCCCCGCCAAGCTCGCTGCGTGGCTCGAGACCGCGTCGCTCGACGCCGTGCCGTGGCGTGTGCTCACGCCGGACAAGCTCGCCGCCCAGCACGGCACCACGCTCAAGGCCGACAAGGAAGCCGTCGTCACCGCCAGCGGCGCCGTTCCGGCGAAGGACACTTACACAGTCGATGCAAAGCTCCCACTCAAGCGGCTCACTGGCTTCCGGCTGGAAGCGATTGACGACCCGGATCCGAAGAAGGGCGCGGGCCGATCGAAGGACGGAAACTTCGTGCTGACTAAGTTCGCCGTGAAGCTGTTTGTGCCCGGCCAGTTCGAAGGCAAGGAACTGGAGTTGACCGGCGCCAAGGCGGACTTCTCGCAGGCGAAGTTCCCGGTGGAGGCTGCGCTCAAGGGCGAGGATACGGCCGGCTGGGCCATTTCGCCGCAGCAGCAGAAATCTCACGTCGCGGTCTTCGAGTTGAAGTCGCCGCTCGATGTGCCCGAGGGCGCGCGGCTCGTCTTCACGCTCGACCACCAATACAAAGAATCCTACCTGCTCGGGCAGTTCCGCCTTTCCGCGACCGGCGCAGCCGGCCCGCTGAAGCCCGACTTTACGCCCGACGCTGTGGCGTCCGCCCTCGCCGCGAAGCCCGATCAGCGCACCGCGAAGCAAACCGAGGCGTTGTCCAAATACTTCCGCGAGCAAGTGGACGAGCAGGGTCGTAAGCTACTCGCCGCTCTCGATGAGCACGCGAAGAAGGCGCCCGCCGCGCCCGTCACCACCGCCGCCGTGCTCGCCGAGGAACCGGGCGTGCGGAAGACGTTCACTCACGTGCGTGGCAACTTCCTCGACAAGGGCGTCGAGGTCCGCGCCGCCGTGCCCGCTGTGTTGCACCCGCTCAAGCCTCGCGCTGCCCAACCAGACCGACTTGATCTCGCGCAGTGGCTGTTCGCGCCCGAGAATCCGCTCACCGCGCGCGTCTCGGTGAATCACGTGTGGAAATACCTCTTCGGCCGCGGTCTCGTCGCGACGGTCGAGGATTTCGGCAGGCAGGGTGAAAAACCCACGCACCCGGAGCTGCTAGACTGGCTCGCGTCGGAGTTCCCTCGCCTTGGGTGGAGCCGCAAGGCGCTCATTAAGACAATCGTCACCAGTGCAACTTACAAGCAGGCTTCAGCCAACCGTCCCGAACTTCAGGAGCGCGACCCGAACAATTTGCTGCTCGCGCGCCAGAACCGCCTGCGTCTCGAAGCCGAGACTGTGCGCGACGCCTACCTTGCCGCCTGCGGCTTGCTGAACCCGAAGGTTGGCGGCCCGAGCATCCGCCCACCGCTGCCCGCCGACATCGTCGCGCTGGGCTACGCGAACTCCGTGAAGTGGACTGAGAGCAAGGGCGACGAGAAGAACCGGCGCGGCCTTTACATCTTCTTCCAGCGCACCGTGCCGTATCCGATGCTGATGACCTTCGACGCGCCCGACTCGAATGCCACCTGCGCCCGCCGCGAGCGCAGCAACACGCCGCTTCAGGCGCTCACGTTGCTCAATGATCCGGTCTTCTTCGAGTGCGCGCAGCAGCTCGGAGCGCGCATGGCCGAGGTGCCCACTGCCGACGCCGCCGAGCGCATTCGCTACGGCTTCGAGCGCGCTCTCGCCCGTCCGCCGAGCGCGGAGGAGTTGAGCCGCCTGCTGAAACTCTACGAAGCCCAGCTCAAACTGGCGCAGGCCAACGCCGACGGCGCGGCCAAAATCGCCGGTGCCGCCAAGCCCGCGCCCGAGGTCGCCGAGCGAGCCACGCTGGTCGCGCTCGGGCGGGTGATGCTGAACTTGGATGAATTCTTCACGCGCGATTGAGCCATGAACTTGCGACCTGAAATGTCTCCGTCCGAAATCGCAAACCTCACCCGCCGCGATTTCCTCGCGAGCACCGGCGTGGGCACGCTCGCGCTCGCGTCGCTGCTCGCGGAGAAGGGTTACGCCCTTCCGTCCGCCGACCCGCTCGCGCCGCGGGCATCGCATTTCACGCCGCGCGCGAAGAACTGCATCCTCATCTACTTCGAGGGCGCGCCGAGCCACATTGACCTCTTTGATCCGAAGCCGAAGCTCAACGCGATGACCGGCCAGAAGCTGCCGGATGAGATGTTGGAGAAGGTTCGCTTCGCGTTCATCAAGAAGGAGGGCGTGCGGCTCATGGGCAGCCCGCGCAAGTTCACGCCCCATGGCCAGTGTGGCATGGAGTTGAGTGACCTGCTCCCGCACATCGGTTCCGTCGCTGACGACATCTGCCTCGTGCGCTCGATGAACACGACGCAGTTCAACCATCATCCCGGCCAGCTCATGATGAACTGCGGCTCGCCGCTCTTTGGCCGTCCCACGCTGGGCGCGTGGCTCACTTACGGCCTCGGCAACGAGTCGCGCGATTTGCCAGCTTACGTCGTCCTGCACGCCGGACGCGGCAGCAGTGCCGGCGCGAGCGCGTGGACGAGCGGTTTTCTCCCCAGCACTTATGCGGGAGTGCTCTTCCGCAACCAAGGCGACCCCGTGCTCAACCTAGGCAACCCGCCCGGCTTCACCGACGAAATGCAGCACCTCGGCCTCGACGCCATTGGCGACTTGAACCGCCTGCGGCACAGGCACGTGGCCGACCCGGAAATTGCTTCGCGCATCGGCGCGTATGAACTCGCGGGCCGGATGCAGGCCGCAACGCCGGAGCTGATGGACTTGAGCAAGGAATCGCAGGCGACGCTGGACATGTATGGCGTCGGCCGGAAGTCCCGCGACAATCCTGGCGGGCGCGGCGGCGGGCCGGAGACTTACTCGACTTTCTCGCGGAACTGCCTGCTCGCGCGCCGCATGGTCGAGCGCGGCGTGCGCTTTGTCACGCTGCTGCACGCGTCGTGGGACCACCACAGCAACATCAACCAGGAGCTCCCCTTCTGCGCCGGCATGGCGGACCAACCCATCGCCGCGCTCGTGCGCGACCTCAAGCAGCGCGGGATGCTCGACGACACGATGGTGATTTGGGCCAGCGAATTTGGCCGCACGCCGCTGGGCGAAAACCGTGGCGGCTCCGGGAACGTTACGGGCCGCGACCATCATCCGTTCGCCTTTTCGATGTGGCTCGCGGGCGGCGGCATCAAGGGTGGCCAGGTCATCGGCGAGACGGATGAAATCGGCTGGGGCATTGTCAAGGACCCGGTGCGGGTGCCGGATTTGCATGCCACGATTCTCAAGCAGTTCGGTTTCGACCACGAGCGGCTGACCTACCGTTTCCAAGGGTTGGATTTCAGACTGACCGGCTTCGAGGGGGCGCGGGTGGTGCCCCAATTACTGGCCTGACCTCATGCGCCTATCGTTCCCCACCGCCCGGCTGACGCGACAGGCGTTCACCCTCATCGAATTGCTGGTGGTCATCGCCATCATCGCGATCCTCGCCGGGATGCTGCTGCCCGCGCTCAGCAAGGCGAAATCCAAGGCGGTCGCCATCAAGTGTGTGAACAACGCCCGGCAGCTCGGCTTGGGGGCGCGCTTCTACTCCGACGAGCGCGACGGCATCCTGATCCCTTACGCGGTGGACAAGCCCGCCGGTGCGGGTGCGTTTGTGCCGGACCCGGTGGTAACGCGGTGGCCGGACATTCTCGTGCCGTTCACCGGTAACAACTCGAACATCTTCCATTGCCCGGCCAACCCGCAGACCTCACGGCTCAACATCGGCATCAACCTGAACCTGAGCGGCGGTTGGACCAATGTGTTCTTCCCCGAGGCCAAGGTGCCGCAGCCTTCCACGACGATCTACTTCGTGGACACTGCGATCGTCAGCAATCCGAACGAAACGAACCCCGAGCTTTTCACCGAGGCACCGGGCAATCTCAGCATCCATTTTCGCTACGATCCCGTTGGGGACCCGCTTTTCTATTCGCATCCGACGCGCATCGTGAATCGGCATCAGAAGCGGACCAACATCGTGATGGTGGACGGACACGTGGAAACCATGAGCGCCGCCAACGTGGGTTACTTTCTGCCGGTGGGGAGTCCGGGCAATCTCTGGGACCTGTTCTGAGTCGCCTCAACGCCGCCGCTTGCGCGCGCCGAAGAAGTAGCCGCCGCCGACGCGCGCCATCTGCACCTTGCGCTCATGGGGCTTGGCCGCGCCGGGCTTGTCGGCCTCGAAAAGCGCGGTGTAGCGGTAGTTAAAGCCTTCGAGCTTCTCACGGGGGATTTGTTTGCTGATATAGCGTTCGATGGAGAAGACATGCATCGCGTCCTCGGCCACCATCAGCGTGAAAGCATCGCCAGTATTCTCCGCGCGGCCGGTCCGGCCGATGCGGTGGACGTAATCCTCCGGGTGCTGCGGCACGTCGTAGTTGATGACGTGGCTGACCTTGGCGATGTCCAGGCCGCGCGCGGCGATGTCGGTGGCGACGAGGACTTCATATCTGCCCTTGCGGAAGCCTTCGAGCGCCTGCTCGCGTTCAGCCTGTGTGCGGTTGGAGTGGAGGATGGCGACGGCGTGGTTGGCACCTTGGAGCATGTGCGCCACCCGATCCGCGCCGTGCTTGGTGCGGCAGAAAATGATGACAGAGTCGTAGTTCACGCGCTTGAGCAACTCCAGCAACAGGTCGGTCTTCTGCATGTCACTGACAGGGTAAATGACGTGCTTGACGGTCTCGGCAGGCGAGCGGCGCGCACCGATCTCAATGGTCTCCGGGTTCTTCATCGCCCACTGGATGAGCGTCTCAATGGCCGGCGGGATGGTGGCGGAGAAGAGCATGGACTGCCGCTCGTTCGGGCATTTTTGGAGGATGCGCTTCACGTCCGGGAGGAATCCCATGTCCAGCATCCGGTCGGCTTCGTCGAGCACGAGATGCTCGATCTGCCCAAGATTGCAGTTGCCCTGCTCCATGTGGTCGAGCAGGCGACCGGGCGTGGCGACAATCACGTCCACGCCGGTCTTGAGCGCGTCGAGCTGCTTTTGATAACCGACGCCGCCGTAGATGACGGCCACCGTCAGGTCGGTGAAGCGCGCGTAATCCCGGAAAGCCGTCTCCACCTGCGAAGCCAGTTCGCGCGTGGGCTCCAGGATGATGGCGCGGGTGGCGCGCTTGTGGCTCTGAAGGCGCGTGAGGATGGGCAGGGCAAAGGCGGCGGTCTTGCCCGTGCCCGTCTGCGCGCTGCCGATGAGGTCACGGCCCTCAAGCACGAGCGGGATGGCGCGTAGCTGGATGGGGGTCGGCTCCGTGTAGCCCATCGCCTTCACGCCTTCTAGGACACTCTGAGACAAACCAAGTTTAGCAAACGGCATGGCGGGAGAGTGCCGCACGGCGCGACGGAAGGAAAGGGCGAGGTTTGGCGCAGGGTTTGGTCCCAGCGCTGGTAGAATATCACTTGCCCCGTTCGCGTGTGTCTGCTTGATTGCCACCCGATTGAAGCCGAGCCGCCAACACCGATTTTTCCCGCTGCGCTGCGCTGTCGCGGTGGCGGTGGCCTGCGCGCTGGTGGTGATGGGCTTCCTTGCAGCGTCTCCCCAAGCGCACGCGTGCCTCCACGCGCATCACAACGCGCCGGACCACGATTGCTTCGTCAAGCACCTCGGCGACGGTAAGCTCCTGCTGCCCGTGCTGGGCACGCCGCTGCCCGAGGCTACCGGTGGTGAGTTGCTGGCCCCGATTGCCACGCCTTCGCTCTTCGTCCCGCCCGTTCCTCATCGGCTCCCCGCTGGTCGCGCTCCGCCGACGGCCTGACCTGTTCCCTCGCATTTGGTCAGCGTTAGTCCGTCGGAAAATCCTGTCGTGCGCAGTCGCACGACGCCAATTCGGAGCCAGTGAAATGAAACGTAGCAAACTTGTGGGCCTGACTTCCGCCCTTGCCGTGAGCGCCCTCTCGCTCGCGGCGCAGGAAGCCAATCCAGTTGAACTCAGAAAACAGCTCGAAGAACTCCTCCGCGTCCAGCGGCAGCAGGCGGAGCAGATCGAGTCGCTCAGAAAACAAATCGAAGTTCTCAAGGGCCAACCTGCATATCCCGGCGCGAAGAGCGTGACGCTCGAACCCAAAGTGGAAGAGT
The DNA here is from genome assembly GCA_009922615.1 of Pseudomonadota bacterium. GTDB lineage: Bacteria > Verrucomicrobiota > Verrucomicrobiia > Limisphaerales > SXTU01 > SXTU01. The sequence goes on from RFVF01000046.1 coordinate 18,187, forward strand.
TGCAGTCGCGCGTGGAGGCGCTGACCGAGGCGTCGAAGAAAACCTTCGCCGGCCAGTTCAACCCGGCGTTCGGTTTCGTGGGCGAGACCGTCTTCGGCTACCGCAGCACCGGCAGCGACAAGAACGGTGGTGCGCGGCCCGGCGGCTTCGATGCGAACCTGCGCTCCGGCGAACTCACGTTGCAGGCGGCCATTGACCCGTTTGCCAAGGGCTACCTTGTGGTCAATGGCAGCGCGAACACGCAGGGTGAGGCGACGCTCGGCATCGAGGAAGCGGCGCTCATCACCACCTCGTTGCCCGGCAATCTTACCGTTCGAGCAGGTCGGTTTTTCGCCGACTTCGGGCGGCTCTCGTTCCGCCACGACCACGAACTGCCGTTTGTGAATCGCCCGCTCGTGCTCGACAGTTTCATCGGCGGCGAGTCACGCGCCGACGGCCTTGAGCTCAACTGGCTGCTGCCCACGCGCCACTACTTGAACCTCACCGCCGGCGTGGGCACGCAGCTTGGCGGCGACGCGGTTGCGAGTCCCGGCACTTACCGTGCGGCGAACGAGTTGACGTTCTGGACGCATCTTTCCTCATTCTGGGAGCTCACGCCAAATCTCACACTCGAAGGCGGCATCTCCGGCCTGCTCAACGACCGCACCGAGAGTCGCGGTGGCGCAATCGTGCAGGCTGACGGCAGCACGTTGACCGAGCGTCGTCGTCGCGTGCTGGGCCTCGACCTCACGCTCCGCTATCAGCCGCTCGATGCGGCCGCGTATCGCGGCGTCGAGTGGGGCACGGAACTGCTCTTCAACCACGGTGATTACGACTTCGATCCCGATGGCTCGCTGGACCCGGCGAATCCCACCGGCACTGCGGGCTTCCCCGCGCTCTCCGGCGACGAGTTTCGTGGATACAGCCGCACGATGGGGCTCTACAGCTACGTCGCCACGAAGCTGAATCGCGATTGGACCGCCGGTTTTCTGTTCGACTGGATGCAGAATCTCCCCGGCGTCGCCGCCGCGCCCTACGCGCGGCCGGACACTTTCCGCTACTCGCCTTATCTCACGTGGAAGCCCTCCGAGACGCAGATGCTGCGTCTGCAATACAGCTTCACCGACGAGCGCCGCGCCTCGGGCCGGGCCGATGACCACGCGGTTTACCTCCAGTGGACCTACGTCCTTGGTAGTCACACGCACGGCTTTCGCGACCGTTGATGGCTGAGTCAACCCTCTCTCACACCTTGTCATGAAGGCCCTTCTTCGCCACCTTTTCTTCCTCCTCCTGCTCATCAGCCTCAGCCGGTCCAGTGCGGCCATTCGCATCATCACGACCATTCCCGATCTCGCGGATTTCACGCGTGAAATCGGCGGCAAGCTCGTCGAGGTCGAGAGTCTCGCCACCGGCGTCGAGGACACGCACGCCGTTCCCGTGAAACCCAGCCACGCCGCCAAACTCAACCGCGCCGACCTCGTCATCGCGCTCGGCCTGGACATGGAGCATTCGTTTCTGCCTGCGCTTCTGGAGGCCAGTCACAACCCGCGCCTCCAGCCGGGCAAGCCGGGTTATCTCGAAACCTCCGCCGGCCTCACGCCACTCGAAGTGCCCAGGACGCTGACCAAATCCGAGGGCGAACAGCACGCGCAGGGCAACCCGCACTACAACCTCGACCCTGTGCTGGGCCGCGTCATCGTGAACAACATTGCCGACCGGCTCTCGCAGAATTGGCCGGCGCACGCCGCCGCATTCCGCGCCGGCCGCGACGCCTACCTCGCGAAGCTCGACGCGAAAATCGCCGAGTTGGAGAAACTGGCCGCGCCGTTGCGGGGAACGAAATTCATTTCCTACCACAACCACTGGCCTTACTTCACTGCGCGTTACGGCCTCGTTTACGCGGGCACCATCGAGCTGCGGCCCGGCGTGGAGCCGACGCCCAAGCACATCGTTGACCTCGTCGCACGGATGAAAGCCGAGCAGATCAAAGTCGTCGTGCGCGAGCCGCAGTTTTCCGAGAAGACGCCCAGTCGCGTCGTGGAACAGGCCGGGGCCAAACTCGTCAAGCTTGCCATCATGGTCGGTGGCGTGCCCGAGGCGAAGACCTACCTCGACCTTATCGACTACAATGTCCGCACGTTGGTGAAAGCCGTGCAGCCATGAGCGAGTCCACCGCCAACTCCTCGTGGGCGCGCCTGACGGACGCTGCCGTCGGCTACGACGGCAAGGCCGTGCTGAAGGGCCTGACGTTCGAGCTGCCGCGCGGGCGCTTCACCGCGATGGTGGGCGACAACGGCTCGGGCAAAACGACGTTGCTCAAGACGCTTGCGGGGATTCTGCCAGCTGTGGCTGGGCGCGTGGAACTCGTCGGTGCGAGCGACACCCCACCCGTGCTCGGCTACGTGCCTCAACGCGACAGCCTCGACTCCGTCTGGCCGCTCTCGGCGCTCGAGGTCGCGCTGATGGGGACTTACGGGCGGCTGGCGATTGGCCGGACGTTCACGGACGCGGAGCGCGCGCTCACGCGCGAGTGCCTCGCGCAAACGGGCGCGGCGGACTTGGAGCGGAAGGCCTTCTCAGTCTTGTCCGGCGGCCAGAAGCAGCGCGTGCTCATCGCCCGCGCGTTGGCGACGCAGCCGGAAGTTCTCCTGCTCGACGAGCCGACGGCGGGCATTGACCCAGAGGCGACGCAGGCCGTAATGGAACTGCTCGCCCGGCTGCACCGCGAGCGACACCTCACCATCCTCATGGTCAACCACGACCTCCCGCTCGCCCGCAAGCACGCCACCAACGTGCTGCGTGTGGCAGATGGTCAGGTGAACTTCGAGACGACCGCCCAGCTCGGCACGCCATGAACGTTCTCGCCGAAGTCCTCTCGCCATCGTTCCTCCTGCGGGATGCGCTCCACACGAGCATCATCATTGGGCTGGCGTGCCCGGTGGTCGGCGTCTTTCTCGTGCTGCGGCGGATGGTCTTCATGGGCGTGGCGCTGCCACAGCTTTCCTCGACGGGCGTCGCGTTGGCGCTTTCCCTGCACGCGCTCGGCCACATCCACGTGGAGCACGGAGCGTTCGATGAACACTCGCTCGCCTTCGTCGGCGCGCTGACGTTTTCCATCCTTGCGGTGACCGCGCTGGCGTTCCTCGAACAACGCCATGTCGCCTGGAATGAGGCACGCGTCGGCGCGGCCTACGTGCTGTCCGCCGCCGCCAGCTTGCTCTTGCTGGCGAAGTGCCCGACCGCCGAGCGCGGCTGGCTGAACCTCTTCAAGGGCGAAATCATCGCCATCTCGAATTCCGACCTGAAACTCACGCTCGGGTCGCTGGCGGCCGTGCTGTTCGTGCTCTGGGTTTTCCGCAAGGAAATCATCCTCGTCTCGTATGACCGCGAACTGGCGCTGACATTGCGCAAAAATGTTTTTGGCTGGAACCTGTTGCTCTACCTGCTCATCGGCCTCGCCATTTCCGTCGCAGTCATCGCTGTCGGGCCGCTGGTGACGTTTGGTTTTCTGCTGTTGCCGCCGATGGCGGTGCGGCCGTTCGCGGGGACGATGCGGCAGTTCGTCGTTGCGGCGAGCGTGCTGGGTGGCGTGACCTCGATCGTGGGCTTCGTGCTTGCGTATCACTGGGATTTGCCGGTTGGCCCGACGGATGTGGCGCTGCTGGGCCTCGTGTGCGGACTGGGCAACTGCGCGCAGTGGGTCCGGGCATTGTGTTCCCGCTGACAATCAGCTACACACGCGGCGCATGACCTTGACTCCGAACCGCCGCATGGCACTCGTCGCCATCGTGACGCTGGCGCTCGATCAGTTGAGCAAGTTCGCCGTGCTGAACTTCCTCGGCTACGCACAGGAACGGGTCGTGGTGGACGGCTTCTTCAAGTTCGTGCATTGGGGTAACACCGGCGCGGCGTGGAGCATGTTTCACAACAACAACGAACTGCTCACCATCGTCGCGATGGTCGCGCTGCTCGCGCTCTTCCTCACGCGGCACCACTTCGGCCTGGAACTGCGGCTTGGCCAGTGGGCGCTGGGCCTGATGTTTGGTGGCATCGTCGGTAACATCATCGACCGCATCGTTCACAAGCACGTCGTGGACTTCATCTACTTCCATGTGCAGACGCGCAGTGGCAACGAGGCGGGCTTCCCGGCCTTCAACGTGGCTGACAGCGGCATTTGCATCGGCGTGGGCCTGATGTTCCTGCTCTCATGGCAAATGGAGGAGAAAAAGCCCGGCGAGCCAGCCGCTGGGCCGGCGGAAACTGTCGCCAAGGAATCCACCGCTCCGTCGTCGAACGAGGCGTGAAACCCATGCACTCGCTCCACCGCACTAATTACTACTTGCTAATCACTTTCTTCGCCTTGGTCGGCGCGGTTGCGATGCCGGCTGCTGACTCAGCTACGCAGCTCATTTCTCCCCACTTCACCCCGCCGCCGGAATTCGCCGGACAGCTCGGCAACTACCGTTCGCCGCTGCTCTTCAACGACGGCTCGCGCGTGAAGTCCGCCGCCGACTGGCCGCGTCGCCGTGCGGAGATCCTCGCGCAATGGCATGGCCTGATGGGTGCATGGCCACCCGTGCTGGAGCAGCCGAAACTTGAATTCCTCGCGCAGAGCCACCGCGACAACTTCACCCAGCACCTCGTCCGTGTCGAACTTGCACCCGGCGTTTCCGGTGAAGCTTGGCTGCTGATTCCGGATGGCAGAGGGCCTTTCCCCGCCGTGCTGGTGCCGTTCTACGAGCCGGAGACGAGCATTGGCTTGGGCAAGAGTCCGCAGCGCGACTTCGCCGCCCAGCTCACTCGGAAGGGTTTCGTCACCCTCAGCATCGGCTCACCCGGCGGCGACGCGCGCACGCCTGATCCGGGGCGGGAGGTCTGGCAGCCGCTCTCCTACCTCGGCTACATCGGCGCAAATTGCTGGCACACGCTGGCGAACTTGCCGCAAGTGAACGCCAAGCGCATCGGCGTCGCCGGCCACAGCTACGGGGGCAAGTGGGCGATGTTCGCGTCGTGCTTCTACGACATGTTCGCCGCCGCCGCGTGGAGCGACCCCGGCATCGTCTTCGACGAGCCACGCGGCAACGTGAACTATTGGGAGCCGTGGTATCTCGGCCGCGATCCGAAGCTCACGCGCAAGCCCGGCCTCATCCGCCCCGATAGCCCGCGCACCGGCGCTTACAAGACGATGATTGAGACAGGCCGCGACCTCCACGAAGTCCACGCGCTGATGGCCCCGCGCCCGTTCTTGGTCAGCGGCGGTAGCGAAGACCCACCGAGCCGGTGGATTCCGCTGAACCACACCATCACCGTGAACGACTTGCTCGGTCTGAAGAACCGCGTGGCGATGACCAACCGCAAGGATCATTCACCGAACGAGGAGTCCAACGCGCAGCTCGTCGCGTTTTTCGAGCACTTCTTGAAACCCGGGAATTGACGGAGCGCGGCTCTCCGAGCCGCAGCAGGCAGCATTCTCTAAGGGTGCTGGAAGTTAAGCCGGCGCAACCTCGGATTCCGTTGCCACTGCGGGTCGGAGACCCGCGCTCCGCTCACGGCAGTTTCACTTGCTCCTTGCCACGCAGGTAGGCGATGAGGTTCCTCACTTCCTCCTCCGGCAGCGCTTGCAGCAAGCCCTCCGGCATCATCGACAGCTCGCTTTGCCTAAGCTTCGCAATGTCGCTGCGTGCGATGGTGAGCGACTCATTGGGCGTGACGATGGTGACGGTGGTGGCGTCCTGCCGCGCCATCACGCCGGAGATGCTGCGGTCGTCCTTCGTGTCGAGGTTCCACGTGCGGTAGTCGTTGGGAATCTCCGCGTTCGGGTCGAGGATGTTGTGCAGCAAGTAGTCGAGATCCGCGCGGTTGGAGCCGGTGATGTCGGGGCCGACCTTGCCGCCGACGCCGTAGAGCGTGTGGCATTGGCCGCAAGTTTTTGCAAACACGGCGCGGCCCTTCGCCAGGTCCGGCTTCGGCGCATTCGCGGCGGTGAGCAGCGCCTTGTAACGCTCCGTCTGCTTCTGAATGTCTGCAGAGCTGGCGCGCGCAGTGCCCCAGTGCTGGTCCAGCGCGGCGTTCAAGTCGGGCTGCTCGTAGTTGCGGATTTGGCGCACGAGGTCGGCGGGCAAATCCTTGGCTGCGAGCTGGCCGGCTGCGAGCGCGGCCACCAGCGGGCGCGCGAAGGCGAGGCGCGCGGCCAGCGTGCCGAGCGCATCGCGCCGCTCCGCCGGAGTGAGCGAGGGGAGCAGCGCGAGAATGGCCGCCGGCGTCTTCGCATCGTCATATGTGGCCAGCCCGCGCAGGGCCGCGCCGCGCAGGGCCGGGTCCGTCAGCAACTGCCGCAGTGATTCGGCAAGGTTTGCGTCTTTTGCCGCGACCAGCGCCTCGAGCGCAGCGAGCCGCTGGGCGGTCGGGGCCTTCGCGTCGAGCATCTGCTTGCGCATGTCCGCCAGTGCACTGGCGCTGCCGAAGACGAGCGAGAGCTGCTGCACAAGTTCCTTCACCTGCGTATTGCTGCCTGTGCCGAGCTTCATCGCGACGGCGTCCCAGCCCGCCGGTGCTTTCACGCCGCGTCGGCCTTTGAGGCCGTCGGCCAGGCCCTTGAGAATGTCGAGCTGCGCCTGCGGATCGTCGGTGGCTCCGAGCACTTGCACGAGGATGGGCAACGCCTCGTCGGATTGCGCGCACAGCGAGGCGAGCGGCAGCGTGACGGCGAGCAACAGCAGACAAAGGCGTTTCACGCGGGGACTTTGGGAAAGCTGGGGCCGGTCGGCAAGCGGGTTTCCACCGCGCTATCGCAGCCGCACGAAGCGCTCCCACGCGGCGTCCCACACAGCCGGGTCGCGTGGCGCGTGGCGTGCGGTGGTAAAGGATTTTCCGACAACCGCCCGGCCAGCTGCGAGTGACGGAAGGTGTCCGAGCGCGATGGCTTGCACGACGATGTTGCCGATGGCCGTGGCCTCCGTCGGCCCCGTGACCACCGGCACGGCGCAGGCGTCCGCCGCGAATTGGTTGAGCAGTTCATTCTTGCTGCCGCCACCGACGGTGTGCAGTTGGTCCACGTGCGTTCCCGCCAAAGCTTCCGCCTGCCGCAGGGTGCGGCGATATTCCAGCGCAAGACTCTCCAACACGCAGCGGATGAACTGCCCCGGCGTCTCGGGCGCGGGCTGGCCGGATTCGCGGCACGCGGCGGCGATACGCGAGGGCATGGCGTCCGGCGCGAGGAAGCGCGGGTCGGTGGGGTTGATGAGCGAGCGGAACGGCTCGGCCTCGGCGGCGAGTTGGGTGAGGGTGGCGTAGTCGAATTCGCGGCCCGCGTGTGCCCACGCGCGCCGACATTCCTGCACGAGCCAGAGACCGACGATGTTCTTGAGCAGCCGCACGGAATTGCCGAAGCCGATTTCGTTGGTGAAGTTCAGTTCGCGACAGCGGTCCGTGAGAATGGGTTCCGCCAGTTCCAAGCCAAGCAAGGACCAGGTGCCCGAGCTGAGGTAGGCCCAAGTCCCGCCGCTGGCGGGCACGCCGACCACGGCGGCTCCGGTGTCGTGCGTGCAGGTGGCGATGACTTCCACATCCGCGCACAAACCCGTTTCGCTAGCGACATACGGTCGCAATTTTCCCAGTCGCGTGCCCGGCGGGACGAGCGGCGGGAACTGCGCTGCCTTCAGCCCGAGCGCAGCCAGCAGCGGCGCGGACCACGTGCGCGTGCGGGGGTTGTAGAGCTGCGTCGTGCTGGCCATTGAGATTTCGGCGCGCGCCACGCCGCTGAGGAAGTAGTTGAACAGGTCGCCGATGGGGATGATTTGTGCCGCGTGCGCGAGGCGTTCCGGTGATTCGGCAGCGAGGTGGTAAAGGTGGTTGATGGGCAGGAACTGAATGCCCGTCTCGGCGAAGACTTGCTCCCACGGCACTTTGGCGAAGAGCGTCTTCACCCCGCGCTCGGTGCGCGGGTCGCGATAGTGGAAGACCGGAGAAATCACGTCGCCCCGCGCGTCGAGCAGCACGCAGTCAAGGCCCCAGGAATCCACGCTCACGCTGGCGATGCCGACGTTGCGGTGCGCGATTTGGTGCAACCCCTGTTGGATTCCCGCCCACAACGCGGGCACGTCCCAATGCCACGAAGCTCCGTCGCGCAGCGGCGTATTGGCGAAGCGGTGGATTTCCTCAAGCGCAAGCCGCCCGTCGTTCAACGAGCCGAGCATCACGCGTCCGCTTTCCGCGCCGAGGTCGATGCCGAGGTAGTGCGTCGTCATGTGTCGCGGCGAGTCTCGGCAGGCGGCGGGATTTGGTGCAACGGGGAAGTGAGAGGAAAAGTAATTCGTCGTAAGTGATTAGTTCGCGCGACCGCGTGGCTGCTTTTCGACTGATGGCTAAGCACTGATTACTGCTTCTCCCGCAGCGCCCGCGCCCGATCGGCGTTTTCAGTCTCGCCCCGTCGTCCCGTGTCAGCCATCGTCCCACTCCATGGCTTCACTGCGGACCTTTTTGGTGCTGGGCCGCGTCTCGAACGTGCCCACTGTTTGGACCAACTGTCTCGCCGGCTGGCTGCTTGCCGGCGGCGGTGAGTGGAGCCGTTTTGCGTGGCTGTGTGCGGGGGCGACGCTGGTTTACATCGGTGGGATGTTTTTGAACGACGCATTCGATGCAGAGTTCGACACGCAATACCGACGCGAGCGGCCCATCCCGAGCGGCGCCATATCCCGGGAGGCCGTGTGGCGATGGAGTGTGGTGTTGCTTGCGGGTGGCACGGGAATGCTCGGTTGGCTGGGCCGTGAGCCGGCCATTCTCGCAGTGCAACTGCTCGTGTGCGTCGTGCTCTACGACGCGTTTCACAAGTCGCTCGACTGGTCGCCGGTGCTGATGGCGTCGTGCCGCTTCTTTCTGCTGCTCACCGCGGCTTCCGCTGGAGTGCGGGGCGTGGACGGGCTGGCTATTTGGACGGCCGTGGTGCTGGGTTGCTACATCATCGGTCTAAGCTATATCGCGCGCCGCGAGGCCGCGCCGGGGTTGCTGCGCTACTGGCCACTGGTGCTGCTGGCCGCGCCGCTGGTGCTCGCGTTTATCATCAACGATGGCTACTTCCGCGAGCGGGCGCTGCTCATCGGGGCGATCCTTGGGCTGTGGGCTGTGAAATGTTTGCGCCTCACGCTCTGGCAATCGCCGCCCGCGATTGGCCGGACGGTCTCCGGCCTGCTAGCAGGCATCTGCCTCGTGGATTTGCTTGCGGTGGCGAACCAGCCGCCGGATATCAGCGCGAGCTTCCTCGGCTGCTTCGCGCTCGCGCTGATCTTTCAACGATTCGTGCCGGCGACATAAGGATCGCCGACGTCCACGCATAGCAGATCGGATGGGAAATCCAGCGACTACCCTGCGAATTCCACCTCACGATTGGTGGCTCTTAAAGGCTTGCCAAGGTAATGGCGGCCGATACTCATTCGCTTATGAGATACTTGTTAGTGGCCCTTGGTTTCATCGTGGCGGCTTCGCTGTTTCCAGCAATAGCGGCCGACCGAGTCAAAGCCGCTGAACGAGCCGTTGCGGCGGAGCGCGCCAAAGCGGCCGAACGGGAAAGGGCGGAAGCGATGAAGATCACCGAGTTGCACAAGCAGGCAGAAAACGGTTCCGCTGCGGCGCAAAACAGCCTTGGGATCCTGTATTCCAAAGGCAAGGATGCGAGTGGTCGCGGTTTGGCCAAAGACGATGTTGCCGCGGCCAAATGGCTTCGGAAGGCCGCGGACCAAGGCCACGCCGAAGCGCAAAGCAACCTCGGCGTCATGTATGCCTACGGTCAAGGCGTGCCGAAGGACGAGATGGAAGCCGCCAAGTGGTATCGCAAGTCGGCCGAACAAGGAAACGCTTTGGGACAATCAAACCTGGGGCGTGCCTATTTCACCGGCCAAGGCGTGGCCAAGGATGAGCTCGAAGCCTACAAGTGGTGGCTGCTGGCGAAGGCGCAAGGGAATGAAGACGCCAAGAAGCATTGCGGCATCCTTGAACCCAAGTTGAGCGCGTTGGATCGCGAAGAAGGACAACGCCGCGCTCGCGAGTTCAAACCGGTTAAGAGTTAACCGCTCAACTGTTCCTCCATTCGCCTGGCCTTCAACCACCGGCCGGCCAAGTGGCATCCCTCGGCCGGTCCGCCTGTGATCGACTGTGTGATTATGGACCGTTGGTTCGTGCGAAACTACTGCGGGGCTTGCCGCCATCAGCTCAAAGTTCCTATCCTCATGCCATGCGCCGCGCTGGGAACTATCTCACCTTCGGTCTGCTGGCTTGGTTGGCTTTTGCAGATCGTGCCTTCGCACTTTCCGGTCTCGTCGCCACCGCCACAGACGGCCAGCGCACGGTGAAGTTCGCGCTGCCCACGCCAAACTTCACGCTTCTGCCTGGCGAGTCCGTTCACCCCACGCTCCAACCGCAGTTCTCCGTCACGTGGACTGGCGTGCTCAAGCTCGCGCGCGGCGGGCGTTACACGCTCTTCGCCGACGCGAAAGTTTTCTTGGACGGCCAGGAGATCCAAGGCCGACCGACACCGCTCGAAGCCGGCGAGCGGGCGCTGAAGATCGAGTTCACCCGCCCGCCCGGCGCGCTCGCTCGCGTGCAGCTTCAGTGGGAATCCGAGCACTTCGACCGGGAGCCGGTCCCGCATTCCGCGTTTAGCAATCGCGAGCTCGCGTGGCCGGTATCCGTCAGCGAGCAACTGACGGCGAAGGGGCCTTCGCCCGCGCCTTTGCAGGAGTTTCATCGCCTCGCGCGGCAACTGAAATGCGCCGAGTGCCACGAGCTTTACGGCCCCGCCGTGCGCGCGCTGGAAGGGGCCGACGCGCCGCCCGCGCTCACCGACGCGGGCAACAAACTGCGCGCGAGCTGGCTCACGCAGGTGCTGGTGCACAACAAGCGCGTGCGTCCGTGGATGAAGCTCGCGCCGGAGCACGGTGGAGAGGCGGCGCGCCCGCTGGTCAACCTGTTCGCTCAACAGGCCGGGGCTGAACTCGGCGAGGGCGCGACGGTGCCGCCGCCTTCGCCCGTGCAAATCGCCGACGGCGTGAAGCTGCTGGGCAAGGCCGAAGGCGGCCTGGGCTGCATCAACTGCCATGACTTCGCGGGGCATCGTTCTGCCGGTGACTTGCGCGGGCCGGACATGACCGAGATGCACGCGCGCATCCGCACGGACTGGCTGTTGCGCTGGCTGCGCGAGCCAAGCCGGGTGCAGCCGGGCACGGCGATGCCTGCGTTCTTCAGTGATATGCCGGCCGTGCAGGCGCAGGCGAAGATGGTGTCGCTCGCGCAGGTGCTGGCGGGCGGCAAGGCGCTGCCGTTGCCGGAGGGTTTGCTTGATGGGCCGCAGGATTATCGGCTGATGGTGCGCGATGAACCGGTGTTGCTGCGGACCTTCATCGCGGACTCCAGCACACGCAGCATCGCCGTCGGGCTGCCGGGAGGGGTGAACTATGTCTTCGACGCCGAGCTGTGCCGCGTGCGCTACGCGTGGAGCGGGGAATTCCTCGACGTGAGCCCGTTGTGGACCGGGCGCGGCGGCGGCCAGGCGAAGGTGCTGGGGAAAAAATTCCTCACGCTCGCCACGCAGCCGCTGCGCACGGGCACCGGCGACTCGGAACCGCCGGTCAAGTTCCATGGCTATCGCCTGGTGGAGAAATTCCCCGAATTTCAATACGAGGTTGACGGCGTGCCGGTGCGGCTGCGCGTGCGGAAGGGCAGCGCGCCGGAGAGTTTGGCGCTGGATTTTGAGCTGGGCCCGACGACTGGCGACGTGTGGTTCGTCCTGCCCGAGGGCGGAGGCGTAACGGCCACCAGCGACCTTGGGAAGCTGGAGCAAGGCCGCCTGCGCGTGCCGGGTGGGAAGTCCGTGCGTTTCACGGTGACGCTCACGACGAAGTGAACCGCTGACTGCCAGCAATGAAGACACAGTGCGGAAATGTGTTGGTTACGGAATTTGCTTTGGCCGGCTTCCATTAGTGCCGGTCAGTGCCAGCGAGTGGTTTCACCTTTTCATCCCCAACATGAGTGAGTCATTGGTCAATGCTGCCTGTGAGTTGAGCGCGGCCGTCGGGCGGCTGCGGTTCAAGCCGCCGGTGGCTTACGTTTACAATCCGCTCGACTATGCGTGGGCGGCGCACGAGATCTTTCTCCGCAAGTTCGGCGGTGGCCGGAAGCGCGTGTTGTTCCTCGGCATGAACCCGGGGCCATTCGGCATGGCGCAGACGGGCGTGCCCTTCGGCGAGGTGGCGGCGGTGCGCGATTGGATGGGCATCTACACACTCGTCGCATCGCCGAAGGACGCGCATCCCAAGCGGCCGATCGAGGGCTTCGCGTGCCCGCGTTCGGAGGTGAGCGGGCGGCGGCTGTGGGGGCTGTTTGCGGCGCGGTTCGGTTCGCCGGAGAAGTTTTTTTCGGAGCACTTCGTGGTGAACTTCTGTCCGCTGGCGTTTATGGACGAAGGCGGGCGCAACGTGACGCCGGACAAGCTCGCGGCGGCGGAGCGGGAAAAACTCTTCGCTGTGTGCGATGAGCATTTGCGGCGAGTCGTCGCGCTCACGCAACCGGAATGGGTCATCGGCGTGGGGGATTTTGCGGAGCGGCGGGCCCGGGAGGCGTGGGGCGCGGACGGCGTGCGGTTCGGAAAGATTCTTCACCCGAGCCCGGCGAGCCCGGCGGCGAACCGGGGCTGGGCTGAAGCGGCGGAGAGGCAGTTGCGCGAACTGGGCGTGTGGTGAGCCGAAAGTAATTAGTGCTCAGCAATCCGTAAGTGTGTCGCCGGGCGCTCGCGCCGCCCCGCACTCATCACTAATTACGAATTACTTTCCACCCGGAACCTGCGGGAACACTTGGTAAAGCAGGAGGTAGATCGCCACGCCGGTCACGGAAACGTAGAGCCAGATAGGCAAGGTCCAGCGGGCGATGGCTTGGTGCGCGGGAAAGTTTTCCTTCACGGCGCGGCTCACGGTCATGAGCACAAGCGGCACGATGGCGATGGCACCGATGAGGTGCGTGACCAGGATGGCAAGGTAGATGGGACGGAACCACGCGGGGTCAACGAACTTGGTGTGGGCTGCGCCTTGCTGGCGCTGCATCTGGAAGTGGTAATAGAGGTAGCAGCAGAGAAAGAGGGTAGAGGTCAGGAGCGCGCCGCACATGGTTTTGGCATGGGCTTCGCGGCGGCCGGCACGGATGAAGTTCCAGCCCAGCACGAGCAGGACGGCGCTGGTGGCGTTGAGGCAGGCGTTGACGAGGGGCAGGTCGGTGTAGGTCATTTGTCCGGCTCCAGCAGCAGCGTGTTCACGGCTTCAAGCAAGCGGGGCTTGACGCCTTTTTCCCAAGAGCTGTTTTCCCGGCTGGCTCCGGCGGCGACTTCCTCGTCGGTCAACACGTTGTCGAGGCTCTCGAAGACGGCGCGTAGGCGGCCCTGCTTGTCCACCACGACGAAGATGGTGGAGTGGATGAAGAGGTCGTCGGGCGAAGTGCGCTTGGCTTCTTCTTTGTCGAGGACGGTGAGCTTGAGGCTGTGGACGGCGAGCTTCACGAGGTCGGCCTTGGGCCCGGTGAGGAAGTGCCAGCGTTTTGGATCGGCTCCAAAGCGTTCTCCGTAGGTGGCCAGGGCGCGCGGGGTATCGTGCGCGGGGTCGGTGGTGAGGGAGATGAGCTTGACCGGGGCGTTCGTGGGCAGCGCTGCTTGCAGCTCGCTCATGCGCTTGGTCATGGTGGCGCAGGGGCCGGGGCAGCGGGTGAAGATGATGTCGGCGACCCAGACCTGGCCACGCAGATCGGCCAGCGTGACCGGGCGGTCAAGCTGGTTGGTAAGGGTGAAGTCGGCGACCTGGGAGATGATCATCAACGGCTTCGTCGGCGCGTGCATTCGCTCGCGCACGAAGGCGCCGAGAATGGCCAGCACGACGAAGGCGATGCCGCCCCAGACGGCCCACTCCACGGCGCGGGCCTGAGCGTGACGAGATTCGGATTCGGAAGTCGGGCTGGACACAAAAAAGGGCGCGCGCTCAAGGCGCGCGCCCGGTGAAAGGGCAGGGCGGTTATTCGAGATCCACCTTGGGCGCGCCGGCCTTGACAGTTTTCTCGGCGAACCACTTTTCAAAGTCTTCCGGGGAATCCACGACGAATTGCGCGTTCATCGAGGCGTGGCCGTTGCCGCAAAGCTGGGCGCAGGTGATGTTGAACTTGCCCACCTTGGTCGGCGTGAAGTGGACGGCAATGCTCATGCCCGGGATACAGTCCTGCGTCATGCGCATGGCGGTGATCTTGAAGGAGTGGATCACGTCCTTTGAAGTGAGGTGGACGATGACGGGCTTGAAGGTGTCGCGGCCGTCCACCTTGATGGGAATGAGCGGCACGTGGATGTCCTTGGGCGGGGAGCTGGCGTCGTCCTTGCCGGCCGGATCCTTGTCGTCGTAGCCAAGCGGGTTTTTATCGGACACGAGCTTCATCTCCTGCTTGCCAAAGATGCCGTCCTTGCCGGGGTAGCGTGCCTGCCAGGAGAACTGCTCGGCGGTGACGCGCATGACGGTGGCATCCTTGTCGGCCGGGTATTTCTCCACGGCTTTGGCCCACAGAGGGATGGCGAAGGCCAGCAGCAGGATCGCTTCGATCACCACGACCGCGATTTCGGCGTATTGCGAGATGGTGCCTTTTGCCCCCACGTAGTCAGCCTTGGGGTTGGCGCTCTTGCGGAAGCGGAAGAGCGCGAAGAGGAAGTAGGTCAGCCAGCCGACAAAGAGGGCGGCCATCAACACGTGCACCAGAAAGATGAAGTGGTCCACGTCTTTGCCGTGCTCGGAGGCAAGGATGGGCATGAAGCCCTGCTTAAGCTGTTCGAGGAAGGTGGGATTCGGTTGCATGGTCAGGCTTTCGAGGTTTCGAGAGGGGAAAGAGTTTCGGACGGGAGGGGCAACGGATGGGTGGCGGCGCGGCGGATGATGAACACGAAGAAGCCGGCGATGGCGGAAAGCACCGCGCCCACCACGCCGAGGAGCGCCATGATGCCGGCGTTCATGCCTTCGGCGAGCTTCGAGTCGGACTTGCCGAAACAAGCGGCGCAGGCCGACGCGTCGGACGCGCTCACGATGAGCAGGGCCAATGCGGCGAAGGTGATGAAAATGAAGCGGCGGTTCACAGGTAGCTGATGTTCTTGAGCTTCTTCAGGAAATAGATGCCGTAGGCGACGAGGCCTGCTCCCGTGACACCCGAGCCAACGCCCAGCCACAGGTCCATCGCCGCCTTGGTGTCCGTGTAGCGGCTGAGTTCATACCAACTGAACCAAGCCGCCAGCAGGACTGAGGCGGTGACGAACAGGACATGGAAGGCTTTAAGCGACATGGCTCAGGCTGGTTTGCCGTCAATCAACGTCTGGAACGGTTGGTCGTGCATGGCCCAAATGGTCAACGCCATCAGGCCGATTAGGAAGAAGACGGTGCAGATGAGCACGCCGTAGATCATTTTGCGCTCGTCGGAAAGGTGCATGAACACGCCAGCGACGAAGCCCGCTTTCACCGTGGCGATGAGCAGCGCCACCGCGATGGTAATCGCCACGCTTGGGATGTGGACGTAATACATCGCAACCGTGAGGACGGTGCCGCCGAAGAGGATACCGCCCACCGCCAAGTATTTCTTGATCGTCTTCTGAATGTATTCCGGCGAGTTGTGGTCGTCGTGCCCGTGGTCGTGCGCGCAGGCTTCGCCGGGGCCGTGAGAGTGGGAATGGTCGTGGCTCATGGTGGGTTCAGAGGAGATAGATGATGGGGAAGAGGAAAATCCAAACGAGGTCAACGAAGTGCCAGAAGAGGCCGCCGACTTCGATGCGGTTGGTGAACTGCTCGGGGGCCTTCTTCCACCATTTGTCCACGGTTAACAGGAAGTAGGCCAGCACGATCGCACCGCCGAGCACGTGCAAACCGTGCAGTGCGGTGATGGTGAAGTAGATTGCGAAGAAAGTGCTGTGCGCCGGCACATAGGACGAGAGGCGCTGCACATCGCTCAACTTCACCTCAATGGCGTGGGGGTGCTCATGCGAACCGAGAGGAGCATCGGGGGTGAATTTGATGGTTTCCTGTTTCGCGCCCACCAACTTCTTGAGGTTGGTGCAGAGGGGGTTGCCCTCGATGTGGCCAGCTAGCTGGATTTGCGCAGGATCGTAGGTGGCCTTGGTGTTGTGAAGATGAAAGCGCTCGACGAATTGCTTGCGTGTCTCTTCCGTGCCCTTTTCCCCGTAGGCGGCCTTGAAATACTTCTCGGCGGTGGCGTCGTCTTTGAACCACACGTCGTAGTGGGTGAACTTGACGTAGTATTCGTAGCTCTTGACGCTCAAGAAGCCCAAGGCGCAGAGAATGGTGGCGGCCATGTAGGCCTTGAACTTGCCGGGATTTCCCAGTTTCAGGCTCGCCCACGCCATCACTACGGTGACGGAGGAGGCGATGAGGACAAAGGTGTTGAAGGTGCCGATGGGGATACTCAACATCCCGTGCGGCCACAAGTCCGCACCGACGCGCAACAGGATGTAGGACGAGAAGAGGCCGCCGAAAAGCATGACTTCTGAGGCAAGGAAGAGCCAGATGCCGAGCTTCGCGTTGTAAAGCCCCGTGTCAGGCCGGGGTTTGGCTGTGTAGGGAATTTCCATTTTAGGGATGGGGAAAAGGTGATGGGAAATAGAGAAAACTACTTCGCGGGCTGGGCATCCGGTTGGTTTTGCGGGATAAAATCGCTCGTTTGGCCGGGCACGCTGTATTCGTAGGGACCGCGATACACGACGATCTCCTTGGTGAAGTTGCCGTGGGGCGGCGGCGTGGGAGTCTGCCAGTCCAGCGTCGTGGCCTGCCAAGGATTGTCGGATTCCACCTTCTTGCCGTTGAACATGGACATGAAGACGTTGATGACGAACGGAATTTGCGCGATCAGCAACAGGAGCGCCGCGTGGGTGATAAACACGTTCAGGTGCATCACCGTGCCGGTCAGAGCGGTCACAATGCCCTCGTTGGCGGGGTTGACTTTGCCGGCGGTGTCCACCAGCGCGTAGGTCGCTCCACCGTCCGACATGCGGCGGCTCATGCCGTAGAGTCCCTGGAAGAACATCGGCAGGAAGACGAGGTTCATGCCCAACAGCGAGAGCCAGAAATGAGTTTTGCCCAGCGTCTCGTTCATGTAGCGGCCGGTCATTTTTGGATACCAGAAGTAGATTCCCGCAAAAAGTGCGAAGATGGTCCCAGGCGCAACGACGTAATGGAAATGCGCGATGACATAGTAGGAATCATGCAGATGCAGGTCGCTGAAGTTGAAGCCCAGCGGCAAGCCCGTGAGACCGCCAATGCCAAACATCGGCAGAAATGCGAGAGCGAATAGCATCGGAGTGTTGAAGCGGATCGAGCCGCCCCACAGCGACATGAAGAGACATGTCAGAATGATGACCGACGGGATCGAGATGATCATCGTCGTGGTCTGGAAGAAGGTCGAAATCTTCGTGCCCATGCCAGTGAGATACATGTGGTGCGCCCACACGATGAAGCTGATGAAGCCGACGGCCAGCACCGAGTAAACGAGCGACTTGTAACCCCACAGCGGCTTGCGCGTGTTGCAGGCGATGATTTCGGAGATGACGCCCATCGCCGGCAGGATCAGCACGTAAACCTCGGGGTGGCCGAGGAACCAGAACAGGTGTTGCCAGAGCAGTGGGCTGCCGCCACCGGAAACATCATAGGGTTTGCCCGAGACGATCAGGCCGGTGGGCAGGAAAAAGCTGGAGCCAAACACTTTGTCCACCAATTGCAGGATGCCAGCCGCTTCAAGCGGGGGAAAGGCCAGCAGCAGGATGAACGCCGTGACGAACTGCGCCCAGACGAAGAACGGCATACGCATCCACGTCATGCCCGGCGCGCGGAGTTGGATGACGGTGGCGATGAAGTTCACCGCGCCCAGCAGCGATGAGGTGATGAGCAGCACCATGCCGATCAACCAAAAAGTTTGTCCCTGTGTTGGGATGATCGTGGCCAGCGGCGAGTAGGAGGTCCAGCCGCCCGCTGCCGCACCGCCCGGAATAAAGAAACTGACAAACATCACCACGCCGCCTGCCGCGAAGCACTGGTAGCTCGCCATGTTAATGCGGGGGAAGGCCATGTCCACGGCACCGATTTGCAGCGGCACCACGTAATTACCGAATGCCGCAAACGCCAGCGGCACCACTGCGAGGAACACCATGATCGTGCCGTGCATCGCGCCGAACGCGTTATAGAGGTCTGGTGACATCACGCCGCCCTTGGCAACGTCGCCCAAAAAGTTTTCCAGCAATCCGCCGACGAGGGGGATGGCCGTGCCCGGCTTGGCGATCTGCCAGCGCATGCACATCATCAGCAGGAACCCGAACATCAGGAACACCAGCGCAGTGAACCCGTATTGGATGCCGATGACCTTGTGGTCGGACGAAAAAACATACGAACGCAGGAAGCCGGGATCGTGGTGATGCTCGTGGCTGTGCGCCTCTTGCGAGTGGGTCTGTGTCGTTGCCTGCATAAATTATTTTTGTTCTGCGACTGCCTGCGCCCCGCGCAGAAGCTGTTCTGTCTAGCGGCGCGAAATTGAATGTCAATTACGGACTGTGCTGCTTCGTGATAATTGCTCGCTCAACACTGTTTCTTGTTCACCGCTTGTCGAACACCATCAGCCCCAGCAGCAGCGGCAAATACAGGATCGAGGCGAAGAACAGTCGCCTCGCACTCACCCGGTCCAACTGCCGTGCGAACTTCAGCGCGAACCACAGGAAAACCAAGCCCAGTGCCAGCGCGCCCAAAAAATACAACACCCCGGAGACGTGAAAAATAAACGGGCTGAGGCTTACCGGCAACAGGCCCAGTGTGTGGCTTACCGCCGAGCGGCCGGTGCGCGAGCCATCCCGATCCACCAACGGCAGCATCACAAACCCGCCGCGCGCGTAATCCTCGCGATACATCCACGCGATGGCGAGGAAATGAGGGAGTTGCCAGAAAAACAGAATCGCAAACAGCGCCCAGCCTTCAATGGACAAGTCACCGCGCGCCGCTGTCCAGCCCATCAACGGCGGAAGCGCGCCGGGAATCGCCCCGATCGCGGTGTTCAACTCGGTCTTGCGCTTCAACGGCGTGTAGATGAACAGATAGCTGATCAGCGTCACCGCGCCGAGCACCGCCGTCAGGAGATTCGCCCCGAAGGCCAGCCACAGCAGGCCGGCGACGGAGATCACCCCGCCCAGCACCACGACGGTTTGCGGCTGGATGAGGCCTGCGGGCAGCGGACGGTTCTCCGTGCGTTCCATCAGGGCATCGAAATCCCGCTCCAAATACTGGTTGAGAGCCGCTGCTCCGCACGCCAGCAAGCCCGTGCCGAACAGTGTGTTGAACAACAGCAGCCAGTTTATCCCGCCGCGCTGGCCGAGATAGAAACCCACCAGTGTGGTGAGCAGCACCAGGCTCGTGAGCCGGGCCTTGAACAGCTCTGGCAACATCCCGTGGCGCGCCGTTGCAGCGGCGTTGTCGGTCGTCAATTGGGCGGTGGCTTTCACCAGAAACAGAGGCGCATTAAGCGTGGAACCCCCCACAAGAGCAAGAGCGAACGCGGTTTGTTTGCATCTTAATCCTGCGCTTAATCGTGATCATAATTTCGCTCGGCATTCACGCGCTCGCGACGGTGGGATTCGGCAGCGGTTGACTTGAC
>RFVF01000047.1 GCA_009922615.1 Pseudomonadota bacterium
CCAGCCCGGCCGTCCCATCGAGGAGGTCGCGCGGGAGGTCGGCCTGCCCGCCAGCGACATCATCAAGCTCGCGTCAAACGAAAACCCGCTTGGCCCCTCGCCCAAGGCGCTTGCTGCGATTCAGGCCGCCGCCGCCAGTGTGCATCTTTACCCGGACGGCAACGCGTTCTACTTCAAGCGCCGTCTCGCGGAGAAGCTCAACGTCGAGCCGACCAACCTCATTCTCGGCAACGGCTCGAACGAAATCATCGAGTTCATCGGCCACGCGCTCATGGCCCCGGGCACGGACGTCGTCGTGTCGCAATACTGTTTCGCCATTTACCCCATCATCACGAAGATGGCCGGCGCGAACCTCATCACTGTCCCCGCGCGCAAGCTCGGCCACGACCTGCCCGCGATGCTTCGCGCCATCACACCGCAGACGCGCGTGCTCTTTGTGGCAAACCCAAACAACCCCACCGGCACGCTCGCCTCGCGCGAGGAAGTGGTCGAGCTGGTCAACAACGTCCCGCCTGACGTCCTGCTCGTGATGGACGAGGCTTACATTGAGTTCCTTGACGACTCCGTGAACTTGATTCCCCTCATCACTGCTGGCACGAAGCCAAACCTGCTGCTCATGCGGACGTTCTCCAAAATCTACGGCCTCGCCGGCACACGCGTGGGCTACGGCATTGGCAATCCCGAGCTGATTGCCGCGTTCGAGAAGGTCCGGCAGCCGTTCAACCTGAACAGCCTCGCGCAAGCGGCCGCCCTCGCCGCCCTCGACGACGACGAGCACGTCCGCCGCACGCGCGGCACGAACGCAGCGGGCGTCCGCCACTTGCAAACCGAGTTCGAAAAGCTCGGTATCGAGTTCGTCCCGACGGCGGGGAACTTCATCCTCCTGCGCGTCGGCGACGGCGCGCGCGTCTTCAGCGAATTGCAGAAGCTCGGCGTCATCACGCGCCCGATGGCGGGTTACCAGTTGCCCGAGTGGCTCCGCGTCTCCGTGGGGACGGCAACGGAAAACCAACGCTTCCTCGCGGGCCTGAAGCAGGTGCTGGGCAAGTAGCCTTGGCTGGCGGCAACTTTCTCGTTGAATCCCGGCCCGCGCTTGCCCCTTATTTACGGCGCGACCGACCGCGCCAATCATAGTGAAACTTACCGACCTTCGGGGCATCCTCCAATACATCCCGCGCTTCCGCGAGAAGACCTTCGTCATCGCCGTCGATGGCGCGGTGGTGACGGACGAAAACTTCGCCAACCTCCTGCTCGACCTCGCGGTCCTGCGCTCGCTGAACATCCGCGTCGTCATCGTCCACGGTGCGGCCGCCCAAATCCAGGCCCTCGGTGCGGAGCGCGGCATCACGCCCTCGAACCTCGACGGCACCGGTATCACCGACGCCGCCACGCTCCAGCTTTCCCTCACCGCAGCGAACCGGCTCACCCACGAAATCCTCGAAGGCCTCTCCACCAACGACCTCCGCGCCGCGTCGCCCAACGCCATCATCGCCTCGCCGCTGGGCATCTTGCAGGGCGTCGATCACCTCTTCACCGGCAAGGTCGAGCGCGTGGACACCGAGATGCTCCAGACGCTCCTCGCCGCCGGGATCACCCCGGTCATTCCGCCGCTGGGCTTCGATGGCGACGGTAAGACCTACCGCGTGACCTCCGACACCATTGCGCTCGCCTTGGGCACCGGCCTCAAGGCGGCGAAAATCATCTTCGTCACCACGAGCGACGGCTTGGTCCACCAGGGCAAACTGCTCAAGCAAATCCTCGCCGCCGACCTCATCGGCTTGATCGGCCGCAAGGAACTTTCGCCGGAGGACACCGCCCGCGCCCGCGCCGCCGCCTCCGCCTGTCTGTCCGGCGTTCCCCGCGTCCACCTCATCAATGGTCGCACTGACGAGTCATTGCTGGCCGAGGTGTTCTCCAACGAGGGCGTTGGCACTCTCGTTTACGCCGATGAGTTCCAGCAGATTCGCCCCGCACAGAAGAAGGACATCCGCGCCCTACTCCGCCTCACCAAGAACTCCGTCCTTAGCGAGGAGCTGATGAAGCGCACCCGCGCCACCATCGAGAAACAGTTGGGCGATTACTACGTCTTCGACATCGACCGCAACCCCGTCGCGTGCGTCGCCTTGCATGTGTATCCCGAGGCGAACAAGGGCGAACTCGCCTTCCTCTTCGTCGCGCCGTCGCACGAGAATCAGGGACTCGGCAAGAAGCTGATCCAGTTTATTGAGAACAAGGCCCGCGAACTCGGCCTGTCCGAACTCGTCACCCTCTCCACGCAGGCCTTCACCTATTTTCAAAGCAAAGGCGGTTTTGCCGAAGGCACTCCTGACGACCTGCCTCCCGCCCGCCGTGAGAAATACGACCAGAGCGGTCGCAACTCCAAGGTGCTCGTGAAAAAGCTGGCCAAGTAACTGAGTCAGCGGTCGGGCACTTCCCTACGCCCGCACCCACCGCTTCGCCCGGCTGCTCTTCAAGATCGCCTCACACAGCTTCACCTCGTGGTGCCCGTCGGCGGCCGTCGCGAAAAGCACCGGCGTCTTCCGTCCACTCGCGATGTGCTGATACACCGCGCGGTAGTGCATCTTGTGGCTGTCCGGGAAACCCTCGGGGTGTCCTCCGGGATAGTCCGTGTAACCCGCCACGTCCTCGCTGAAGCCTGCCGTCGCACGCTGTAGCACCTGATTCGGCTCGTCCCGGCGGCCCACGTGGATTTCGTTTGGCTGCTGCAGGTCCCAACGCACGCTGCCCTTCGTGCCGTAGATGCCGAGCGCGAGGCTGCACTTCCAACCTGCGGCCACCTGCGAGATCGCAGCATTGGCGTGCGTGCCATTTACATAACCATGCTTCGCCCTCCCAAACTTCAGCAGCACGCTGCCGAAATCCTCGGTGTCCACGCGATACGGCAGCATCGTCTTGGGGACCACTTTCGCAAAGGTCCGCACTTCCCCACGCGGACGGTAGCGGGTCTTGTGAAACGTCTCCAGATGCGCGAACACCGCTTCCGCACGAGTGCCGAGGATGAATGAAACCGCATCAATCCAATGTGTCCCGATATCTCCCACCGCCCGGAGTTGCCCGCCCTCACTGGCCAGCAAGCGCCAGTTATAATCCGTCGCGTGCAGCAGCCAGTCCTGAAAGAAATGCCCCTGCACATGAATGATCTGCCCAAGCTCACCCCGCTGCACCAACGCCCGCATCTGCAACACCGCCGGGAAGAACCGGCACATATAGTTCACTGCGAAAACCGGCGCACCCCGGCGCTTCACAACGGCCACTACGCGCGCGGTCTCCTTCGCCGTCATCCCCAGCGGCTTCTCGCACACCACATGTTTGCCGGCGGCCAATGCGGCGAGCGACTGCTCCACATGCACTTTGTTCGGCGACGTGATGTGCACCACATCCACGTTCGGCGACGCGAACATCGCGCGATAATCATAGTCCCCATAGACCTCGGGGATGCCCCACTGGTCGGCACAGGCGCGAGCGGACTTCGTGGAACCACAGATCGCCGTAACCTGCACGCCGAGTCGCTTGAGCGCCTCGATGTGAACAGGGCCGATGAAACCAGTGCCGATCACGCCGGCGCGAAGCTGATGCAACGGGATGCTCATGGCCGAAAGCGTGCCTGAAACTCCACTTCCGGCAAGCCTCACTGCGACGGTTGACGCCGGTGCTACCACCCAGCAATGTCGCGGCTCGAACATGTCAACGTCACCCCAGCCC
Organism: Pseudomonadota bacterium; assembly: GCA_009922615.1. Lineage (GTDB taxonomy): Bacteria > Verrucomicrobiota > Verrucomicrobiia > Limisphaerales > SXTU01 > SXTU01. Next base: position 3,724 of record RFVF01000047.1, read on the forward strand.
ATCCGCTACGCGCACACCAATCTCATCGCCCACGATTGGCAGCGGCTGGCCGACTTCTACTGCCGCGTGTTTGCCTGCGAGCCCGTGAGTTCGGAGCGTGATCATCACGGGCCGCAAACCGATGCCCTCACCGGGATGCCCGGCGCGCGCATCCGAGGCCGGCACCTGCGTCTGCCCGGTCACGGCGAGCGCGGGCCGACGATTGAGATCTTCACTTATGACGAGACCCTGCCCCTGCTGCCCACGGCTTTGAATCGTCCCGGTTTTGCGCACCTCGCGTTTGAAGTGCCAGACGTCGCCACCAAACGGGCCGAAATCCTTGCACTGGGTGGCAAGGACGTGGGCCAGCTCGTGACCCTCGACATCCCGGGTGCCGGACGGCTGACACTGATCTACATGGCTGACCCGGAAGGCAACATTGTCGAGCTGCAACGGTGGCATTGAGATTGGCAAGGTGAGCATGCCTCTGTTTGTCCCGAGCGAACTCGCCCGACTGCTGGCGGAGACGCCGGAGTTGTCGCGCGCGTTCCTTGTGGGCGGCTGTGTGCGCGATGCGTTGCTGGGCCTCGCGGTCAAGGACTTCGATGTGGAGGTGTTCGGAGTGGGCTACGAGGCACTGACAAAGGCGCTGCGGCGCTGGGGCCGGGTGGATTTCGTGGGGCAGTCCTTCGGGGTGGCGAAGCTCACGACGGGCAGCGGGCTGGCGTATGACTTCGCCATTCCGCGTCGCGACCGCAAGGTGGCGCAGGGGCACAAAGGCTTCGCGGTCGAATTTGACGCAGGCATCACGCCGCAGGAGGCCGCAAGCCGGCGGGACTTCACCATCAACGCGCTGATGTATGACCCGCGCTGCGGGGAGGTGCTGGACTTCTTCAACGGACAGGCGGACCTGCGGGCGCGCGTCTTGCGGCACACGAGTGACGCGTTTGTGGAGGACCCGCTGCGGGTGTTGCGCGGGATGCAGTTTGCGGCGCGGTTCAATCTGAGTGTGGCTCCGGAGACCATCGCACTGTGCCGGAGCATCAAGGCGAGCTTCAGCGAACTGGCGGTGGAGCGCGTGGGGGATGAGTGGTGGAAGTGGGCGGCGAAGAGCACGGTGCCGTCGGTGGGGCTGCGGTTCTTGGCCGACACGGAATGGCTGGAGCATTTCCCGGAGGTCGCGGCGTTGCGCGGCACGGTGCAAAACCCGGAATGGCACCCGGAGGGAGATGTGTTCACGCACACGGCGCATTGTTGCGATGCTTTGGTGAAGCTGCCGGAGTGGCAGGGCGCAGAGGAGGAATCGCGCGTGGCGTGGATGCTCGCGGTGCTGGCGCATGATTTCGGGAAGCCGGCGGTGACGCACGAGGCACTGCGCGACGGGCGGATGAGAATCGTTTCCCCGGGGCATGAGGAAGGCGGCGTGGAACCGGCGTTGCGATTCCTGGGCCGCATCCACGTGCCGCACGCCATCCGTGACCGCGTGCCGCCGTTGGTGGCGAATCACCTCGCGCACTTGCAGCCGGTGTCGGACCGCGCGGTGCGGCGGCTGGCGAAGCGCCTGGAGCCGGAGACGATTGCCGGCTTGTGCATCATCGTGACGGCGGACCATAACGGGCGGCCGCCCAAGCCACCGTGCGTGCCCGAAGGCGTGCAGCGGCTCCTGGCAAAGGCGGAGGAGTTGCGCGTGAAAGACAGCGCACCGAAGCCGATTCTACAAGGACGCCACTTGGTCGCAGCAGGGCTGAAGCCGGGCCGCGAGTTCAAAGCCCTGCTGCATGAGGCCTTCGAGGCGCAACTGGAGGGGAAGTTCGCTGACCTCGACGGGGCGGAGGCGTGGTTGCGAAGGCGACTGGCCTAGGCGAAGAGTTAGTCCACCGGGTTGTCGCTGGGCAGGATGGGGGCGGAGCCGCTGGCCAACCCCATCGTTGCAGAACAGTAATTACCGCTCCGCAGCCAGCGCCGCTTTCGGCTCGGCCAGCATCTCGTGGTAGCAAGGGAGGGTCATCCGTGCTCATTGATACGCGGCTGTCCGTCTTCGACCAAAACGGGTTCGGCGGCGGGGAAACTTGGCAGCAGCAGCAAGGCATACTCCAGGCTGGCGCTGCGTGACAGCCTGACGGTGATCGGCATGAGTCAACCCTACTCGTCCTTCGCGCCGATGAAACCAGGCCCGCCAGCAGCCACGAAACCACCGCTCGCGCCGCGCTCATCCTCGCTGGTCCAGAAAGCGTAGAGTGAGCCGTTCGTCAGGTGGAACCGGAATCGCACGGGCCGGCCGGCGAGGGCGGACAAATCCTTTGCGCTGTCCCAGCGCACCTCGCGCTTGGTGCTGTCGTCCGTGACCGAGCGGCAGTCGCGGCGGGTGAAAGGCGCGATGACTTTCCCCGATTCATCGAGGATCTCGACTGCCAGCCGGCCCTTCGGCGCGGCGACGTTCACGAACAGATGCCTGCCGGTGAAGACGACTGGACGCGTCGTCAACGAGCCGCCGCTGGCATCGGCGTCCATGGAGGTGAAGCCGTCACGGCGCAGGATGGCGAGGCCGGTGTTGTTCGGGTCGGCGTGCCGGCTTGAGCTGCTCCAGTTCACGCCGCCGACGTAGAAGTAAAGCTTGTCTCCGACCACGAGACAGCCGCCGCCGGCACTCTGCACATTGCCGTGGTTCCACGCCTTCGGGTCCTCGCTCACGGGGCAGAAAGCCCTTCGATCCGGACGACTCCAGTGAAAGCCATCGCGGCTGAAGCCGACGCACAGCTCGTTGATCTTCGCGCGCTTCAGCTCCTCCGCCGGCTGGCCGCGCCAGATGTTGAACAGGCCGAGCATCACGCTTTCGTAGGCGATGCAGTCCAAGTTGTAGAGTTGCGAGGGAACCAGGTCCCAGGGGCGGTTCTTGGGGCGGCGCAGCTTGAGGTCCTCACGGGCAAGATCGAGTTCGTCGGCTCCGAGCCAGTATTTCACCCCCTGCGCCCGCAGCCGGGCATCGGCAAAGGTCAGGATGCCGCGCGCATCCGGCGCCTCGAAATAGCCGCGGCAACGGCTGACCAGCGGCGAACTTTCGCGCAGGCCCGCGACCCAACGCTGACGATGCGCGTTGAAAAAGACAGTGGTGCGGTCGCCACAGTCCGTCGAGTCGGCAACAAACGTCCAATGAATCCCGTCGGCGGACGTGCTGTAGCGGATGAAATTGCGATGCCCCGAGCCGCTGCGACCGGTTTCTCCCAGCGGATGCCGTCCCGGCTTGTTGCCAGGCAGGTGGCATAGCGCAGCGGCTGCTCGGAAACCGCCCCGCTCCAATACCAAGCCTTGAAGAGCCGGTCCCGCGGATCGAACCAAACGCCGTCGCTGAACACGCCGGCCCGGGCGCGGCTGCCCTTGCCCTCCCACGGCTGGTCCGGGCCGATGACCGGACTTGCGGCGTGATACTCCGGCAGATGGTGCGTGCGCTGGAGCGTGCCCGACTCGATGAGGAAGTCATCCACGAACAACTGCCGGCCCACATTGATCGGGATGACCTTGGGCAGCTGCTTCAGATACGGCGGTTCGCCCAGCGGCTGGCGGGTGAGGTTCGTTCCGTGCTGCGGCGGCCACTGGTTCGGCAGCTCGATGCCGTTTGAAAGTGTCTCGGCGGCGAGAGCCGGTCCACAAAGCACGCCCAGCGACAGGACGGAAAGCGCCCGTGAGCGAACGGATTTCATGCCGGGAAACTGGCAGGAAGCTCAGGCGCTGAACAAGGGAAAGTTGGGCCGCAAATCCGGAACGAGTGAGTATTGGAAGCTTCGAAACGGATTTTCAGGACCACGGGTTGAACATGCCCAGATGGCCAGCGTCGGGATTCTTGATGCCGCGCCGCCCATTCATCTATCCGTTTGTGCTCGCACTCCTCGCCTTGAGCGTGGAGACGTTCACCGCCCGCGCGGTGGAGCCACTGGCGGCTTACATTTTCCCTGCCGGCGGACAGCGCGGAACGAGTGTGCCCGTGCGGGTGGGCGGGTGCTATTTCCACGGCAAGGCGGGTTTTGAAATGCTCGGGCCAGGTGTCTCGGCCCCCGCGTGGGTCGTGGAGACCAACACGATCTGGTTCGAGGGGCCGCTCATCGTCCAACCCGCGTCACAACGCAGCGAGGATTACCCGCGCGATCACGCCGCCACCATCCGCATCGCGGACGACGCCCCGCTCGGCGTGCGCCATTGGCGGACGTGGACTTCGCAAGGAGCGACTCCGGCCATGAAGTTCATCGTCGGTGATCTGCCCGAAATCATCGAAACGGAAGTGGAGGGCGAACCGTTGCCCGTGGCTGTCACCCCACCGGTGACAATCAACGGCCGCATCTTTCCGCGGGAGGATGTGGATGTTTGGACCTTTCCGGCGCGTGCGGGGCAGGCGTTCACTATTTCGCTTGCAGCGTTGTCACTCGGCTCGCAGTTGCAGGCCCGGCTGATTGTGCAGGACGCGGCGGGACATCCCTTGCAGGAGGCCCTCGCCACCCAGCGCACCGATCCGATGCTGCAATTCACCGCGCCTCGCGACGGCACCTACGGCGTGCGGATCGACGACGTGAATGCCAACGGCCTCCAGAGCTACGTGTATCGCCTCACCATCACCGATCGGCCGGTAGTGACACGCACCTTTCCCCTCGGCGGCCAACGCGGTCAAAGTGTGAAGCTCGCGCTTGCCGGCCAGGCGTTGCCCGCGCGGGAACTCGAAATCAAACTCCCAGCCACCGGCTCCGGAGCAGTTAGCGTCCCGCTGGTCTTCAACGGAAAGTTCGCCACGACCACGGTGCTCGAACTCGATGAATTGCCGGAACTCGTTTACGCGGAAGGTTCCGCTCCATTCGCGGTGCCCGCGGTGTTGAACGGTCGCATCCTCAAACCGGGGGGCACGAATGTCTGGCGGTTCTCCGCCAAAAAGGGCGAGACCTTGGAATTCTCCCTCGCCTCAGCCCGCCTTGGCAGTCCGCTCACCCCGGTGGTCTCGGTGGTGGATGACAGCGGCAAAACGATCGTCAGTGGGGAAGCCGCCCCCGGTGAACTGACCGATCTCACCCTGAACTTCCGCGCGCCGGCCGACGGTGAATTCCTCGAACGCATCAGCGAGCGATTCGCCTCACGCGGAGGTGCGGACTTCGCGTATCGCCTGCGCGTCGCACCGCCGAATCCCACGCCGGATTTTCAGCTCACGCTCGCCAACGACACGCTCACCGTCATCCGCGAAACCGCCGATAGCGAGCCAGCACCCGGCAAGCCCAAGCGCGGCGGCAAGCAGCAGCCCGGCAAACTCAAGGTCAACGTCGTCACGCGCGGCGGATTCAAGGGAGACATTGACCTCGCGGTCGAGGGATTGCCTTCGCAGGTAACCGTCTCAGGCACCAAGATCGCCGCCGGCCGCACCACGGCAGATCTGAGTTTTTCCGCCGAGCACGGGGCGAAAATTGGGGCCGCTCATCTCACGGTGCGCGGCACAGCCACCCTCAATGGTGAGGTGGTCACGCGCACGGCCAGTCTCCCGGCCCCGCGCGGCGAAGCGGCGATTGATTCGGTATTGCTCGCATTGGCTCTGTCCACGCCGTTCAAAACCACGAGCGAATTCCTGATGAACATCGTGCCACGCGGCTCGAAATACCGGCGGCCCTACGGCATCGAACGCGGCGGCTACGAGGGGCCCCTCGTGGCCAAACTCGCCGACCGGCAGGGACGTCACTTGCAGGGCGTCACCGCGCCGCCAGTGGAGATTTCGCCGGGCGACGACCGGTTCGAGTTTGAAGTCACGTTCCCGCCGGGCATGGAGCTGAGTCGCACGAGCCGTTCCCAAGTCATGTTGCTGGGCACGATCCGCGACCATGACGGGTCCGAACATGTCGTCAGCTACAGCCAAAACGAGCAGAACGATCAGGTCATTACCATCACGCAGGCAGGGCTGCTCGAATTGGAACTCGATCTCACCTCCGTGCGCGTCGTGCCGGGAGCTGCAGTGAAAATTCCCTTCCACCTGCGCCGGGACAAGTCACTGGCTGCCGAGGCTGTGCGCGTGGAACTCACCCTCCCCGCTCATGTCCAAGGTGTCCGCGCGGAACCGGTGACGGTGATTGGCGGCACGGGACTTGGCGGGTTGGAAGTTTTCTTCAGTGCCAGCCCGGGGCCGTTCAATATGCCCATTCGTGTGTTCGCGACCACCCTTGATCTCCGCCAGCCGCATACGGCCGAGGCGTTCATTGAGTTCGTGAGACCCGCCATGGCCCGCACCGCCCGCGCGCAGGAATAAAGGGGGGCGCCGAACCCAGCCTTCACCCCAACGCCGCCCGCACCGCCGCCACCAAGGCGTCCACTCTCATCGGCAACGGAAAATCCGACGGTGCCTCCAGCGTGTAGCTCAACCGAGTCTTGTGTTGGAGCAACCAAAACGCCTCCGGCCATTGCGGCCGCGAGCTCGGGTCGTGGCTGGGATGAATGATCCCGCCGTGCGCGGGCCGGCCTTCGATCACCTCCGTCAGATCGATCGGACAGACCGAAGCCACCGCGTCCACCATGCGCTGCGCGAGTGAGGGCAAGCCGTCGGGATTCAGTTCGTAAAGGTAAAAGCCATTCGACTCCCAGTCCTCGTGTAGACAGAACGCAACGTCGAACGCGGGTTGCTGGGCCAGCCACGCCACATGCGCGCGCGCCTCTGCCGTTTCGAAGTGCTTGTAGTCGCGGTTTAGATCCTTGCCGTGCAGGTTTTCCCGGCGGTTATCCGGAAACCCGGTCGGGTTCAAGCATGGACAGAGGAACAGATTCATATTGGCCGGCCAGCAATTCTCCTCCAGCAACCGCTGCACCGCCAGCGGCCCGGCCGGTTCATCCCCGTGAATGCCCGTGGAGAGATAGACATTCCGCTGCGCGCCCGGATGGGGTCGGCGGAACGTGAGCAATTCACCGCCGCCGTCGAACGGGATGGACGCCACTTCCCAACCGTGCAGCCGGGCCGCGTGCGCCGCCGCATGGCAGACCCGCTCCACGTCGATCCGCTCGCCGTGATAGCCGCCGTGGTTTTTGCCAAGTCGCTGCATTCGTTACGCCCACAGGGTAACGCGGTCAGCGAGGCGAGGCCACACGTTCCCATCACCCACACCCACGCTCGACGGGCGACATAATCCTGTTCAACATCCCATTGCATTCGCGCCCCGCCAACAATCCGTCAGCGATTTTACCCGGGGCAATCGTCAGACTTTTTGCCATCATCAAATCAGCCATGCAACCCAGTGACGCTTCCACGGAACCAACGAAACCGTCGGCCCCGGCCAGCGCGCGGGCCAGCCTGGGCAGCAACCTCCTCATCGTGGTGCTCGTGCTCGCACTGGCCGGCGGCGGCGTGTGGTGGTATCGGCAGCAACACCCCGCCGCTGCGCCCGAGGGCAAGGGTCCGCCGGGCAGCGGAGGCGGCCGGCCGCCGCAGCCGCCCGTCCCGGTGGTGACGACCAAGGTCCTGCAAAAAGATGTGCCCATCTACCTCGACGGCTTGGGCACAGTGATGGCCTATAACAGCGTCACCGTGCGCGTGCGCGTGGACGGGCAGTTGCAGAAAGTGGCGTTCACCGAGGGCCAGGACGTGAAGGCTGGCGATTTGCTGGCCCAGATCGATCCCGACCCGTTTCTCACCCAAGTGGCGCAAGCCGAGGCGCGCAAGACTCAGGACGAGGCGCAACTTACCAACGCCCGCATCCAGTTGAAGCGCAATGCCGACCTGCTGGCGCTGAAAATTGTTTCTCAGCAGGACTACGACACGCAAAAGGCACTCGTGGATCAGTTCGAAGCCACGGTGAAGGCCGATCAAGCCGCCATCGACAGCGCGAAGGTCCAGCTCAACTACACCAAAATCCTCGCGCCCATCAGCGGCCGCACGGGATTGCGACAGGTGGATCAAGGCAACATCGTGCGCGCGAATGATGCCAATGGCCTCGTCGTGATCGCGCAGCTTCGCCCCATCTCCGTGAGCTTCACGCTGCCGGAGCAGACATTGAACGACATTCAGCAGCAGATGGCTCGCGGCGAACTGCCCGTGCTCGCCGTTGCCCGCGATGACACGAGCGTGCTGGACGAAGGCAAACTCGCCGTGATCGACAACCAGATCGACACCACCACCGGCACCATCCGGCTCAAAGCCACCTTCCCCAACGCGGACCTGCGGTTGTGGCCCGGCCAGTTTGTCAATGCCCGCCTGCTGTTGACCACGCGCACCAATGGCATCGTCGTGCCCTCGACGGTCGTGCAGCGCGGCCCCGATGGCACTTACGCATTCGTCGTGAACACCGAGGATTCCACCGTAAAGCTGCGGCCCGTGAAGGTCGGACAGATGGCCAGCGGCCAAGCCTTGATCGAATCCGGCCTGCAACCCGGGGAAACCGTGGTGGTGGACGGCCAGCACAAGCTGCAGCCTAGCGCGAAAATTCTCACCGGCCCGCCAGCGGGAAAACCACCGGGCCCGCCGGGGACGGCTCCCGGCGCTGAATCGCGCGGCAAAAAGTCCAAGCAGTGAATCTCTCCGAGCCCTTCATCCGCCGGCCCATCGCCACGTCGCTCCTGATGGCGGCGATCATCATGCTGGGCATGTTGGGGTATTATCTGCTGCCCATCTCGGCGCTGCCGCCGATTGATTACCCGACCATCCAGGTGACGGCGCAGTATCCAGGCGCGAGCCCCGATGTGATGGCGTCATCCGTCACGACGCCGTTGGAGCGCCAGTTCGGCCAGATCAGCGGCTTGGCGCAGATGACTTCTGTGAGTTCCTTCGGCAATTCCAGCATTACCCTGCAATTCAATCTGGAAAGAAACATTGATGCCGCCGGACAGGACGTGCAGGCCGCGATCAACGCCGCCAACGGCGTGCTGCCCAAGACCATGCCCAGCCCGCCGACCTACAGCAAGGTCAACCCAGCCGACACGCCCATCCTGACGCTGAAAATCACCTCCGACACCTTGCCGCTAGAAAAGGTTAACGACCTCGCCGACACCGTCCTCGCACAGAAACTCAGTGAAGTCACCGGCGTCGGCCTCGTCACCATCGAAGGCAACCAGAAGCCCGCCGTGCGCGTGCGCGTGAACCCAGCAGCCATCTCCACACTCGGCATCAGCTTCGAGGAAATCCGCCTCGCCCTCATCCAGAACAACATCAACGCGCCCAAGGGCAGCTTCGACGGCCAGCGCCAGGCTTACGCGATCAGCGCCAACGACCAGATCTTCTCCGCCGCCGAGTATCGCAACGTCATCATCGCCTACAAAAACGGCTCGCCCGTGCGCTTGGGAGACATCGGCGAGGTCATTGACAACGTCGAAAACGTCCGGCTTGCCGGCTGGGTGGACGGCCAGCCCGCGGTGATTCTCGACATTCAACGCCAGCCCGGCGCGAACATCATCGAGACCGCCGACCGGGTGAAGGCGTTGCTGCCGCGCTTGCGCAGCTCCATCCCGCCCACAGTCAAAATCACCATCCTCTCCGACCGCACGGAAACGATCCGCGCTTCGATCGCCGACGTGCAGTTCACGCTGCTGCTGACGATGGCGCTCGTCATTATGGTGATCTTCCTCTTCCTCCGGAAATTCTGGGCCACCGTCATCACCAGCGTCGCGCTGCCGCTCGCGATTGTCGGCACGTTTGGCGTGATGAAGCTCGCGGGCTTCGGCCTGGACAATCTTTCGCTCATGGCGCTGACCATCGCCACCGGCTTCGTGGTGGATGACGCCATCGTGATGATCGAGAACATCGTGCGCTTGATGGAGCTGGGTGAAACGCCCATGCAAGCCGCACTCAAGGGCGCGAAGCAGATCGGCTTCACGGTGATTTCCCTGAGCGTCTCGTTGATTGCCGTGTTTATCCCGCTGCTGTTCATGACCGGCATCGTGGGCCGGCTGTTCCGCGAGTTCGCCATCGTTTTGAGCGTGTCCGTTGTCGTGTCTGCCATCGTCTCGCTCACGCTCACGCCGATGATGTGTGCGCACCTGCTGAAGCCGGAGAAACCCGGCGATCACAGCCGGCTATTCCTGCTGACCGAACACTTCTTTCGAGGGATGCTCGCGTGGTATGAGGCCGGCCTCAAATGGGTGCTGCGCAATCAGGCCTTCACCCTGCTCATCGCCGTCGGCACGCTCGTCGCCACCGTCTGGCTCTACGTGGTCATTCCCAAAGGCCTGCTGCCGATGCAGGACACCGGCCTCATCATCGGCGTCACGGATGCCGCGCAATCCATCTCCTTCCGCGCGATGGTCGAGCGCCAGCGCACGATCGCCGAGATCATCCGGCAGGACCCCGACGTGGCGAGCGTTGCTTCCTTCGTCGGCGCGGGGACGGTCAACGCCACCGTCAACACCGGCCGCATCTACATCAACCTTAAGCCCCGCGAGCAGCGCGCCGGCATTGCCACCATCATGGGCCGGCTGCGCGCAGCCACGAAGGACGTGCAAGGCGTTTCCCTCTTCATGCAAGGCGTGCAGGACGTGCAGATCGACAGCCGCGTGAGCCGCACGCAGTTTCAATACACGCTGGAAGACGCCGATGAAGCCGAGCTGTCTGCCTGGGCACCGAAACTCCTCGCCAAGTTGCGCAGCCTGCCCGAGCTGACCGACGTGGCGTCCGATCAACAATCGGGCGGTTTGCAATTTCACATCGAGATCGACCGGGACAAGGCCGCGCGCCTCAGCGTGATTCCGCAGGCGATTGACGACACCCTCTACGACGCCTTCGGTCAGCGCCAAGTCTCCACGATTTTCACCCAGCTCAATCAATACCGCGTGATCCTCGAAGCCGAGCCACGCTTTCAACTCACGCCCGAATCCCTCAGCAAAATCCACGTGAAATCCACCACTGGCCAGCTCGTGCCGCTGAACACGATCGCCGCCGTGAAAACCATCACCGCGCCGCTGGCCATCGTGCATCAGGGCCAATTTCCCGCCGTCACGCTCTCCTTCAATCTCCAGCCCGGCAGCTCGCTCGGCGCGGCAGTCGAGGCGATTCAAAAAGCCCAGCGCGAGATCGAAATGCCGGAGACCATCGTGGCGACCTTCTCCGGCACAGCGGCGGAGTTTCGCTCCTCCTTGAAGAGCGAGCCGTGGCTGCTGCTTGCGGCCATTGTCGTCATCTACATCGTGCTCGGTGTCCTCTACGAGAGCTACATCCACCCGATCACGATTCTCTCCAGCCTGCCCTCCGCCGGCGTGGGTGCGCTACTCGCCCTCGATCTCTGCGGGCATGACCTCTCGCTCATCGCATTGATCGGCATCATCCTGCTCATCGGCATCGTAAAGAAAAACGCGATCATGATGATCGACTTCGCGCTCGAGGCAGAACGCACGGAAGGGCTGCCGCCGGAAGAATCGATCTACCAAGCCTGCGTGCTGCGGTTCCGGCCGATCATGATGACCACGATGGCGGCGTTGCTCGGCGCATTGCCGCTGGCGTTGCAGGATGGAACCGGCTCCGAGCTGCGCCGGCCGCTGGGCATCGCCATCGTCGGCGGGCTGCTGCTGTCGCAATTCCTCACGCTCTACACCACGCCGGTCATTTACTTGTATCTCGATCGGCTCGGCAAGTGGGCCCGCCGCTGGCGGCGTTCGCTAGGCTTGGCGGAAGCCGAACCACCCGCCGCCGAACCGGCCAACCCACCAGCCAACGCTCCGGCGACATGAACATTTCCGAGCCATTCATCCGCCGGCCCGTGGGCACTTCGCTCTTGGCGGCAGGACTGTTTTTGCTCGGCGTCGTGGCCTATCACCTGATGCCGGTCGCGGCGGTTCCGCGCGTGGATTCGCCAGTCATCCAAGTCTCCGGCTCGCTGCCCGGAGCGGATCCCGCGACGGTGGCGTCCTCCGTGGCGACCCCGCTGGAACGCCGGCTCGCCGAGATTTCCGGCGTCACGGAAATCACCTCCATCAGCACGCTGGGCGGCACTTCCATCACCGTCCAGTTCGATCTCAACCGGAAGGTGGACGACGCCGCACGTGACGTGCAGGCCGCGATCAACGCGGCGGGCAATGAACTCCCGTTCAACATGCCCAACCCGCCCACCTACCGGAAAATCAACCCGGCCGATTCTCCGATCATGGTGCTGGCGATGACTTCCGCGACCCTCGCGCCCACGGCGGTCTTCGAGTATGCGGACAGCGTCATCGGTCAGCGCCTCAGCCAGGTGGAAGGCGTGAGCCAGGTGGTGCTCAACGGCGCGGAAAAATCCGCCGTGCGCGTCCAGGTAAACCCCGCCGCCCTCGCCTCCGCCGGCCTGAGCCTCGAGGAATTGCGCTCGCTGCTGGGCCAGGTGAACGTGGACGCGCCACTCGGGAGCTTCGACGGCCCGGACACGAGCTACACCATCACCAGCAACGGCCAGTTGATCGACGTGAAGGATTACCAGTCGCTGATCATCACACAGCGCAAGGGCACGCCGATCAAGCTGACCTCGCTCGGCCGCGTCGAGGAAGGCGTCGAGAACGAGCGTCTCGCCGGCTGGTCCGGCACCAAGCGGGCGGTTCTGCTGATTGTTTACAAGCAGGCCGGGGCAAACGTGATTGAGACCGTGGACCGGATAAAAGCCGTGCTGCCCGAGTTGAAACGCTGGATTCCCCAGTCCGTGCAGATCACCCAACTCAGCGACCGCACCACAACCATCCGCGCATCGGTGAAAGATGTGCAGTTCTCTCTGGGGCTGAGTATCGGCCTCGTGGTGATGGTGATCTTCCTGTTTCTGCGCCGGTTCTGGCCCACATTCATCGCCAGCATCACCGTGCCGCTGGCTTTGGCAGGCACCTTTGCGCTCATGTATCTCTGTGGCTTCAGCCTGGATAACCTCTCGCTGATGGCCATCACGATTTCGGTGGGCTTCGTGGTGGATGACGCGATCGTGGTGATCGAGAACGTGTTTCGGTTCATCGAGCAGGGAGACTCGGCGATGACCGCCGCGTTAAAGGGCGCGCGGCAAATCGGCTTCACCGTGGCCTCCATGAGTCTCTCGCTGGTGGCGGTGTTCATCCCCCTGCTCTTCATGGGTGGCTTGATCGGACGGCTGTTTCATGAGTTCGCCGTGACATTGAGCGCGGCGATCCTGGTCTCCGGTGTGATCTCGTTGACGTTGACGCCGATGCTTTGCTCGCGCTTCCTGCGGGCGGAGTCTTCCTATGCTTCGCGCGGGGTTTTTTACCGCACTTCGGAACGCATCTACCACTCGTTTCTGGGCGTCTATGAATTCGGCCTCAACTGGGTGCTGCGCCATCAGGTGATCATGCTCGTAGTGACTGTGGCCACGATGGCCGGGACCGTATGGCTCTACCAAGCCGTGCCGAAGGGCTTCTTCCCGCAGCAGGACACCGGCGTGCTCATGGGCACCACGGAAGCCGCGCAGGACATTTCCTTCCCCGCCATGGCCGCCTTGCAGGACAAGGTCGCGCGCATCGTCGAGGCAGACCCGGCCGTGGCCACCATCGGCTCGTTCATCGGCGCGTCCTCCGGCAGTTCCACCGTGAACAACGGCCGGATGTTCATCACGCTAAAACCGCTCGAAGTCCGGCAGGTCAGCGCCGATGCCGTCATCGCGCGGTTGCGGCGCAAGCTCTCAGAAGTCGGCGGGATCAATCTCTTCCTCGTGGCGATGCAGGACATCCGGCTGGGTGGACGCATGGGCAAAGGACAGTTCCAATACTCCCTGCAATCCGGCGAACTCGCCGAACTCACCCAGTGGGCCCCGCTGCTGGAGGCCCGGCTCCGCAAGATTCCCGAACTCAAAGACGTCAGCAGCGACCTCCAAACGCGCGGCCTTCAGTCCCGCATCGTCATTGATCGCGATGCCGCGTCACGCCTGGGCGTCTCACCGTTGGCCATCGACAACACGCTCTACGACGCCTTCGGCCAGCGTCAGGTCTCCACACTCTACAAGCGCTACAACCAGCATCACGTCATCCTGGAAGTGGACCCTAAATTCCTCAAAGACCCGTCGGCGTTGAATTACATCTTCGTCAAATCCAACACCGGCAAACAGATCCCCCTCGCGAGCGTCGCCAAGTTTCGCACCGTCAACGCCAGCCTCTCGGTCGCGCATCAAAGCCAATTTCCTGCCGTCACCATCTCGTTCAACCTCGCGCCCGGCGTTCCCCTCGGCGTTGCCACGGAGCTGATCCAACAGGCCACCGAGGAGCTCCAGATGCCCGCCAGCGTGAACGGGAGCTTTCAAGGCACCGCGCAGATGTTCAAGGCCTCGCTCACCAACATGCCCCTGCTCCTTCTGGCCGCCCTGCTCGCCGTATATGTCGTGCTTGGGATGCTCTACGAAAGCCTGATCCACCCGCTGACCATTCTCTCCACCCTGCCCTCCGCCGGCGTGGGCGCGTTGCTGGCCCTGATGTATTTTGGCTACGACCTCTCCCTCGTCTCGTTCATTGGCATCATCCTGCTCATGGGCATCGTGAAGAAGAACGCCATCATGATGATCGACTTCGCCATCGACGCCGAACGGCACGACGGGCTGACTCCCGAGCAAGCCATCCACAAGGCCTGCATCATCCGTTTCCGCCCGATCATGATGACCACGATGGCTGCGTTGTTCGGCACGCTGCCGCTGGCCTTGGGCATGGGCACCGGGTCGGAGTTGCGCCGTCCGCTGGGCATCGCAGTCGTCGGCGGGTTGCTGCTGTCGCAATTACTCACGCTTTACACGACACCCGTGGTTTTCCTGACGTTTGAACGGCTCAAGCGTTGCTTCGCCAGCCAGCCGCAGCTCGCCGAATCCTTGATCGCGTCCAGACCCTCGGCCTGAGCGCAGCGAAACGGACGCACGCAGAGCCTCAAAAATCCTGACTCAGAGCAGGCGACCCCGCGTCCAAACCCCGATCAAGTTCACCGTCCGATGACCGAAGCGATCAAACATCCCCACCGGGATCGTTGTTCCCGCCGCACCGCTGTGCAGGCGGGAGCGATCAGTCTGCTCGGATTGGGCATGAACCATTTGGACTGGCTTCACGCTGAGGGCGTGACTGGACGCAACCGCCAGCGGACCAAATCCGTCATCTACATCTTTCTCTCCGGCGGACTGGCGCAGCACGAGAGCTTCGACCTGAAACCGGATGCGCCGTCGGGCATACGCGGCGAGTTCAACCCCATTCCCACGCGCACGCCGGGCTTGCACATCTGCGAGCATTTGCCCGAGCTCGCCAAACGCAGCGAACGCTGGGCGCTGTGCCGCTCGCTTACGCACAAGTCCAACGACCATTCCGCCGGCCACCATATCATGCTCACGGGCCGGTCGGATATCCCGCCGGGCTTCAACCCCAGCGTGCCCAAGGAATCGGACTGGCCATCGATCACCGCGCTGGCGGCGATGCGCTTCGCGCCCCGCGACAACCTGCCACCGGCGATCATCCTCCCGGAGAAACTCGTTCATCGCACGGGCCGCGTCATCCCCGGACAGTTCGCGGGCATCGCGGGCAAACGTCGTGAGCCGTGGTTCCTTGATTGCGCGCCTTACAATGCCGCGAACTACGGGGCTTATCCCGAATACCTCTTCCACCATCGCGAAGGGGCCAAGGAGCAGCCGCTTTATTTTCGCGCGCCGAACCTTTCCCTGCCGCAGTGGCTGGCCGACGGGCGATTGGGCGACCGCCTCACCCTGGCCCGCGAATTGAACGGCCAGCGCGCGCAACTCGGAGCCGTCGCCGAAGCCACGGAACACGACCGTTACTGGGAGATGGCGACCTCGCTGCTCACGGATGGAAAAATTGCGGATGCCTTCGATGTCACCAACGCACCGCTCAAGGAACAGGAACGCTACGGGCGGAATTCCTTCGGCTGGTCGCTCCTGCTGGCTTCCCGCCTCGTGCAACGCGGCGTGCGCCTCGTGCAGGTCAACCTCGGCAACAATGAAACCTGGGACACGCACGAATCCGCCTTCCCGAATCTCAAGAACTTCCTGCTGCCGCCGACGGACCGCGCGGTGTCCGCACTCCTCGACGATCTCCACGAACGAGGCTTGCTCGACAGCACATTGATCGTGATGGCGGGCGAGTTTGGCCGCACACCGAAGATTTCCAAGATCGCCGGGGCCACGCTCCCCGGCCGTGACCACTGGGGCGCGGTGCAGACGGTGTTCTTCGCCGGTGGCGGAGTGCGCGGGGGACATGTCGTTGGCTCGTCCGATAAGAACGGCGCCTATCCGGCCAGCGAAGCGCAGACGCCCGAGAATTTTGCGGCAACGATCTACCAGGCGCTCGGCATCCCGCAGGACGCCCACTGGCTCGATGAACAAGGCCGCCCCAACCTCTACTACCTCGGCACGCCGATTCCCGGATTGCTGGCCTGACCCGCGATCAAGGCGGCGAGTAAATCGTTAGCCGCCGGTATTTCGC
This sequence comes from Pseudomonadota bacterium, assembly GCA_009922615.1. GTDB lineage: Bacteria > Verrucomicrobiota > Verrucomicrobiia > Limisphaerales > SXTU01 > SXTU01. The sequence goes on from RFVF01000047.1 coordinate 20,059, forward strand.
TTCCAAACTCAGCACCGCCAGACTGGTGCAATACACCCGCCCGATCTGCCGCCCCTCAAAGTTGTCAGTCCACGAACCATCGGGCGACTGGCCGACGACGAAGTTCCGCTCGGCAAACTGATGGGCCAGCGACGCGTGCGGCTCGGCGAATTGCTGCAGCGCCAGCGTGTTGAAAAAGGCTGCGTGAAACGGCCACGAGCCGTTGGCGATAATGCGTGCCGTTGGATCAGCCTGCATGGTCTGCAACAAAAAGGTCGCCGCCGAGACAGCTTCTGGCGCTCGCGGTTGACCACACAACCGCAGGCCGAGGAGGCCCATCGCCGAGGTGGAGAAGTGGTTCCGCTCCACGAGTGGTTGCAGAATGGTGTCAGGCGGTTGCACCAGCGGGGGGGAATAGTTGATTACTGGACCATAATGACAGTGGTAGCATCGCTTTCCAGTGGAGTTAATATATGGAGTTCGGCTAATGAGTTGTTTTTCATTTTTCTTTATCGATCCTTCTCGGATCAGGTGTGGCTTTGGCCCGTAATCAAAAAATCCAGGCACCGACGCATACACATTTTTCAGATACTGCGCCGCTGCATTGCCCGCCGCCGGGGGCACGGCGAAGCCCGCCTTGCTCCCGGCATAGAGCGAGAGCAACTGCCACGCCGTCACCGGCACATCCGAGTCCCGCGCATCCGGCCGGTAGCGCCAGCCGCCGATGTCCCCGCGTGCATCCTTCCGAGCCCCTTGCGCCAGCAGCGTGAACTGATGCGCCGCTGCCGCCTTGCGCCGGGTCAAATCTTCCAGCTCTGGGTCCGCACCGCTGCGAACTACTTCGCACAGGAAGAGCGTCGTCACCGCGTGACCGTGCATCATCGACAAGTCCGCTGAGCCAAAATATCCATCCGCAGTTTGCCGCCCCACTTGGAGGACGAAGTTGATCGACCGCCGCAACGCGACTCCTTCCGGCGTCTTGTCCTGCGGCGAATGCCCCGCTCCCACCAACGCCAACCCGGCGAGCGAAGTCAGCGCGGTTTGATACTTCACCCCCAGTCCCGCGTCCGCGATCGCGCCGGACGGCTGCTGCTGTGTCAGCAAAAAGGCCACCCCGCCCTGCACGGCCGCGTCCACGCGATCCGCCGGAGCGGCTGGCGGCGGTGGTGGCACGGCAGAGGAAGCCGCCACCGCCAACGACACCAACAGCCCCAGCGCTGTGGTAAATCGGCGGTGAAGTTGAACGCGGCTTGGCATGGATCTCGTGGAGCAACCGCAGCGTGCGAAACGTGGGCGCTGCGAACAATCAGGTCTTGGCTGTATTTGCACTTACCATTCAGTTTTTGGCAAGCTGACGCCGTGAAACCCCGTGTGCCACTGGCCTTGTTGCTGGGCTTGCTCGCGTGCGTCGGCCACACATCGGAAGCGCACGGGCAAGGAGCGCTCTATTCGCTCATCGACTTGGACGCGCTCGGTGCCCCGTCCGACAAACCCGCCGCGTTGAACCGCGCGGGCATTGTCGCCGGCACGCGCTCGCTCTCCTCGCCGGGCCTCACGCCCCTCAGCCGTGCCTTTGTCTTCACGAATTCAATTTTTGAACTCGGATTCACCAACGTCAACGCCAGCGCCAGCGACCTCAATGAGCATGGCGATGTCGTGGGCTGGGCGCGACTGCCGCAGGCGGGCGGGCTGTTCGCCGAGCGCGCCGTGCTCTGGCAGCGTGGCCGGCAGTTGGACTTGGGCACGCTCGGCGGCACGAACAGCCGCGCCTTTGGCATCAACGAACGCGTGGACATCACCGGGGCGGCCCAGACCAAGAGCGGCGCGTTTCACGCCTTCCTCTTCCGCCAGGCCAAGATGACCGACCTCGGCACCCTCGGCGGAATTAACAGCTACGGCCACGCGATCAACAGTGCCTTCGACATCGCGGGCGTCTCCGACACCGCGCAGCAGGTCCGCCACGCCTTCCTCTACACCGGCGGCAAGCTGCGCGACCTCGGCACGCTCGGCGGAATTTTGAGCCAAGCCAACGCGCTCAACGAACAAGCCGACGTCGTGGGCTTCGCGCAAAATCCCGCCGGCCAGTCGCGCGCTTTCCTCTACACCAAGGGCAAGATGATAGACCTCGGCACGCTCGGCGGTCCCGGCTCCTTTGCCAACGCCGTCAACAACCGCATGCACGTCGTCGGTGCCGCCCAGCTCGCCACCGGCGAGAACCGAGCGTTCCTCTGGCGCGATGGAAAAATGTGGGACTTGAACCAATCGCTGCCTCCTGATTCCGGCTGGTTCCTGCTCGAAGCCACGGACATCAACGAGTCCGGCCTGATCCTCTGCGTCGCCCGCACGCGCCACGGCCAGCTCCGGGCAGTGCTGTTGTCGCCTCCGGGAATTGCCCGGCCCGGCGCACGGTGAGTGGCGGTCGGCGGGCGGGACGCCCGTCGGACCCCACGCCAGCCGGGACGGCTGCCCCACTACGCGGGGGCAGTGTCAAACTGCGCCCGTGGTCCACTCGGGCTTGCTCCTTTTCTCTTTTTCGGCCTTCACCCGTCCCGCATACTCGCCGGCCTTATGGAACGCTTGCCTGGCTTCCGGGACTTCTATCCCGAACCGATGCCGCCGACGAAAGATGAGTTGTGGAGCATGGACGCCCGCAACCACATCTTCGACACGTGGCGCGCGGTCGCCCGCCGCTACGGCTTCCGCGAATACGACGGCCCGCCCCTCGAACCGCTCGAGCTTTACACCAACAAGTCCGGCGAGGAAATCGTCGGCCAGCTCTTCAACTTCACGGACAAGGGCGAACGTGCCGTGGCGATGCGTCCCGAGATGACGCCGACGCTGGCCCGCATGGCCGCCGCGCAAGAACGCGCCTACAAGAAGCCCTTCAAGTGGTTTTCCATCCCGCAGCTCTTCCGCTACGAGAAGCAGCAGAAGGGCCGCAAGCGCGAGCACTTCCAGCTCAACTGCGACATCATCGGCGAAAACGACCGCGCGGCGGACTCCGAGTTGATCGCCTTGCTCATTGACACACTCCGCGCCCTCGGCCTCACCAGCGCGGACTTCGTCGTGCGCCTGAGCAGCCGCAATGCGTGGTCGGAGTTCTTCGCCTCACGCTGCCCGGATCCGACGAAGGCTTACGATTTCTTCCAAGTTGTGGACAAGCTGGAGCGCACCCGCGCCGAAGACAGCGCTGCGCTCCTCGCTCCGTTGGGCTTCAAGCTGGAGGAGGTCCAAGCCTTCATCACCAATGGCCAGCCCAACGCCGAGTTGCAACTCATCCTCGACCAGCTCGCCGCGCGCGGCCTGCGCGAGTTCGTCCGCATTGACTACGGTGTCATCCGCGGCCTCGCCTACTACACGGGGCCGGTCTTCGAGGCCTTCGACATCAAGGGCGAGTTCCGCGCCATCTGCGGCGGCGGGCGCTACGACCACCTCATCAAGCAAGTCAGCGGCGGCAAAATAGATCTCCCCGCACTCGGCTTCGGCATGGGCGACGTGGTGCTCTTCGAGCTGCTCAAGTCGCGCGGCCTGCTCCCGGCCTTCACCGCCGGTCTCGCCGCCTACGTGCTCATCGAGGACGAAGCCCTGCGCGGCGATTCGCTGCGCGTGGTGCAGCAACTCCGCGAAGCCAGCCTGCCCACCGAGTTCAGCCTCACGCCCGCAAAGGGCGACAAGCAGTTCAAGCGCGCGCTCGAACTCAATGCCACCCACACCGTCCGTTTGGAACGTCAGCCTGACGGCGCGCTCGTCGCCAAGCTCAAGCACCTCGCCACGCGCAGCGAAACAGTGTTGCAGCCCGACGAATTAATCGCGCGGCTCACCACCAAACCGTGATGGCTGCGCTGCCCGTGAGTTTTGTCGCCGAGTTCAATGCGCTGCCGCTGCCAGCCCTGCTGCAATCCGCGCGACAGGCATCGTTAGCCGATGCGCAATCTGCGTTGAGCCGGACGCAACTGACATTGGAGGATTTCGCCCGGCTGATTTCGCCCGCTGCCGCGCCGCTACTCGAAACGATGTGCCGCCGTTCCCAGGCGCTCACGCAACAGCGCTTCGGCAAAGTCATCCGCCTCTTTGCCCCGCTCTACCTGTCCAACGAGTGCATCAACAACTGCGCCTACTGCGGCTTCTCACGCGACAACCCGATCTTACGCGTGACCCTCGCCGTCGAAGAAGTGCGGCGCGAGGCGCGTTCGTTGCTCGAACAAGGTTTTCGTAACCTGCTACTCGTCGCTGGCGAGCATCCCAAGTTCGTTGGCGGTGATTACCTCGCGGCCTGTGTGCGGGCGCTCCACGCAGAATGGCCTAGCCTCTCGCTCGAAGTCGGGCCGATGGAGACGGAAGAATACCGGCCCATCGTCGCGGCTGGGGCCGAAGGTCTGGTGGTGTATCAGGAAACCTATGACCGGGCGGTTTATGAGCAGATGCACACGACAGGGCCGAAGCGCAACTTCGACTGGCGGCTGGAAACGCCGGAACGCGCGTATCAAGCGGGCTTTCGCCGGCTGGGCATCGGCGCACTTTACGGACTGGCGGACTGGCGGCACGAAGCGTTGAGCGTGGCGGCGCACGCGCTGTATTTGCTGCGGCATTGCTGGAAGGCGCAGGTGACGATTTCGCTCCCGCGTTTGCGTCCGTGCGCTGGCGAATTCCAGCCGCTCACCTCGATGACGGATCGCGAGCTGGTGCAGCTCGTCGCTGCATTTCGCCTGTTGCTGCCGGACGTGGGCCTCGTGCTCTCGACGCGGGAACCGGCAAGTTTGCGCGATGGACTTTTTCCGCTGGGTATCACTTTAGCGAGCGCAGGCAGCCACACGGAACCGGGCGGCTACACCGGCGCGGGCCGCGAAAACATCCATCGCACCGAGCGTGGACGCATCGTGGAACTCGCCTCCGGTGCCAGCGAATGGGCCGCCGTCACCGGTCGTTCGACCAATGCCACCGGCCAGTTTGAAATTGCCGACGAACGTTCGCCAGAGGAGATTGCCGCCCTCATCCGCCGCCTGGGTTACGAGCCGGTTTGGAAAGACTGGGACGCGGCGTTGAGCGCGTGACCATGAAACCGCTTCTATTCTTCTGCTTGTGGCTCGGTTGCCTCGGTCAGCTCCTGGCTGCGACCGCCACACCACCCGCTCCCCCTGCTCCACTGGTGTGCGTCGTCTGCGCCAAGCCCATCACCGGCAAGTATTTTATTCTGCGCGAAACGAACAACATTTGCGCCGAGTGCGAGCAACTGGCCACTCGTTGCTCCGTCTGCAAACTGCCGGTGAAGGAGGACTTCATCAAAACCGAGGACGGCCGCTTCATCTGCAAACGCGATGCGCCCAACGTCGTGCTCACCGAGGAGGACGGTCGCAAGCTCTTCGCCTTGGCCCGGACGGAATTGCGCGAGCTCTCCAACGGCGCGCTGGACTTGCGCTCACCCCAGATCAACGTCGCGTTGCTCTTCAACCTCGACTTCACCGACAAGCGCGCCAACCCCAACGCCGCCGGGGCGATGCATCGCCTAGGCTTTTCCCTCAGCCGACCGATCGGCGACTCCTTCGCCCACAATGTCGTCCTCCTCAGCGCCCAACCGCGCGCCCAGACACTCTCCACGTGCGCCCACGAATTCGGCCACCTTTGGCTGACGGAAAACCTGAAACCCGATCGTGCGCTCGACCCCGACACGCGAGAGGCACTTTGTGAACTCTTCGCCTTCAAGCTCGCCGCGCGGCGCAACGACACAAACGAAACCGCCCGCATCAAGGCCAATCCCTACACCAAGGGCGTCATCCTGGCCGCGATCGAGTTCGAGGCTCGCGAGGGTTTGCCCGGCGTCGTGCAATGGGTGCGGACGGGCACAGCGGCATCGCTGCCACCAGCCACCGGGCTGACCAGCACCGACGCGCCGGCGAGAGCCTCAACCGATCCCGTTGAACTGCGGCCTCCCCCGCCGCCGGCAACGAAACTCGAACTACGCTCGCTTACCCGCACCACCAAACGCACCGTTGCCTTCATCAACGGTGAACGCTTCGAACCCGGCTCGGAGCTGTCCATGCTTATCGACGGCAAACGACGGCGCGTCCGGCTGGAGGAGGTGCAGGCGAATTCCGTCACTGTCACCGTGGACGGCGAAAAGCAAACGCTCCGCTTGGGCGAAAAATAGGCGCATGACCCACGTCATCGCCAACGGGCGCGAAGTGCCGGCCTCCCTGCCCTGCACGGTCGAAGCGTTTCTACTCACCCAGCATTTGCTCCCCCGCAGCGTCGTTGTGGAGCACAACGGCGAGGCTGTGTCCCCGTCTGATTTCTCGCACCGGATGCTCCACCCCGGCGACCGGTTGGAAATCGTCCGCATCGTCGCGGGTGGTTGAAGCGTTCGCAGAGTTGCCGTCGGCACCACGGCATCGCATGATCGGGGCATGAAACCCGTCTCGCTCGTTTCGATGCTCGTCTTCAGCGCGAGCCTTGCCTCCACGTTCGCGCAGACCAACCTGCTCGCCCCGCTCCTGGCCCGCGACCTCATCGGCCCCAATCTCGCGCTCGCCGAAGTGCAGGCCTACACCGAAGACCGCGTGCCGCTAATGCCCCGGCTCACCACGGCAGCCGCCTGGCAGAAGGAGGCCGACCACTTGCGCAAGGACGTGCTGGACCAAGTCGTGTTTCGCGGCGAAGCCCGCACGTGGCGCACCGCGCCGACAAAGGTCGAGTGGCTGGACACGATTCCCGGTGGTCCCGGCTATTCGATTCGGAAAGTTCGTTTCGAGGCGTTGCCCGGTCTTTGGATTCCCGCCCTGCTCTACCTGCCCGAGAAAATCACCGGCAAGGTGCCCGTGCATCTCGCGGTCAACGGCCACGACTCCGTGGGCAAGGCCGCACCCTACAAACAAATCCGCTGCATCAACCTCGCCAAGCGCGGCGTGATCACCCTCAACACGGAATGGCTCAACATGGGCCAGCTCCGCGGCCCCGGCTTCGCGCACTACGCGATGAACCAGCTCGATCTGTGCGGCACGAGCGGGATCGCGCCCTTCTACCTGGCGATGTCGCGCGGTCTGGATTTGTTGCTGGCGTTGCCGGAGGCCGACCCGCAGCGCGTGGCGGTGAGCGGCCTTTCCGGCGGCGGCTGGCAGACGATCTTCATCAGCTCGCTGGACCCGCGCGTAACCCTGGCGAATCCCGTCGCCGGCTACTCCAGCTTCCGCACGCGCGCCCGGAACTTTTCGGACTTGGGCGATTCGGAACAAACGCCCTGCGATCTGGCGACCGTCGCGGATTACGCGCACCTCACCGCCATGCTCGCCCCGCGCGGCGCGTTGCTCACCTACAATGCGAAGGACAACTGCTGCTTCGCCACGGATCACGCGCTCCAGCCGCTCCTCGATGCCGCCCAGCCAGTCTTCAAATTGTTCAAGGCCGACAAGCAACTTCGCTGGCACAACAACCTCGTCCCCGGCACGCACAACTTCGAGCAGGACAACCGTGAAGTCCTCTATCGCATGGTGGGCGACACGTTTTTCCCCGGTGACGCGAAGTATGAAGCGAAGGAAATCGCGGTTGAAGCCGAAGTGAAAAAGCCCGAGGAACTCACCGTGCCGCTGCCGGCCAATAATCTGGACTTCAACCAGATCGCGACGCGCGTGGCGCAAGGCTTGCCGCGCAGCGGCGCGTCCAGTCCGTTGACGCCCGCGCACCTCGCTCACTGGCAAGCCACTCAACGCGGCCTGCTCGGCGGCGTGGTGCGCGCCAAGCACTACGCCGTCACCGCCGAGCTGGCAGGCACGGAGACCACCAACGGAACCACGATGACCTCGTGGCGATTGAAAATGGGCGGCGTTTGGACCGTGCCTGCCGTGGAGTTGACCCGTGGCACGCCGCACGAAACCGTCCTGCTCGTGGGCGACGCCGGCCGCAAAGGGCTGGCACCGGAGGTGGAACAATTGCTCGGCGAGGGCCGGCGCGTGGTGGTTTTGGATCCGTTCTATTTCGGTGAGTCACACATCGCTCAAAAAGATTTCCTCTTCGCACTGCTGGTGGCCGCCGTGGGAGATCGCCCGCTGGGTTTGCAGGCCAGTCAACTCACCGCCGCCGCCCGCTGGCTGGCGGACGCGCGCAAGCTCGGCCCGGTAAAGCTTCTCAGCGTCGGTCCGCGCGCGAGCGTTTTCGCCACCGTGGCCGCGGCGTTGGAAGACAAGGCGGTCACAAGCCTCGAACTGCGCAAGCCTCTGGGCAGCCTGAAGGAAGTCATCGCCCAAAACATCGGCGTGGACCGGCAGCCAGAGTTGTTCTGCTTCGGCCTGCTGGAGCAGTTCGACGTGCCGCAGTTACGCGCCCTCGTGACTCCGCGCGCCGTGGTGACGGACGGGCCTTAGTCCGCAGCCAGCAACATCCGACGCAGTTCCTCGTCTTCTGTGGCTGCGTGAACGCACCGCTCGAACTCCGCCGCCGCGAGCCTTCGACTGAAAAACCGCGTGTGACAGGCGAGATGTTCGGCCTCCGTGGCCCCGCAACCTCGCAATTCCTCCAACCCGCGAATCATTCCCAGGATGCCATCGGGTTTTTCTCCCTGCATGAACGTGAGCTGACCGCGCATCGCCACCGCGAGCCCGTGGGCCCGCGCATCCACGAGCTCGGCGGCGAGCGGAATGAGCTCATCGTAGAATGCGAAGGCCCGAGCGACGTGACCTTCAAATCGCGCGAGCTGGGCCGCTTGGAACAACACCAACGCGCGTTCCTTGCGCACCTCCATTCCGCTCAACTGCGGCAACGCCCGCTCGTAGGCACGGAGCGCCGCAGCGGAATCCTCCACCGCCTGCCGCTCATTGGCGAAGGCCAGCAGCTCGGCCAACGTCGCGTTCGCTGGCGGCTCGCTCATAGATCTGCGCGGTGCGCGGGTGCAGCGGTCAGACCGCCGCCGCAATGGCGTCACCCATCTCGCGCGTGCCGACCTTCTTCGCCGCCGTGTCCGCTGGCGTGTAGATGTCGCCCGTGCGGAAGCCCGCAAGAATGGCTTTGGTGACGGCGGCTTCAATGGCACTGGCTGCGCCGTTGAGACCGAAGCTGTAACGAAGCATCAGCGCGACCGAGAGAATCTGTGCGATGGGATTCGCGAGGTTCTTGCCCGCGATGTCCGGAGCGGTGCCGCCTGCCGGCTCGTAAAAGCCAAAGGTGAGTTCCCCGGTGGTCTGGCCCAGGCTGGCGCTGGGCAACATGCCAAGCGATCCGGCCAGTGCGGCTGCCTCGTCACTGAGGATGTCCCCGAACATGTTCTCGCACAGCATCACGTCAAACTGCGTCGGCTTGAGCACGAGCTGCATCGCGCCGTTGTCCACGAACATGTGTTCGAGCTGCACGTCGGGATAATGGCGCGCGATTTTCGTGACCACATCGCGCCAGAGGACGCCGTTCTCCAGCACGTTGGCCTTGTCGATGCTCGTGACTTTCTTGCGGCGAAACGACGCGGCCTTGAACGCCACATGCGCGATGCGTTCGATCTCCGGCGTGGTGTAAACCATCGTGTCAATCGCCCGCTGGGCCCGGCGCATCAGCACCGTCGCATTCACGTCCACTTGCGGTTCTTCGTGAAAGTAATCCTCGGTCTTCTTCGGCTGGCCGAAATACATACCGCCGGTCAGTTCGCGCACGACGAGAATGTCAATGCCATCGCCCTGCCGTTCGGGCTTGAGCGGGCATGCGTGGGCCAGGGCCTTGGGGAGCTGCACGGGACGAAGGTTCGCGTAAAGACCGAACTCCTTGCGGATGCGCAACAAGGCGGCGCGCTCGGGCCGCTCTTCCTTGGGAATCGTGGGATCGCGGTCGGGCAGGCCCACGGAGCCGAAGAGGATCGCATCGCTCTGCTTGCAAAGCGCGAGCGTAGCGTCGGGCAACGCCTTGCCGGCGGCATCAATCCCTGCCCAGCCCACCGGGGCTTCGGTGATCGAGAAACTCAGTGAAAATTTTTTCTCCACCGCGCGCAGCACCTTGATGGCCTCGCGCATGACCTCGGGACCAATGCCGTCACCTGCGAGCGCGGCGATCTTGAACGTCTTTGACATAGGGCGCGGAGAATACCGGCGGTGCAAACGGAGTGAAGAAGAAATTCGGCCACGCACCGACCGGCGCACAACTCCCTGTTTGCGCTGCGCCGGGCTTCTGATCTAATCGCCCGCACGCTATATGACTCAATTATTTCGCTCCGCCACGGTCGTGCTCCTGCTCGGCCTTATGCCCGTCGCCGCCCAAGACGCCAAGCCCGCCAAGAAGGCTGCCAAGAAAGCGCCTGCGCCCAATGCCGGCCTCGCCGTCAACGAAAACAAGGCCACGCCGCTGGAGCGCATCAAGGTGATGAAGGACTTCAAGGTCGAGCTGCTCCACTCGGTGCCCGCTACCGAGCAGGGCTCGTGGGTGAATCTCTGCACCGACGGCAAGGGCCGCATCATCGCCAGCGACCAATACGGCGGGCTGTTCCGCTTCGCCCCGCCCGCGCCTGGCAAGCCGCTGGACCCAGCGACGATTGAGAAGATTCCCGCCGCCATTCGCGCCGCGAACGGTTTGCTCTGGTTCAACAACGGCCTCTACGTCGCCGTGAACGACTACGAAAACAAAATCCCCAGCGGCCTCTATCGCGTCACGTCCTCGAAGGGCGACGACACCCTCGACAAGGTCGAACTGCTCCGCGAGATGAACGCGCGCGGCGACCACGGCGTTCACGCCATCCTGCCCGCGCCGGATGGCAAGTCGCTCTTCCTCATCACGGGCAACGGGACGAAGCCCACAGCCTTCAGCGGGTCCAAGGTTCCCCTCGTTTGGGGCGAGGACCATGTCCTGCCGCGCATGCCTGATGGTCGTGGCTTCATGCGCGAGGTGCTCGGGCCCGGCGGCATCATTTACCAGGTCTCGCTCGATGGAAAAACCTTCACGCCCTACTCCTCCGGCTACCGCAACATCTTCGACGGCGCGTTCAACCGCGACGGCGAGCTGTTCACCTACGACGCCGACATGGAATACGATTTCAACACGCCGTGGTATCGGCCCACGCGCGTGTGCCTGGCGACGAGCGGCTCGGAATACGGCTGGCGCAACGGCGCGGGCAAGCGACCCGAGTGGTATCCCGACAACCTCGGCCCCGTGCTCAACATCGGCCCCGGCTCGCCCACCGGCATGACCTTCGGCTACGGCGCGAAGTTCCCCGCGAAGTATCAGGAGGCGCTGTTCTGCCTCGACTGGAGCTGGGGCAAACTCTACGCCGTGCACCTCAAGCCCGAGGGTTCCGGTTACACCGCGACGAAGGAGGAATTTCTCTCCGGCGCACCCATGCCGCTGACCGACGCCATCATCCACCCGCAGGACGGCGCGATGTATTTCGCCATCGGCGGACGCAAGGTGCAGTCCGGTCTCTACCGCGTGACTTACACCGGCAAGGAATCCACCGCGCCAGCAAAGCCCTCAACCGACGCCGTTGCCGCCAAGGCCCGCGCGCTCCGGCATTCGCTCGAAGCCTTCCACGGCCACGCCGACCCGCAAGCCATCGCCACCGCCTGGCCGCACTTGGCGAGCAGTGATCGCTATCTCCGCTGGGCCGCGCGCACCGCGCTCGAATGGCAGCCCGCCGGAAACTGGGCCGAGAAAGCGTTGACGGAAAAAGACCCCGCGAAGCAAGTCGAAGCCCTGCTCGGCCTCGCTCGCATCACGGGTGTTGACCCGCAGCACCGCAAGCCCACCGATCCGGCGGTGGATACCGCGATTGCTGGGCGGATTTATGCCGCGCTGGGGAAACTGGATTGGCAGTCACTTAATCAGGACCAACGCCTCGCCCTCGTCCGCACCGTGGAAATTTGCCTCGTCCGTTTCGGCCAGCCAGACGAGGCCACGCGCCAGCGGCTCATCGCCAAGCTCGACCCGTTGTTCCCCGCCGAGAACTTCCCGCTCAACTGGGTGCTGTGTGAGACGCTCGTCGCGCTCCAGTCGCCGAACATCGCCGCCAAGGGCATCGCCGCGCTGAAGAATGCGCCCGGCCAGGAGGAGCAGATGGAATACGCGCGCTCGCTGCGCATGTTGAAGACCGGCTGGACGACCGCGCTGCGCACCGAGCAGTTCAACTGGTTCCTGCGCGCCGCGAACTATCGCGGCGGCGCGAGCTTCGAGAAGTTCATCGAGTTCATCCGCACCGGAGCCGAGGAGAGCTTGAGCGCCAGTGAAAAGACTGCGCTCGCCGACTTGCTTGCCAAGAAGCCCGTGAAGAAGTCGCCGCTCGAAGCGTTGGCCGAAGCCTTCGCCGGACGCACGCAGGTGAAGGAATGGAAGCTCGACGAACTCGCCGCCGCCGCCGAGAAGGGCGGACTCCAGCATCGCAACTACGCGAACGGGCGCAAGATGTTCGGTGCCGCCGCGTGCTTCGCGTGCCACCGCTTCGGCAACGAAGGCGGCATGACCGGCCCCGACCTCACCACGGCGGGCGCTCGTTACAGCGCGCGCGACTTCATCGACCAAATCATCAACCCGAGCAAGGAGATCAACGAGCAATTCGTCCCCGTGGTGCTGACCAAGACGGACGGCGAAACCATCACAGGCATCATCGTGAACCTCAACGGCGACAGCGTGCAGGTGAACACCGATCTCACCGACCCCAACCAGCGTATTGGCGTGGACCGCAAGCAGGTCGTGAAGATGGAGCCGTCGAAAGTCTCGCCCATGCCCGAGGGCTTGCTGAACATGCTCAAGCAGGAGGAAATCCTCGACCTCGTCGCCTACGTCCTGAGCGGCGGCGACCCGAAGCACGCGATGTTCAAGTAGGCCGTGCCGGCGGTTTGCAACCGCCGTCCGTGGGCCCCATCACTTCGCGGCCGCATCGCGCTTTCCACCCGCCACGCGGCGATTGCAAATCGCCGGCACGGGCTACGTGATGTGCGCGCCCTGCGTCTCGACATACACGGCGTAGAGCGAGGTGCTGGCGGCCATGAAGAGGCGGTTCCGTTTCGCGCCGCCGAAACAGATGTTCGCGCAAATCTCCGGCAGCAGAATCTGCCCGATGCGCTGGCCGTCCGTGCCCGCGAAGACTTGCACGCCGTCGTAGCCCGCACCCACCCAGCCGGAAGCGGCCCAGATGTTCCCGTCCACGTCGCACCGGATGCCATCGGCGAAACCGGCAACCATCTCTTTGTCCGTGAAAATTCGGCTAATCGTTTTCTTCTGCTCTTCTTCGGTCAGGATACGCCCCTGCGCTACAGCGGCCTTCATCGAACAAAACTCCTTCCGGTTCTTGAGCTTCTTCCCATCCACGTCGAAGACCCAGATGTTCTTCGGGGCTTCGGGATAATGACTTGCGCCGGTGTCGGCCACGTAGAGCTTCTTGTAATCGGGTGAGAAGCACAGGCCGTTGGGCTTGAACGCTTCGTCGCTGGCCTTCGTGATGGTGCCGGACTTGCCGTCGATGACGTAGATGGCTTCCTTCTGGTTCGGCTGCACGCTCGTGGACTTCACGCGCTCGCCCTCGTAGTTCATCAAGCCACCGTAGCCGGGGTCGGTGAACCAGATGTCGCCATTGGGATGAACGACAATGTCGTTCGGCGCGTTGAAGGGCTTGCCGCCGAACTTGTCCGCCAGCACGGTCACGCTGCCGTTGTGCTCGTAACGCACCACGCGCCGCGTGAGATGCTCGCAGCTCAACTCGCGGCCTTCCCAGTCAAAAGTGTTGCCGTTGGTGTTGTTCACCGGATTGCGGAACGTGCTCACGTGGCCGTCCTCTTCGAGCCAGCGCATCTGCACGTTGTTTGGGATGTCGCTCCAGAGCAGGTAACGGCCCACAGCGTTCCACGCGCAGCCCTCGGCCCAGAGCATGTTCGGGTTGTGGTAGAGCCGCTGGATGGGCGTGTTGCCGAGCTTGGCCTTGAAGCGCTTGTCCAGCGAGATGATGTCCGGGTCCGGGTAGCGCGTGGGTATCTTGCCGGTCCAGTCACGGTCAGCTGCAGTGGCGGCCCCGGCAACAGCGGTGGCAGCGGCGGTGAGAAACGAACGGCGGGAGAAGGCAGATTCAGTGCTCATAGTTTGTGGCGACGGGCAGAGAGTGGAAAGGTCGCGAAGGCATGGCAAGGAAAAGGTGGTTCACCGCTGTTTTGAGTGGAATACGGCTAGGGCCAAAGCTCCAAAGAAATCCCACGTTCCAAGCTTGGTGGGCCGACAGGTCACGTTCAAATCGCAATGGGTAAGGTAAGTGCCACCGGGAAGTAATCCCCGCCCTGCGGGCCGGGTAACTTTGCAAACTCGGGAACTAATTGGAGAGTTTTTCGCAGCCAAGCGGACAACGGTCTCAGGATTATGCCGTAGTTTTGCGACTTTTCCGGTCGCGGGATTGCGAACGGCACCGACGCTGCTGAGTAGTGGGGCATGTTCAACATGCTCTCTCTGGCTCCGCGAGCCACAGCATGCCCGTCAGTCGCCGCCTTCCTTGCGGTGACGAACAGTCCCCCAACCTCCTCCTGACGCGAGCCGGGCATTCTTGCCTGCTTCTCGCGCTTTGAAAACGACACCGGCGGCGGCGCAAGCAGCCGCCGGTTGCGTTTCCGCCAGATACCCACCGAGCGAAAGCTGGAATGAACTTTTGCCGGGAGGATTCGTCGGGAAGAGCACAACATGAAACACACAGTGCAGTCTCCTCGCCGTTCTTTTCTGAAACAGCTCGGCACGGCCGCGTTTGCGGCGCCGTTTGTCACGCGCGGTTTGCTCGCCGCGTCCCCGAATGAAATGGTGCGCCACGCCAGCTTCGGCGCGGCAGGCATGGCGGGCGCGGATTGGGGCGCGATCACGAGTCACAAGCAGGTCAAGTTCGTCGCGGTCGCCGAGGTGGACACCACGCGCGCAGAGGCGGCGAAGAAGAAATATCCCGAGCTGAAGGTGTATCAGGACTGGCGCGAGATGCTGGACAAGGAGCACAAGAATCTCGATTGCGTGAACGTCTCCACGCCGGACCACATGCACGCGCCGATGGGCATGAGCGCGATGCAGCTCGGCCTGCACTTGTATGGCCAGAAGCCGCTCACGCACGACGTGTATGAGTCGCGCCGGCTGACGGAGGTGGCGCGGGAGAAGAAGCTCGTGACCCAGATGGGCATTCAGGTGCATTCGAGCTACGAGTATCGCGCGGCGGTGCAACTCGTGCAGAGCGGTGCCGTCGGCAAGATCAAGGAGGTCCACACGTGGAGCAGCAAGAAATGGGGTGACACCACGCCGCGTCCGGACAAGAACGATCCGGTGCCGGCGAACTTGAACTGGGATCTGTGGCTCGGCGTCGTCTCGGAGCGTCCTTACATCGGCGGCGGATACTATCATCCCGGCAACTGGCGCAAGCGGCTGGATTTCGGCACCGGCACGTTCGGGGACATGGGCTGCCACATTTACGATCCGGTCTTCAAGGCGCTCGGCGTCACTGCGCCGCTCACCGTCCGCAGCGAGGGGCCGAAGCCCAACGAGCACAACTGGGCCAACGACGCCATCGTCCACTACGTCTTCCCCGGCACGCCCTTCACGGATGGCCCGACGGTGAAGGTGGTCTGGTATGACGGCAGCCAGCGCCCGCCGGCGGATATCGTCGCGCTGCTGGGCAAGGTGAAGCAGCCGGACCAGGGCTCGATCTTCATCGGCACCAAAGGCGTGATGGTGCTGCCGCACGTAGGCAAGCCGATCCTGTTGCCAGAGGAGAAGTATCAAGGCTACGAGATGCCCAAGCTGGAGTCAGTGAATCACTGGCACTCGTTCGTCGAGGCCGTGCGCGGCAACGGCAAGACCTCCGCTAACTTCGACTACGCCGGTCCGCTGACGGAAACGATCCTGCTCGGTGGCATCGCGTCGCGCTTTCCGCAAACGACGCTGGAATGGGACGCGAAAGCGCTGGCCTTCAAAAACGTGAAAGAGGCGAACCAGTTCGTGAAGCGCACGTATCGCAAGGGCTGGGAAGTGAAGGGCCTGAGCTGAAGCAAGCACGGCGCTTGGATTCCGCCGCTGAAATTGACGGTGCTTCACCAGCACAGTAGCGTTGCGCACATGATTGACTTGGCCGAAGTCCAGCCGCGCACCGGCAATCTCACACAGCCGGTATTCCGCGCGGCACGCCCGGCGGCGCAGACCGAGGCGCTGGCCAGCGAGATTCGCGCGCTCAAGAAACAGCTCAACGCCGTCATCCTCGCGCACAATTATCAGGTGCCGGAAATTCAGGACGTGGCGGATTTCGTGGGCGATTCGCTCGGGCTTTCGCAACAGGCCGCGAGCACGGCGGCGGATGTGATCGTGTTTTGTGGCGTTCACTTCATGGCCGAGACGGCCAAGATTTTGAATCCCGGCAAACTCGTGCTACTGCCAGATCTGGACGCCGGCTGTTCGCTCGAAGCCAGTTGCCCCGCCCCAAAGCTCGCGGAGCTGCAGGCAACCAACCCAAACTTCTACACCATCGCCTACATCAACTGCTCGGCGGCAGTGAAGGCGTTGAGTGACGTGATCGTCACCAGCGGCAATGCTCTCAAGATCGTGAACGCCGCGCCGCCCGATAAAGACCTCCTGTTTGTGCCGGATGAAAACCTCGGCGCTTGGGTGATGGAGCAGACAGGCCGACCGATGACCTTGTGGCGGGGTAACTGCTATGCCCACGTCGAGTTCCAGCGTGAGCAAATCCTTCGTGCCCGCGCCGCCTACCCCGATGCGCAAGTGATCGTTCACCCCGAGAGTCTGCGGGAGGTCCGGGACTTGGCGGATGTGGTGTGCTCGACGGAGAAGATGATCACGTGGTGCAAGACCAGCCCGGCCAGACGCTTTGTCATCGTCACTGAGTCAGGCATCATCCACCGGATGCGGAAGGAGTGCCCGGGTAAGGAGTTTCTGTGCGCGCCGGTCTTCGATGTAATGCGGATGCCCACGGATAATTGCCGTTGCAGTGAGTGCCGCTACATGAAGATGAACACCCTGGAGAAACTTCGGGACTGCATGGCGCAACGAGCCCCGCACTTGGAACTGCCGACGGACATCATCGCCCGAGCCCGGCGGCCCATTGACCGGATGCTGGAAATCTCAGCCCGGGCGTAAATGGCATCCGGGCTGGACGGGGTCGCTGCTTGACGCTACCGCCAGCAGTCGCTACAAGCACACCGCATTGGCAACCAACAACCCAAGGTATTCTGTGAAACGCTCTGTATTGCTGTATTTTCTCGCGGTAATTGCGGCGATTGTCAC
>RFVF01000048.1 GCA_009922615.1 Pseudomonadota bacterium
GGCTTCGAGACCCTGCTCGTCGTGCTGAAGGACGGTCGCAGCTTCGCTGGCGTGACCAAGCCCGGCGGGCCGGATGAACTGGTCATCAACTCGCCCGAGGACGGGGTGCTGAAGTTCAAGAAGGCAGACGTCGCCAAGACCCAGAAAGGCCTGTCCGCCATGCCGGACACCATGGTGCAAGTGCTCTCCAAGCAGGACCTCCGCGACCTGGTGGAGTTTCTAGGCTCGCTGAAGTAGGCAGATGAACGACGGGGCTCCGACTGCTTAGAGGCCGGGGACTCCGTCTCACGATCCCGCCGCAGGTTTGACTCCAACTGAATTTGGCTGCCGAAGACGAACTCACCCTCGACATCAGCCCGATAGTCGAGCCACAGTGCGGCGGATAAACATTTAAATGCGCACCGGGCAAGAACTCATCAAGGCGACGAAGCATTATGCTCACGACGACACAGCCCGGAGTTGGTGGTATGTCCTTTCGACATCGGCCTTGCTGCTGGCCACGCTGGCCGGGGCGCTCTGGAATCATTCCTTTCCCACGCAGGTGCTGTGCAGCGTGTTTGCCGGTCTGCTGATCCTGCGGATGTTCGTGATCTATCACGACCAGCAGCATCACGCGATCCTGCCCAAGTCCTTCGCCGCCGAGATTTTCATGCGGGTGTTTGGCATTCTCGCGCTCAGCGCGAGCAGCATCTGGCGCAGCTCGCACAACCATCACCACAACCACAACTCCAAGCTGCGCGGCTCGCACATCGGCTCCTTCCCGATCATGACCAAGGCGCAGTTCCTCAAGACCACGCGGGCCAAGCGTTTCTGGTATCTCTTCGCCCGGCACCCGCTGACCATCCTGTTCGGCTACGTCTTTGTCTTCCTGCTCGGGATGTGCGTGAACCCGTTCGTGAACAACCCGCGCAAGCACTACGACTGCCTCATCTCGCTGCTGCTGCATATCACCATCGGCACGCTGCTGTATGTGACGCATGGCTGGCAGGCGGTGCTGCTGGTGCAAACCGTGCCGCACTTCATCGCCTACGCCATCGGTTCCTATCTGTTCTACGCGCAACACAACTTTCCCGATGTCTCCTTCGCGGACAACGCGGGGTGGACCTACGAGAAGGCGGCGCTGGATTCATCAAGCTACTTGCGCAGCAGCCGGCTCATGGCGTGGTTCACCGCGAACATCGGCTATCATCACATCCATCACCTCAACTCGCACATTCCCTTCTACCGCCTGCCGGAGGCGTTGCGCGAAATGCCGGAACTGCAACTGGCCAAGACCACTTCGTTCAATCCCCTGGAGATGGCCCGCTGCCTGCGCTTGAAAGTGTGGGACAGCGAGACGCAACAGATGGTCGGCCGGCCGCAACTGGCTGAAGCGACCACGCCGGCCGGACACGCGGCCTGACGCGAGGTGGTTGGCCCTTGACTCGCCTGCGGTCCGCGAGACGATGGCTCCATGCGTTATGCCATTGCCCTGCTAATCGCAGTCGCTGCCCTTCCGTTTTCCGCCCGTGGTGGAGCCGATGCGCTGGGTGACTACGTCCGCAAAGCCGATCCTTCCTTTGCGTGGAAGCAAATCGAGCAGCGTGACACCAACGGCTGCACCACCACGCGCTTGGAGCTGACGTCGCAAACGTGGCGCGGAGCAGCGTGGCAGCATCAGTTGCTGGTGGTGCGACCGCCGCAGGTGCGCAACCCGGACATCGCCTTTCTCTTCATCACCGGCGATGGCGACGTGGCCAAGATGTTCAACCTCCTCAAGACCTTGGCGGAACGCGCCGGAGCCGTGGCCGCTGCGATCAACAGGGTGCCCAACCAACCGCTCTACGACGGTCGCAAGGAGGACGCGCTCATCGCCTACACGTTCGACCAGTTCCTGAAAACCGGGGACGCCGAGTGGCCCCTGCTCTTCCCCATGACCAAGTCCGCAGTGCGTGCGATGGACGCGGTGCAGGCTTTCACCAGCCAAGGCGGTGGCACCAAACCCACGCGCTTCGTCGTCGCCGGCGCCTCCAAACGCGGCTGGACCACCTGGCTCACGGCTGCCGCCGATCCGCGCGTCGCGGGCATTGCGCCGATGGTCATCGACATGCTGAACATGAAGGCACAGACAAAATGGGCCGAGCAAGTCTATGGCCGGCAGAGCGAGAAGATCGGCGACTACACCAATCTCAAACTTGTCGAGCGCATGGATGACCCGCGCATGATTGAACTGCGCGGCTACGTGGACCCCTACAGCTACCGCACGCGCTACACGATCCCCAAGCTCCTGCTGCTCGGCACCAACGACCCTTACTGGACGGTGGATTCGCTGCGGCATTATTGGAACGACCTGCCCGAGCCGAAGCTCGTCTTCCAAACGCCCAATGCTGGTCACGATCTCGCCGGCGGCAAGGACGCGACGCAGACGTTGGCCGCTTTCTTCCAGATGATCGCCGACAAGGAGGAACTGCCGAAAGTCACGTGGACACGGACTGAGGCAAATTCTCCAAGCATCGAAATGACCGTCGCCCCGGCGGCAAAGGCCTTTCGTCTGTGGACCGCCGATTCGCCGGATCGCGACTTGCGCAACGACCGCTGGAGCAGCGTGGCGATCCCCTCGAATCCCGGACACACGGCCAGCGCGAAGATTGAGCGCCCGGCTGACGGCTATCGTGCCTATCTCATGGAAGCCGAGTTCGTCACCAAGAGCGGGCAAACCTACCGGCTCTCAACCGAGGCCCGCGTGACGCCCGATGTCATGCCGAAGCCTTGACGGGCAATCCCGGCCCACGGGTTCCGATTGCTTCTCGCAGTGAAGCGCGCTTCACTCGCCCCATGCAAATCAACTTCCGCACCATCGCGTGCTGGGCGGCGATCAGCCTCGCGGGGCTGGCCGCCAGTCACGCACAAACCGCCGTCACCCATTCCTTCCTCGCCACCGGCGGCGAGACACGCATCGTCGATGGCGATGGCAAAACCATCTGGAAATATCCCGGCTCGACGCGCGACGGCTTCGTCCTGCCCAACGGCAACCTCCTGCTCGCCGTGTCCAAGGGCAAGGACTACCCCGGCGGCGCAGTGGTGGAAGTGAAGCGCGATTTGACGAAGGTCTTCGAGTTCAATGGCACGCAGTCCGAGGTCAACACCGCGCAGGCGTTGCCCAACGGCAACATCATGCTCACCGAAGCCGGCGCGAAGCCGCGCATTCTGGAGGTCAACCGCGAGGGCAAGATCGTCGTCGAGGTCCCGCTCCAGTGCCAAAACACCAACCACCATATGGAAAGCCGCATGGCCCGCAAGCTGCCGAATGGGAATTATCTCGTCCCGCAGCTCTTCGACAAAGTGGTGCGCGAATATACGCCCAAAGGCGAGATCGTCTGGGAGTTCAAAACCCCGGCCGAGCCGAAGGACAGTTGGCCCTTCACCGCCATCCGCTTGGCCAACGGCAACACGCTGGTCAATTGCACGCACGGCAACCTGGTGGTGGAGGTGGATGCGGCCGGCAAAATCGTGTGGCAGCTCTCCAACGCCGATTTGCCCGACAAACTCCTCAACGACCCGTGCGGTGCGCAACGCCTGCCCAACGGCAACACGGTCATTTGCAGCTACGCCATCGGTGCGAAACGCACCAAGCTTCTCGAAGTCACGCCCGACAAAAAGGTGGTGTGGAGCTTCTCGGAGGAAAAAGGTCCGGGCATTCACGAGGTGCAGATTCTCGACACCAACGGAAAGCCGCTCGACGGTGCCGTGATGAAATAAGCCGTCGCATCGTCCGTCCGACTCTCCGTGCGGAAGCTTCATCAACGACTTCGGTTGCAGCCCCTTCGCGTCCACTTGTTTGCGCTCGGCGCCACAATCTGCCTCGCTGGCAGTGTGGTCGGTCACGCAGCTGAGACGTTCTCGACGGAAGATTTGGAGTTCTTCGAGAAACGGATTCGTCCACTGCTGGCCGAGCGTTGCTATGAATGCCACAGCAACGGCGCGAGCAAACTCAAGGGAGGCCTGCGGTTGGACTCGCGTGCGGCCGCGCTCAAGGGCGGCGATACCCGCGCCGCCCTCGTTCCCGGCCAGCCCGAAAAAAGCCTGCTCATCGAGGCCGTGCGCTATGGCAACCAAGATTTGCAGATGCCGCCCAAGTCGCGCCTGAGCGCCATGCAAATCACCGACTTGGCCGAGTGGGTGAAACGCGGCGCGCCCTGGCCCGCCGCAACCACCACCGCGCACGCCGCGACCAAAGGCTTCGATGTCCAGCAGCGCAAGGCACAACACTGGAGCTGGACTCCGCCACAGGCCACACTGGTGCCGACGGTAAAAAACATGGCCTGGAGCAGTCAGCCAGTCGATCGTTTCATCTTGGCGAAGCTTGAGGAAAAGCAGCTCGCCCCCGCACCGGCAGCGGCTCCAAACGCGCTGTTTCGCCGCCTCCACTTCGACCTCACCGGCCTGCCGCCGAAGCCCGAGGATGTAGCTGACTTCGAGCGCTTGTCTTCAATCGGCGATCGGCAATCGGCGATCGGCAACCTCGTTGACTCCCTCCTCGCCTCGCCCGCCTTCGGCGAACGTTGGGCTCGGCACTGGCTCGACCTCGTCCGCTACGCCGAGACGCGGGGCCACGAGTTCGAGCCCATCATTCCCAATGCCTGGCAGTATCGCGACTATGTCATCCGCGCCCTCAACGCTGACGTGCCCTACAACCAATTCGTCGTCGAGCACCTCGCCGGCGACCTTGTCGCCAAACCGCGCCTGAATCCGGATACCGGCGGTAACGAATCCATTCTCGGCACCGGCTTCTGGTTCCTCGGCGAGGAAGTCCATTCGCCCGTGGACATCCGGCAGGACGAGTGTGACCGCATGGACAACCGCCTCGACGTGATGTCGAAAACCTTCCTCGGCATGACCGTCGCCTGTGCCCGCTGTCACGACCACAAGTTCGACGCCATTTCCCAGCGCGACTACTACGCCCTCACCGGTTTCCTCATCAGCAGCACCTATCGTCAGGCCCCCTTCGCCGCGATGGAGACGCACCGCGAAATCGCCACCCAACTGGCCCAACTCCGCACCACCGAGCAAAGCAAGTTGCTGCAAGCCACCGCCAAAGCATTGCGCCCCGGCCTTGAGCGCCTGGCAGAAAACCTGTCCTCCCCGACTCCCTCAGCCGCGTGGGCCGCCGTCCTCAAACAGGCAAAGGCTGAACCAACGCATCCGCTCCACGCCTTCACGACCCCACGCGGCGAGAAACTGAAGCCAGCGAGCGAAGCCGGTTCCATCACCCCGGCGAGCGTTGTCGTGGATTACGGCAAACTCGGTCCGAAGGATTGGGTGCAGGACGGCTGGGCCTTCGGCTCCCGGCCCGCGATGCCCGGCGAAATCATTTTTGGCGAATCTGAACCGCAACCTTTGGCCGGCATCGTCACTCGCGCCGCCGCCTTGCGCGAGTCGGCTTGGAATCACCTCGTCACCAAAGGCACCGAACGCGACGGCGGCCCGCTCGGCACCTGGGAACGCAGCGGCCAGACCCTTCGCACGCCCGACGTGACGCTCACGGCCGGCAGCCTCTGGTATCTGGTGCGCGGCCCCGTGCGCGCCTACGCCAACGTCGCTTCGCACCTCATCATTCAAGGACCGCTCCACGGCGCGTTGCTCAAAGAATTCAAAGACGACCGCAACCAGTGGCGCTGGGTCGAGCACCCGCTCGCGGCCTACAAGGGCCAGCGCGTCCCCGGCCGCCGTCGCCGCCGCATTGCAGCGCACGCTCCTCGCCGTAGCGACGGAAATGCAGTCGGGCCGCATCGCGCCCGCCGCCGCGCCGCTCGCGGACTGGCTCGTGCAAAATCTCGACCTCCTCTGCCCGCCGAACAGCCCCGAGCGCGTGCAACTTACCGCTGCCGCAAAGCCCGCACTCGCCCGCCACGCCGAGCTCGTTGCCCGCATTCAGCCCGTCACCGCCACCGCGCCGGCCATGCTTGACGGCAGCGGGGCTGACGAATTCCTGCTCATTCGCGGCCAGCCGCGCAACCCCGCCGAACGCACGCCGCGCCGCTTTCTCGAAGCGCTGGCCGGGTCGGAGCCGCCGAAGTTTGCGACGGGCAGTGGACGACTGGAACTCGCCCAGCAGATCGTTGACCCGGCCAACCCCTTCACCGCACGCGTCATCGTCAATCGCGTCTGGCACCACCTTTTCGGCCACGGCCTTGTCCCCTCCGTGGACAACTTCGGTGTGCTTGGCCAACCGCCGTCGCACCGCGATCTGCTCGACTACCTCGCTGTGCATTTTGTGCGCGACCTGAACTGGTCCGTGAAGCGCCTCATCCGCGAGCTGGTGCTCACCCGCACTTACCAGATGAGCAGCGCGCCGGACAACGCACCTGCCGAGCTGGCTGATCCCGAGAACGTTTTGCTCCACCGTATGAACCTCAAGCGCCTCGAAGGCGAGGCCATCCGCGATGCCGTGCTGGCCGTCTCCGGCCGGCTTGATCCCCAAATGGGCGGACCGGGGATCGCTGTTTATCTCACCCACTTCATGGACGGACGCGGCCGACCCGCCAGCGGACCGCTGGATGGCGCAGGCCGGCGCAGCATTTACATTTCAGTCAGGCGCAACTTCCTTCCACCCATGATGCTCGCGTTCGACATGCCCATCCCGTTCACCTCGATGGGCCGGCGCAACGTCTCCAACGTCCCGGCGCAGGCCCTCATCCTGATGAACGATCCCTTCGTCGTTGAGCAGACGCGCGTCTGGGCAAAACGTCTGCACTCGGTGACCGACCCGGCCGAGCGCATTCGGCAAATGTATCTCGCCGCCTTCGCCCGCCCGCCCAGCGAATCGGAGCAGAGGGACGCCCTCGCCTTCGTCAACTCGCAATCGCAAAACCTCGGAGCCGCCCCCACGGACGAACGCGTCTGGGCCGACCTCGGCCACGTGCTGTTCAACGTGAAGGAGTTCATCTACCTGAATTGAGCATGCCCCACTGCGGAAAATTCCATCCCAGCTCGTTGAGCCGCCGCGCGATGCTCGCCCAGTGCGCGAATGGCTTCGGCGCTCTCGCTCTAACGTCACTGCTCGCAGACAAATCATTTGGCAGCGTCGCCAACTCCCTCGCACCGCGCACTCCGCACCACGCGGCGCGCGCCCGCTCCGTCATCTTCCTCTACATGGACGGCGGTCCATCGCAGGTGGACACCTTCGATCCAAAGCCCCGACTCACGGCGGAGAACGGCAAGCCCTTCGCGATGAAGATGGAGCCGACGCAGTTCAACAACAACGGCAACACCCTCGGCTCGCCCTGGGAATTTCAGCAGCACGGCCAAAGCGGCATCCCCGTCAGCAGCCTGTTCCCACACATCGCTCAGTGCGTGGACGACCTCGCAGTCGTGCGCTCGATGACGAGCGCTTTCTCCGAGCATACCAACGCCAACTACTTCCTCCACACCGGCAGCGGCTTGCAGGGCCGGCCCAGCATGGGTGCGTGGGCGGGCTACGGCTTGGGCAGCGAAAATGCTGATTTGCCCGGCTTCGTCGTGCTCAACGGTGGACTCATCCCGCCCGGCGGCCTCGACAACTTCAACAGCGGCTTCCTCCCCGCGACGTATCAAGGTTCCGTCTTCAAGCCCGGCGCGAACCCCGTGGCGAACGTGATTCCGACCGAGGCCAAACCCGAGCTCCAAGACGCCAAGCTCACCCTCATGCGCAAGCTCGACGCCGGTGTGGTCGAACGCTTCGGCAAGCTGGATGCGCTCGAGAGCGCTATCGCGAACTACGAACTCGCCTACCGGATGCAATCGGCGGTCCCTGAGCTGATGGCGATTCGCGGCGAGACCGACGCGACAAAAGAGATGTATGGACTTGGCTCGTCGAACAAGATGACCGCCACCTTCGCCGAACAGTGCCTGCTGGCGCGGCGGCTCGTCGAGCGCGGGGTGCGGTTCATCGAGCTGACCTGCCCGGCGGGTGGCGGCGACCGCTGGGACCAACACAGCAACTTGCGCGACGGCCACGAGAAGAATTCGCGCGCCGTGGATCAGCCCATCGCCGGGTTGTTACGTGACTTGAAGAGCCGCGGCCTGCTTGATTCAACACTCGTGGTCTGGGGCGGCGAGTTTGGTCGCACGCCCTTCGCCCAGGGCACGAATGGCCGAGACCACAATCCGTTTGGCTTCACGATGTGGCTCGCGGGTGGCGGCGTAAAGGGCGGGACCATCTACGGCGCGACCGATGACTACGGCTACAAGGCGGTCGAGAACAAGGTGGCCATCCACGACCTGCACGCGACGATGTTGCATTTGCTCGGCATCCACCACGAGCATCTCACCTTCCGCTTCAGTGGCCGCGACATCCGTCTCACGGATGTTCATGGCGAGGTCATCCGGGCGATTCTGAGCTGAGGCTTTTCAGCACAGAGGCACAGAGAACACAGAGGGAAGCATGCTTTGCCGATGGCATTCTCTGTGCCTCTGTGGTGAAACCGTCTGGGCGAGAATCTCTCAACTCGCAATCTTCCGCATCACCTCCGCGCCTTCCACGCCGACGAGTTTTTTATCTAGGCCGCCGTAGAAATAAGTCAGCTTGTCGGGATCCAGGCCCATCTGATGCAGCGCAGTAGCGTGGAGGTTCTTCACGTGGAAGCGGTCGGTTACGGCGGAAGCGCCGAGTTCGTCCGTCTCGCCGACGGTGGTGCCGCCTTTGATGCCGCCGCCGGCCATCCACATAGTGAAGCCGTAGGCGTTGTGGTCACGGCCGGTGCCGGTGGCGTATTCGGCGGTGGGCTGACGCCCGAACTCGCCGCCCCAAATAATGAGCGTGCTGTCGAGCAAGCCGCGTTGCTTGAGATCCTTAATCAGACCGGCGATGGGCTTGTCCGTGCGCCCGGCGTGATGGGTGTGATTCTTCACGAGATCGCCGTGGGCGTCCCAGTTGTCGTCGTTGTGCGCGCCGCCGGAGTAGAGCTGAATAAATCGCACACCGTGCTCGACCAGCCGCCGCGCGAGCAGGCAGCGCCGGCCAAAGTCCTCGGTGCGCTTGTCATTCATCCCGTAGAGCTCCTTGGTCGCCTCGGTTTCCTTGCTCAAGTCCACAGCGTCGGGCGCGCTGCTCTGCATCTTGAAGGCCATCTCGTAGCTGGCGATGCGGGCGGCGAGATTGCTATTGTCGGCGCGCGGGGCCTGGTGCTCGGAGTTGAACTCCTTGAGCGTGTCGAGGAAGCGCCGTTGCGACGCTTCGCTCATGGTGGCGGGGCGTTGGAGGTCAAGAATCGGGTCACCGGCCGAGCGCATGATGGTGGCTTGGTAGCTCGCAGGCATGTAGCCGCTGGACCAGTTCTTCGCACCGCTGATCGGGCCGCCCGTGGGGTCGAGCATCACCACGAAGCCGGGCAGATTCTCGTTCACACTGCCGAGGCCGTAGTTCACCCACGAGCCGAGGCACGGGCTGCCGGAGAGCACCTTGCCGGTGTTCATCTGAAGCATCGCGGAGCCGTGGATGGGCGAGTCGGCCATCATCGAGTGGATGAAGGCCATGTCGTCCACGCAGCCGGCGAGATGCGGGAAAAGGTCGCTAACCCACTTGCCGGACTGGCCGTAGTTCTTGCCGGTCCACTTCGGACCGACGACGCGGCCCTCGTTCTTCTTGCCGCCGCGCCCGAAGGTTTTCACCGGAATGATTTTGCCATCGAGTTTGTAGAGCTCGGGCTTGTAATCAAACGTGTCCACCTGGCTCGGCCCGCCATACATGAAGAGAAAAATGACGCTCTTGGCCTTGCCCGCGAAGTGGCCCTGCTTGGGCGTGAGCGGATTGGCGAAAGGCGTGGCGGCCGTGGCGGGCGGCGCGAAGAATTTGTCAGCGGTGAGCAGGCCGGTCATGGCGAGCCCGGTGAAGCCGGCGCCGGCTTCCCAAAGGAACTCGCGGCGGGTGCGGCGGCAGAAACTGGGTGTGTTCGCAGGCGCATTCATTTGTTCTTAATCTACAAAAACCAGTTCGTTCAGGTTCAGCGCCATGAGGCAGAAATACTTCAGCGCCACTTCGGCCGTGGCGTTGTCCTGCGCACGCAACGCTGCGACGAGGCCGAGGCTGCGTTGCACTTCGGTGTCCGTCGGCGGGCGAGTGGTGACGAGCTGAAGGCCGAGGCGAACTTGCTTGCTCACATCATCGCCCGCTTCCCGACGCAGCCGCGCGGCGAACACGTCCGCCTGCTCGTTCAGGAATGCGCTGTTCAACATCCCGAGCGCCTGCGTGGGCTGCACGGTCGAGAAGCGCACGGGCGCGGAGCGGTCAGTCTCGGCGACATCAAAGCTCTCGAGAATGGGCGGGCGCAACGAGCGCTTCACCTTGATGTAGATGCTGCGGCGCGCTTGCTCCTCGGGCGACGACTTGCCCCAGCCTTTGCCGGGCTGCGACTGGCCGGCGAGGACTTCGCGCGGGATGTCCACGAAGACGCCGGGGCCGAACATTTTGAGGTTTAGCGTCCCGTTGATGGCCAGAACGGAATCACGGATCTCCTCCGCCGTGAGCCGGCGCGGGTCGCAGCGCCAGAGCAAGTCATTCTGCGGGTCGGCTTGCAGCGCCGCCGGGCTGCCGCGCGACGACATGCGATACACCTGCGAGTTCATGATGAGCCGGTGCATGGCCTTCACGCTCCAACCGCGCGCGACGAACTCGCTCGCCAGCCAATCGAGCAACTCGGGATGCGTGGGCCGGTCGCCTTGCAGACCGAAGTTGCTCGCCGAACGCACGAGGCCGCGCCCGAAGTGATGCTGCCAGATGCGGTTCACCATCACGCGCGCGGTGAGCTGGTTGTCGGGCGAGGTAATCCAGTTCGCCAGCACGGTGCGGCGCCCGCTCGTGCGCGCATCGGCGGCTGGCTTGGGCAGGACGGGCGCGGGCGAGCCCAGCACTTCGAGGAAACCTGGTTCGACGACTTCGCCCGCCAGAGCTGGATTGCCGCGCGCAAGCAGGTGCGTCGGCGGGGGGACCGCCCCGCGTTCGGTCACGACAAGCGCCTTTTCGCCGGCGATCTTCTCGGGCTTGAGCTGCTCGAGCTCCTTCTTGAGCGCTTGGTAAGTCTTCGCCTGCTCTGCCCCGAGCACGCGCGGGCCTTCGGTGCGGATGAGCTGGGCGAAGTCCGATTTGGGTGACTTGTTCTTAACGGCGCGAACAGGTTCGCTGGCGGCCGAGAGCGCGCGGCGGGTGAAGCCGGGGCCGGACCAGGCGACAGTGAGGCCGAGGCCGTTCTGGCGTTGAAAGTATTCGAGTTTGATGGCGCGGCGGCCCTGAGTCAGGCGCACCGTGGTGGATTGCTCGTTGCCCTCGCCGTGGATGCCGTCATAAAGGATGACCTGCTTGCCATCCACGCTCAGACGCGAACCGTCGTCACTGTCGAGGTGGAACGTGTAATCGCCGTCCTTGGGCACGATGAGCGTGCCCTCGAAAACAAATCCGAAGGCGGTGTTGCGGGTGCGCAAGCCGATGTCGAAGAGGCCGCTCGAAACCTTGCCACTCTCTTCGGCTTTCACGAGCGTGAAGTCCGGCAGCTTGTCCCACGTGTCGCGGTAGTAACGGAACTGGAGTTCGTCGAGGTCGCGCGGCGCGGTGGCGTTCGGCTGCGGCGCGTTCTCGCCCTTGGCCAGGCGGTCGCGGAACAACTTTTCCAACGCGGTGATGCTGGCCTGAACTTCATCGCGGCGGCGCTCGACTTCACGCACCCGAGCTGCGTGCGCCGCCTTCTCCGCATCAGTCGTGAACAGCGCCACTTCATCGGTCGGTCCGCCGTTGCGGTAATGGTTCACGTTCTGGAAGAACGCCAGCAGGCGGTAATAGTCCTGCTGCGGTATGGGGTCGATCTTGTGGTGGTGGCACCGTGCGCAATCCACCGTGAGACCGAGGAAAACCTGACTCGTCGTGGACACGATGTCGTCGAGGCCATCGTATCGTGCAAGTTCGCGATCGGCAGGCTCGTCATCCCAAATGCCGAGCCGGTAGAAGCCGGTGGCGATGAGCGCGTCAGCATCGGCGTTGGACAACTCATCGCCGGCGAGCTGCTCGCGGATGAAGCGGTCGTATGGTTTGTCGCTGTTGAAGGCGCGAATGACGTAGTCACGGAAGCGCCAGGCGTTGGGCTTATCGCCGTCGCGCTCGTAGCTGTTGCTCTCGGCAAAACGGACGAGGTCGAGCCAGTGGCGACCCCACTTCTCGCCGTAGCGCGGGGAGTCGAGTAGGCGGTCCACCAAATGTTCCCAAGCCGTGGGCGACTTGTCTGCCACGAACGCCTCCACCTCGGCGGGCGTCGGTGGCAAACCGGTCAAGTCGTAGTAAGCACGGCGCACCAGTTCCCGAGGCGTGGCAGCCGGATTAGCGGTGAGATTCTTCGCGGCAAGCTTGGCGCGGATAAAGGCGTCGATGGGATTCGACCCAACAGAATTGAAGCCCTTGATCTCGGGAACTGGCGGACGCTTTACCGGCTGAAAGGCCCAGTGCGCGCGGTCCTTCGCGGTGATTTGAAATTCTTTCCGAGTCGCGGCCACCGGTGCTTCCCCCGTAAGCATCGGAGCACCCATCTTGATCCATTCGGTCAGATCTGCGACTTGGCGCGCGGTGAGCCGTTGCTTGGGCGGCATCTTGAGGTCCGGGTTTTGATAGCCAACCGCAATTACCAGCCGACTCTTGTCCGGCTCACCCGCAACCAGGATCGCCCCGCCCTCACCGCCCGCGCGAATGGCTCCGGGAGAGTCGAGGCGGAGCTGGCCTTTCTGCTTCTCCGCCCCGTGACAGGTGTAGCAATGCTCCGCGAGCAAAGGCCGGACTTTGCGCTCGAAGAACTCCAAGCCAGCGGCACTGGGTTCCGCTGCCTCAACCGATGCCAAAGTGCAAAGGCCAGCTGCCGTGGCGAACGCCGAAGTCCGCCAACGTGGCACTGCCAGAAGAGGGAGGGCGAGCCAACTCACTTACTTTGCCCCGAGCACGTGTTGCACGGGCATGGAGTTGCCGAAGTTTTTGAAGTCCTTGAAGGACCATACGACTTTCTTGTCCTTCGTCACCTCGATGAACTGCGGGTGGTTCGGGCCGGCGTGACAGTTGCCAATCATCGTGTTGCCGTTGGCGAGGCGCTCGACGCATGTGACCCACGCGAGTGTGATGCCGGGCAAGTCGTTCTGCTCGACCTTCCAGACGATCTCCTTGGCGGGCGTGACTTCGAGGACGCTGTGGCCGTTGCCGCTGCCGATAAGCGTGTTGCCGTTGGCAAGGCGCACCGCGCAGAAGACCGAGTTACCCCACGCCTCGGGACCGTGGCCACCCTTCTTCTCCTTGCCGAACAGTGGCACCTCGTATTCCCAAACCACCTTGCCGCTCCCGTCATACTCGCGGACGAAGCCGTCGGCTTCGTGCGCGACAAGGTAATTGCCATTCGCGATCTTGCGCACGAGGCGCGTGTCGCTGTGCGCGTTGGGCTTGTTGCGCTTGAGCTGGATTTCTTTCTGAATCTTCCCATCCTTGTCCACCTCGATGATGCGGCCGGGGCCGGACTCGGCGATCATGGTCAGGCCGTTCTCGACGCGCTGGAAGGCGTGAACCTCCACGCGCTTGCCTTCGTTGCCGTTCATCTTCCCCGAGTCGTATTCCCACACGACCTTCTTATCCGGCGCGACTTCGACGATTTTCTGAAAACCCTGCTGAAGGAGCACGTTGCCATTGGGCAGCACATGCGCATCGTGGATGCCGCCGATTTTCAGCTCCCATTCGTAGCTGCCATCCGGTGCGATGATCGCGAGCCGACGCGTCGAGTCATCGCCCGCGAGGAAGCGCCGACCGGTGCCAGTCTGTTCGGCATGAAGTGGTGATGTGAGGGCGAGGCACAAGGCAGCAAGCGCAGCCCGGCAGATCAAAGTGTTTGTCATAGGCGGAGGTTAATGACTGGCGAACGGAAGGGAAATTCGATTCGGACGAGTGTGTGTCACATCCCAAAACCCCATGCCGCCGACTTGCAGTCGTCGCCCGTTCTGTTCACACTCCGCCCGTCGCACAATTCAACTCACGCCCAAACGCATCGCCATGCCGAAAGTTCCCGCCAACAATTTCTCCCTCGCCGGTCGCGTCGCCCTCGTCACCGGCAGCAGCACCGGCCTGGGAAAGGCCATGGCCATCGCACTCGGCAAGGCCGGGGCGAAGGTCGCACTGAACTACGCCAACAACACCGCCCGCGCCAAGAAGTCCTTCGCCGAGTTTCAAGCCCTCGGCCTCACCGGTGCGCTCTTCAAGGCCGACGTGACCAGCGAGGCCGACGTTGCGAAGATGCACCGCGCCATCACCAAGCAGCTCGGCCCGGTGGACATCGTCGTCCTCAACGCCACGTGCGACCAGCCGCAGAAACCCATCGAGGACTACGACTGGGCGTTCTACCAGCGCATGATTGATTTCTTCATCAAGAGCCCGTTCCTCCTCACGCGCGCGTGCCTGCCGCACATGAAGGCGCAGCGCTGGGGCCGCATCATCAACATCGGCTCCGAGGTCGTCGCGCGCGGCGTGCCGAACTTCACGGCCTACGTCGCGGCCAAGGGCGGGCAGAACGGCTTCCATCGCAGCCTCGCGGGCGAGCTGGCCCCGCACGGCATCACGGTGAACATGATTGCGCCCGGCTGGATTCCCGTGGAGCGCCATGAGAAGGACCCGCAAGCGCTCAAGGACGGCTACCGCGCGCTCATCCCCGTCAACCGCTGGGGCATCCCCTCCGACCTCGACGGCGCGGTGGTCTTCCTCGCGAGCGAGGCGTCGTCCTTCGTCACCGGGCAGACGCTGCATGTGAACGGCGGGCTGACGGTGTGCTAACGCCCCTAGCTCAGCGACCCGGCCCACGGGACGCCACGACAGTAACAAAGACGCGATGGCCGGGTTAGCTGCGCGCGTGGTTAGGCCACACGGTCTCCTCGCTCTCTGTCTGGTGCGACTCTCTCCAAGATGGCGATGAGGTCGTCATAAGTGTCAATCCACCGAACCTGCCGTCCGTCGGCAAGCTCAATCACTACTATGTCCATACCCATCTCTGGGAAAACCTGCCAACTCCTGACATCTGCAATCGGCAGCCTGTGCTTTGGTCGCCGCCCACGACCACAAACCAACTCACCGCCCTGAAGCTCGTAAACGCCGCTCTTCAGTTTGTGATCCAACCATCGCTGAAAGCCTCGGAGTAACGCCATTCGCGTAGTGTGGCCTAACGACCCAAGCTCAGCGACCCGGCGCACGGGACGCGGGGATTGCAACGGAAGCGCGATGGCCGCATTGCATGCTTAGGCATCTCATTCTGGCGTGATGAAGTCTTCCTTGATAATCTCTTTTATGCGATATGTCCCATTTTGCGGACTTGGACCGTTTTGCGCTACCGGATTGACGCCTCCGATTCCACGCGTCGGCGAGTCTGGAACAATCTGATCGAGTTTGATAATCACAACCTTTTTCGTTCTGTCGACGGTGATAATCCCGACGTGTTTGTTCGGCAAGTAGGGTGCATTAACGTGCAGCACAGGGTCTTTGTATTCTGGTCCATCCCCTTTTAGAGTCGACCAGCAAAACAACGCATGTCGATAGCCTCCAATGCCGTGTATTGTGAAGAGAGGTGTCCAATACTTGCCTTCAATAGACATTTGAATTTTGCCAGAAGCACCGGTCCGCAAGACGGCATACTTCTCAATATCTGAATTCCCAGTCGCGCATCCCGCAAGAATCAAACCTAGAAGGAGGAGAGCGCACAGGTGTGATTTCATATCTAGGTCTAGCTTGTCGCAAAACCGCAGTTCTCGCGATTCGTATAACGGAATCGCCTACGGCACCCGTTTCACCGCCGGGTCGCTCCAGGGGCTCTTGAGGCCTTTGGGGCCAAGGGCGCGGACGCGCACCCAGATTTTGCTGCCGCTGGTCAGGCCCTTGAGGGTGATCTTGGAGCCGCTGGCGATGTCGCCGGCGCGCCAACTGGTGCTCGTGGGCGGGTCATCGCTGACTTGCACTTCGTGGTTCTTGGCCTTGTCCACGCGGTCCCAAATGGCGTCCAGCTCGCCGTCGCTGTCGCCGGCGGTGAGGCTGAGGTTTTGCGGGGCGGCCAGGGAGGTGGTGGGCGACTTGGGCGCGCGCAAGGTCATGCCGGCGGTTTGGATTTTGACTTCGTCGCCGCCGGAGGTTTCCCACACGTAGTTGGCGAGGGAGTTGAGGGCGTCATCGGCGGCGCTTTCGGCGTTGCCGAGGTTGGTGGTGGCGGTCTTGGCGGCTTGCTGGGCGACGCCTTGCGCGGTGAGCGCGGCCGCGAGCGCGTCAGCCTTGGCGGTCAGGGCCGCAAGCGTGGGCGCGGGCGTGGCGTAGGTGGCGTTGCCGGTGAGGGCGGTGACGATGTCGCGGATGAATTGCACTTTCTCCGCGACGTTTTTGCCGGCGAGGTCGAGTTTGATTTGGTTAGCCATAGGTTTTTCTTTCTGCCTGGTTGGGGCTTTGGTTTCCGATGGGTAATTGCGCGCATTATTTAATGACAAGGCGCATCGGGAAGCAAGCAGATTTTGTCAAGCGAAGACTTCTCGCAAGTCGGGCGAAGGTAGCGCCGTGGTGCGCGAGGCGTCGCCCGGGCCGGGTGACACTTCGGCAGGCATGCGTGACGCTACGACTGAGGCAAACGACGCTTCCGCTGTGCGGAACGAGACTTCGCTCGGAGCAAACGAGACTTCTCCGATGATGGAAAAGACTTCGTCTGGGGCAAAAAAGACTTCGTTTGCGACAGTTGAAGTCTTTTTTGGGGTAGTTGAAGTCTTTTCTGGGCGAGGCGAAGCTACGATTAGTGCCAGATTAGCAATGAGTTATACCAGCTACGGGTGAAAGTTGGTCGAACTGCCCGAGGGGGATGCAATTTTCCTTCTCCCTGCGCGGAGCGAGGGGAGAAGGTGGCCGCAGGCCGGATGAGGGGAGCGGCCACCAACGCCGTCGCACGTTACCCCTCACCCCGGCCCTCTGCCCTTGCTCCGCAAAGGGGGAGGGAGCCGGCCACTCGGCGGCGGTTGAGGGCCGGGGTGAAGGAGGACGGCCCTAGGCACTGCAACCGCTGGCAAGCCAGTGGGCTGCGCGCAAGGAGCGGAGGCGCGCTTGACATCGGGCGGGCAAACAGAGCCAATTACACGTATGCATAGCACGAAGTTTTCCCGGGCCGCCGCGTTGTCTCTCACCTGTTTGGCGGTGGCCTTATCGGGTTGCAACAAGCCCGCTGACCCCGCTGCCAAACCCGGCGAGGGCGCGGCTCCGGCCCCCAAGCCCGGCAAGAAACAGAAAATCGCCTTCGTCTCCAATGGCGTCGCGTCGTTCTGGACCATCGCCGCGGCGGGCGTGAAGGCCGCCGGCGAGAAGCTCGGCGTGGACGCGCAGACGCTCATGCCCGTCGAGGGCATCGGCGACCAGAAGCGGATGATTGAGGACCTGCTCACCAAGGGCGTGGATGGCATCGCCGTCAGCCCGATTGACCCGGCGAACCAGACCGACCTCCTCAACACCGCCGCCAAGCGCGCCAAGCTCATCACCCACGACTCCGACGCGCCCAACGCCGACCGGCTCGTTTACATCGGCATGGACAACTACAAGGCCGGCCGGATGTGCGGCGCGTTGGTGCGCGAGGCCATGCCCAACGGCGGCACGGTCATGATTTTCATCGGCCGCATGGAGCAGGATAACGCCAAGCGCCGTCGCCAAGGCACGATTGACGCCATCCTTGGCCGGCCCGAGAACCCGAACAACTTCGACCCCGCCGACAAGGTGCTCGAAGGCGGCGGCTTCAAAATCCTCGGCACGCTCACCGACCAGTTCGACCAGGCCAAGGGCAAGGCCAACGCCGAGGACACGCTCGCGAAGTATCCCGACATCGGCGGCATGGTGGGTCTCTTCGCCTACAACCCGCCGCTGATGCTCGAAGCGCTCCAGCAGGCCGGCAAGCTCGGCAAGGTCAAGGTCATCGCCTTCGACGAGGCGGACGCGACGCTCGCGGGCATCCAGAAAGGCACCGTCCACGGCACCGTGGTGCAGAACCCCTACATGTATGGCTACAAATCCGTCGAGGTGCTGAACGAGATTCTCAAGGGCAACGCGAGCGTGATCCCCGCGAGCAAGTTCATCGACATCCCGGCGCGGCAGATTCGGAAAGACAACGTGGATGCGTTCTGGGCGGACCTGAAGGAGAAGGTAGGCGGAAAATGAAATGTGGTTTAGGCGGAGTTGCACATCGTGGGCTTTGTCATAGTCATTTCGGTGCTGGCGCTGGGTCTGTGGAGCATCTTTCTAACTTCCCAGAGATTGCTTCGCGCCCACGCGAACCGCGCTTGGTGGTGCGTCTTTGTCGTCTTGTCGGTCGCAGGTCTAGCCGCTGGCTGCTGGCTGGCGTTTAACTTCGAGTATCAGGTGTCACCGCGAACGCGCTGCGCCAGCTTTCCGCTGCCGCTGGCTTTCTTTCGCCTTGAGGATGGCCGATGGGTTGATTTCGTCACTCCGACTTATGTGATGTATCCTGGCTTGGTCGCGAACGTAGTGGCAATCGTCGCCATGGCGTTGTTGCCGCTTTGGTTTGCATCGTGGGCATCAAGTCGAAGGCACAAAGTTCACGACAGCCAATCCGTGTAATATCGGTTCATCAGGGATTGGCCATTCCCATGCTCCTCCTCAAAGCCCGCACTCTGCCCAAGTCCTTCCCGGGCGTGCGGGCGCTCAAGGGCGTGAGCCTCACCGTCGAGCGCGGCGAGGTGCTCGCGGTCATCGGCGAGAACGGCGCGGGCAAGAGCACGCTCAAGAAACGCCTCGCTGGTAAGGAGAATTCTCGATCCGGGCAAAGGCCGATTTGGAAGTTACCCGACACACCGTCGTGGTAGCGCAGGCTTGCAGCCTGCTGTTTCGCGGGTTTGCAACCCGCCGACCTCACGCACTTTGTTTAGCACGACTGCTCGCCGGACGGCCTGCCGACTGCCAGTCGGCGGACAAAAAAGGCTGCTACGGTGCGGAGCGCCCGACTTCGGAATTCGGGTTTATTGATCACCGAGCGTTCCGTCGTGCGCGGCTATTCGTAGCGCAGCGCCTGAATGGGATTCAGCTTGGCCGCCTTGAAGGCAGGAAAGAGGCCGGCCAGCACGCCCACGGCCACGCTGAAGCCGAACGCCAGGACCATGCTTTCCATCGTGATGACGGGGGTGTTGCCCGTGGGCGAAAGCTTGATGAGAAGTTCCACGAGCATGGTGGAGGTAAATAGCCCCGAGACGCCACCGATGATCGCGATGACCACGCTCTCGACGAGGATCTGCGTGAACACATCGAAGAAGGTCGCGCCAATCGCTTTGCGGATGCCGATCTCGCGCACGCGCTCCGTGATGCTGGCGAGCATGATGTTCATGATGCCAATGCCGCCCACCAGCAGGCTGATGGCCGCGATGATGCCGCCACTCATCCGATAATTCCGGATCGCCGTGCCGATGTCCTCCGACCAGTTCTCCTGAGTGCGGAAGGAAAAATCCTCGATGCCTTTGTGCGAGTGCATCAGCACGTTTTTGGCCTGCTGCAAGGCCTCGTCCATCTGGTCGATGTTGGCGACCTTGATCGACAGCGTGGACAGGCGCGGATCGGGCAGAAATTCCGACGTGCTCCCCGAGCCGGAACCGCTGCTGGTGCCGCTGCTGCCCCGGCTGTAATTGCCCGAGCTGGAGCTGGCGGACACGGTGGCGGCGCGAAAGCGCAGCCACATCGTGTTCAGCGGGATGTAAACGGTGTTGTTCTTGAGGTCATACACAAAGCCGCCGCTCATCGAGCCCTTGCTGCCGCCCTTGCTGCCATAGCCCTTGGCGCGTTCCGGCCCGGTGCGCACCTCGGGCGGTTTGTCCTTCATCAGTTCACGTGCCTTCTTGTCCTGCTCGCTCTCGTAGTGCTCGAACATGCCGATGATCTTGAAGCGCTGCTGGTTGATGTTGATGAACTCGCCCACGGGGATGATGTCGCGCCCCACCTGCTCCGGGGAACCGAACAATGCGTCGCGGATCGCCGTGCCGATGACGCACACGTTGCGGGCATTCTCATCGTCCACCTCGTTGAAAATCCGGCCGTGCTCCACCACGTGCTGGTTCAACTCCACCGCGTTGGGCCATGTGCCGATGAAGTTCCAAGGGCTGATGCTCTTGGAGCCGCGCGTCATGGTGACGTTGCGCGTCCGCATTTCGGGCACGACCATCGTGATCAACGGCGCGCTGTGCAGCAATGAGTGGACGTCGTTCATCGTCGTGCCCACGGCTTGATCGGCCATGTGCTGCTGCCAGATGGGAATGTCCTGATCCTCGACGCGCACTTTCTCCAATCCACCGATGGCGATCAGCGCGGCCTTCATGCCGTTCTCCATGCCCTTCACCAACGCGGACATCGCCACGAGGCTGGAGACTCCAAGGATGATGCCCAGCATTGTGAGGAGCGAACGAAACTTGTTCGCCCAAATTTCCTTCAGGCCAACGAGAATGGCGTTGATGAGGTTCATGCCGTTTCTTGGACTTGGGCACCGACGGCAAACTTCGGCCCGTCGTGCTGGCCGGAGAGTTTCGCATCCACGTTCTTGGCAATCTTGCCGTCGCGAATCTCGATCTTACGCGGCGTCACGGCGGCGATCTCAGGATCGTGGGTGACAAGCATGATGGTGCGGCCCTGGCGGCTGAGTTCGTGAAACAACTTCAAGATGGTCTCGCCCGTGTGGGAGTCGAGGTTACCGGTGGGCTCGTCGGCGAAAACAATTTTAGGGCTGTTCACCAGCGCGCGGGCGATGGCGGCGCGCTGCTGTTGGCCGCCGGAGAGCTGCATGGGCCGGTGCTTGGCGCGGTTGTCCATCTCGACGAGGCGCAGGGCATCCATCGCGCGCTCGCGGCGTTCGCGTGCGCCGCAGCCGGCATAGACCATGGGAAGCTCGACGTTTTGCAGGACGTTGAGTTTGGGCAGCAGATTGAAGAACTGGAAGACGAAGCCGATTTTCTGGTTGCGGATGCGGGCCAGCTCACGGGCGGAAGCGGTGGCTATCTCAGTGCCATCGAGCTTGAAGCTGCCCTTCGTCGGCGAGTCCAAGCAGCCAAGAATGTGCATCAGCGTGGACTTGCCACTGCCAGAGGGTCCGATGATGGAGATGAACTCACCACCGTTGATGTCGAGATCCACGTTGTCGAGCGCGCGGATTTCCTCGCCACCGAGGTGGTAGATCTTGCTGACGCCGCGTAGTTCGATGAGGGCCATTCAGGGAAAATAACTGGAGGCTATGGGTTAGACGGGCCTTTGCGTTCGCCGCCACTGGTGCCCGGAGCGCCGCCTTTGGCACCGCCGCCCTTCGCGCCATCTTTGCCATCGCCGCCCTTGCCGCCACCTTTGCCGCCGGGGGCTCCTTTGCCAGCCTTGGCGGCGGCACCGAAGGCCTGCTGGACCTTTCCCAACTCTTCAAGAGGCGTGATGAGGGAGACGACTTCTCCGCCCTGCAAACCCTTGGTCACTTCCGCATAATCGTAGTCGGTCACCCCGATGTGAATGGGCGTGCGGACAAATTTGTCGTCCTGCTTGAGATAAACAAACCGGTCGCCCTGCTCGGTGAACACCGCCGCCAACGGCACGGCGATCACGTTATCCGCGCTTTGGAGCGGGATGGTCAGGTTGGCGGTCATGCCGGGACGCACGCCGGATTTTTCGTCATTCTTCACGATCATGCGGGTGGAGAAACCCTTGATGCCGTTCTTAATGGTGGCCTGCGGGGCGATGCGATCCACGCGGCCGAACAGTTTCAGGCCGGGGATGGCCTCGATCTCGATCTGCACTTTTTGATTCGCAGTGATGCGGGTCACGTCGGCCTGGTTGATGTGGGCGTTGATGATGAGCTCGCTCAGGTCGGCAATGGTCAGCACCTCGGTGCCGCTGTTGACGCCGCCAGAGCCGGAGACGGCCTGCCCGACGGACACGGGACGAGTGAGGATGGTGCAATCGAACGGCGCGGTAATCTTGGTCTTGGAAATCCGGTCCTCGACAAGTTGCAGTGCCTTGAGAGAACGCTCGTAATTGTTGCTGGCCAGCGCGTGGTTGTTGCGGGCGAGATCAAGTTCGATCTTGGCGTTTTCAAGCACCTCCCAGGAGAGGAGCTTGTCGTAGTTGTTGCGGGCCAGCGCGTGGGCGTTACGTGCCTGGTCCAGCTCGGCCTTGGCGTTTTCAAACGCTTCCTTGGCAAGGAGCTTGTCCGCGAAAAGCTGCTGCATCCGGTCAAAGTTGACCTGGAGTTTCTCAAGCGTCAGGCGGGCCCCCTCGATCTGGAGCTTGGCGGCCTCGATCTCCGTCTGCCGTTGGCTGCGATCCAAGGGCAGCTTCTTCTCGAAGATTTGTTTGGTGCGGTCGTAGTCGAGTTGCAGCTTCTCCATGGAAAGCCGCGCGCCCTCAATCTGTAGCTTGGCCGCTTCGATTTCCGTCTGGCGCTGGCTGCGCTCGATCTGCAGGTCAGAGTCGTCGAGCGTGAAGAGGATCGCGCCTTTCTTGACCTTGTCGCCAATGTCCACGGGCAGCTTGTCGATGCGACCCCCGACCTCGGGACGCACGGAAACCTGCTCGGCGGGAGTGATTTCACCAGCGGCGCTGATGGCGAAACTGATGTCGCGTGCCGTGATGAGCGCGGTGGTGGGACGGGCGGATTTCTTCGCTTCATCGGCCCTGCCACCGGCCTTCCAGAACGCGACTTTATCCGGCCACTTTTGGTAGGCGTAGTAACCGCCGCCACCCAACGAGCCCAACACAACTAGCCAAACCAGCAAACTCTTCATGCGTAATGCCGTCGAGCCTAGGCGAACGCCCGCGAACTTGGGAAGGCTTGATCGCAGATTTTTCTGCGCAATGTTTGCCCAGACGACCGAACTGCCGCGCTATCACCTCCGCCACAGCACCAGCAGTGAGTAGAAGGCCACCGCCACGGCATACGCGAGCATGCCCGTGCCAATGGCCAACGGCAGCGAAGACCAGTCACTCGACACCACGACGGCCAATCCCACCAGTCCGAACAGCAACGTTTCTCCCATCACGCTGACACAATACGACCGGCGGTTCGTGCGGCTCATCGCCTCACCCACCATCAGCGAGTAATCCCGCTCACCGAGCGCCCGCATGAGCCAGGCCGACTTGAAATTGCGCGCCGCCACCAGCAGGCTGGTCGTGACTAGGATCAAGCCAGCTAACGGCCAATGCGCGGTGGCCAGGCAGAGCAGCAAGTTGCAGGCGATACCCCATTTCCAGCCCAGCCACTTGGCCAGCGGATTAGCCTCCAAAACGAGTGTCGGTGTGGCGAACCAAGTGCTCAGGAAATCCATCCCGCGCGCGAAGACCAACAGACCAAGGGTGATAAGATAATCCCGGCTGGCAAAGGCGGCGAAGTCGTCCACGCGAGGAGGAAGGGAGGAATTTTATAAGGACAGCAGG
Source organism: Pseudomonadota bacterium (assembly GCA_009922615.1). Classification (GTDB taxonomy): domain Bacteria; phylum Verrucomicrobiota; class Verrucomicrobiia; order Limisphaerales; family SXTU01; genus SXTU01. Next base: position 23,429 of record RFVF01000048.1, read on the forward strand.
AAGGCTGGGGAGAGAAGAGCGGTGGTGGATAAATTCCTGCCTCCCTGCCCTCCTTATAAAAAATCCCTCATGCTTTCTTGCCGTAGATTTGCTCCGGCGTTTCCAAGCGTGGCTCGGTTTCCTTCCAAGTCGTACCGCCGCCCTCGATGCTGCGGAAAAAGCAGCTCTTGAAACCTTCATGGCAGGCGGCTCCGATCTGCTCCACTTGGATCAACAGGGTATCGCCGTCACAATCGAACGCGATGTCCTTCACGAGCTGCACATGCCCGCTGGATTCTCCTTTCATCCAAAACTTCTGGCGGGAACGACTCCAAAAATGGGTCTTGCCCGTCGCGATCGTGCTCTCCAACGACGCCCGGTTCATCCACGCCATCATCAAGACGCGGCCGGTGGATTGCTCTTGAACGATGGCGGGAATAAGGCCATCGCCGGTGAATTTCAGTTTGTCTAGGAAGCTCATTGGCTGGTTGGCGTTTTGTGTTTGGACTCTGCGGGCGGAGTGATCCCGGAGCGATTGCCCGGGTCAAGTTGAACGAAGAAGACCGCCGCGATCACACAGGCGAAAGCAGCGTAGTGATTCCACTTCAACTTTTCCCCCAGATAGCCGACCGCGAACCCGCAGAACACCAGGATGGTGATGACCTCCTGCATGATCTTGAGCTGCGTGGCCGAGTAAGCGCCGTGGCCCCAGCGATTCGCCGGCACCATCAGGCAATACTCGAAGAAGGCAATGCCCCAACTGGCCAGCACAACCAGCCAGAGCGGGGAGTTCTTGAACTTCAAATGGCCATACCAGGCGAAGGTCATGAACACGTTCGATCCCAGCAGTAACACCACCGGAGCTAGACGAGATTCAGTGAAGGAAGCCATTTGAAATCAGGCGGCGCGCACCGGGATCCCCTGCCCCGCCAGGTGGCGCTTAACATCCCCGACGGTATAGGTTCCAAAATGGAAAATGCTCGCCGCCAGCACGGCGTCAGCCCGGCCCTCCAACAATACCGCCGCCATATGTTCCAAGCTCCCCGCGCCACCGCTGGCCACCACCGGCACACCCACCGATTCACTCACCCGCCGGGTGATGATCAAGTCGAATCCAGCCTTGGTGCCATCCGCATCAATGGAGTTGAGGACAATCTCCCCGGCCCCGAGAGACACCGCGCGCGTGGCCCATTCCACCGCTTCCAATCCGGTCGCCTGCCGGCCGCCTTTGGCGAACACTTCCCAGCGATCCGGAGCCACCCGCTTGCAATCGATGGAGACCACGATGCACTGACTGCCGAACTTCTCCGCACCCTGGCGGATGAGTTCAGGCGTTGCCAGCGCGCTGGAGTTGATGCTCACCTTGTCCGCTCCCGCGCGCAGCATGGTCTGCATGTCTTCCAACACACGAATGCCACCGCCAACAGTGAGCGGCATGAAGCACTTGTCCGCCGCCCGCTCAATCACCGCCACCATGCTGGCCCGGCCGTGAGCGCTGGCGGTGATGTCGAAGAACACCATTTCATCCGCGCCCTGATCGTTGTAACGCACGGCCAATTCGACCGGGTCGCCAACGTTCCGCAGGCCGCCGGCCTCAGCCCGACCGAATTGCACGCCCCGGGTTACCTGTCCATCATGAACGTCCAGGCAGGGAATGACGCGTTTCGCTAGCATGGTGACAAAACCGCCCGATGGCTCACTGCGAGCCATCGGGCGTTGAAGTGACAATAGCCGACTACTTGCCGACGCTAAACTTGCCGTTGCTGTTCTTGAACGACTTGTCCGAATAGAGCAATGTGCTCAACGAGTTCAACGGGTTCGAGGCGGTGAACTTGTAGCCCAATTTCAACACCGCATCCAAGAGCTCGGTGCGCGACAACGGCTTGGCGGCGAGCGCCTTCACCGCCGCCTCTTTCATGGAGAGTTCATTCTTGGCGCGCTTTCCTCTACGGGAACCAGCCTTGGGCCCCGGCTTGGGTCCAGACGTGCCAGCTTCGCTCGCGCGCCCGCCCAAGGCGCGATTGATTTCGGCCAGACGCGCTTCGAGTTTGGCCTTCTCCTTTACCAGAGCCTCTCGCAGAGCGACATACTGATTAACGTTGTTTAGTTTCATGCAGAGCAATTGGTAAGTGCTTTTAGCCTGGTTGGCAAGCAGCCTTGTCAAAACTATGGCTCTAAAACTCCTACGCAGATTGAAAGGCCAGCGAGCCGCTTGACACCATCTCGTTCAATCCGCATTTTCGATCACCTTAATCGGGAGCTGATCCCGCGACGGTGATTACGATTTTATGAGCCATAACCTGTTCAACTCACTGCAAACTTTCGACCTCGGCAACGGCAAGAAGGGCCAATACTACTCTCTCCCCGCGTTGGAAACCGCCGGCGTCGGTGCGGTCTCCAAGCTGCCCGTGTCCATCCGCCTCGTCCTGGAGTCGATTCTCCGCAACTGCGACGGCAAGAAGGTCGGTGAAGCCGCCGTGCGCGACCTCGCCAGCTGGAAACCGACCGCCGCGCGCACCGAGGAAATCCCGTTCGTCGTAGCGCGCATCGTGTTGCAGGACTTCACCGGCGTGCCGTTGCTCGTGGACCTCGCGGCGATGCGCAGCGCGGTGAACAAGATCGGCAAGAACCCCAAGATCATCGAGCCGCTTGTGCCCGTGGACCTCGTCGTGGACCACTCGGTGCAGGTGGACTTTGCCGGCGCGCCGGACTCGATGCAGAAGAATCTAGAGCTCGAATTCAGCCGTAACCGCGAGCGCTACCAGTTCCTCAAATGGGGGATGCAGGCGTTCGACACGTTCAAGGTCGTCCCGCCCGGCATCGGCATCGTGCACCAGGTGAATCTGGAATATCTCGCTAAGGGCGTGCTCGAAGCGGGCGGCGTTTACTATCCCGACACCCTCGTCGGCACGGACTCGCACACCACGATGATCAACGGACTCGGCATCGTCGGCTGGGGCGTCGGCGGCATCGAAGCCGAAGCGGGCATGCTCGGTCAGCCGGTTTATTTCCTCACGCCGGACGTTGTCGGCGTGCATCTCACCGGCGCGATCAAGGAAGGCGTCACCGCCACCGATGTTGCGCTCACTGTCACGCAGATGCTTCGCAAGGCGAAGGTCGTCGGCAAGTTCGTCGAGTTCTTCGGCCAGGGCGCGGCGGCGTTGCCGCTCGTGGACCGCGCAACCATTGCGAACATGGCTCCGGAATATGGCGCGACGATGGGCTTCTTCCCGATCGACGAGGAATGCGTGAATTACCTGCGCGCCACTGGCCGCAGCGAGGCGCACTGCCAAGTGTATGAGAACTATTACAAGGCGCAGGGCCTCTGGGGCATTCCGCAGGCCGGCCAGATCGAATACTCGCAGGTCGTCGAGCTCGACCTCGCGACGGTGAAGCCCAGCGTCGCTGGTCCGAAACGTCCGCAGGACCGCATCGAACTCGGCAACCTCCGCCGCGAATTCTTCAACGCCGTGCAGCGCCCCGTCACCGAAAACGGTTTCGGCAAAATGCGGCAGGTCTTCGGTAAGTCCGTCAAAGTCGAGACCGCGGCTAAGAAGAAAGCCGCCATCGGCACGGGCTCGGTCGTCATTGCGGCCATCACGAGCTGCACGAACACCAGCAACCCGAGCGTTATGCTTGCCGCCGGTTTGCTCGCGAAGAAGGCTGTCGAGAAAGGCCTGAAGGTGAATCCCGCCGTGAAGGCTTCGCTCGCGCCCGGATCGCGCGTCGTGACGGATTACCTCAAGAAGACCGGCCTCCAGCCTTACCTGAACAAGCTCAAGTTCAACACGGTTGGCTACGGCTGCACGACGTGCATCGGCAATTCCGGCCCGCTCGACCCGGCCATCGAGGACGCCATCGTGAAGAACGATTACGTCACCGCCAGCGTGCTCTCCGGTAACCGCAACTTCGAAGCGCGCGTGCATCAGAACGTGAAGTCGAACTTTCTTATGTCGCCGCCGCTCGTCGTCGCGTTCGCGCTCGCGGGCCGCGTGGACATTGACCTGAGCTGCGAACCCATCGGCAACGACAAGGAAGGCAACGCAGTTTACCTCGCCGACATCTGGCCCACGCTCCAGGAAGTCCGCGACGCCATGCAATCCGCGCTCAAGCCCGAGGTCTTTCGCAAGCTCTACAAGGATTTCGCCGCGCAGAATCCGAAGTGGAACGAGATCCCGTCCAGCACCGGCAACGTGTATGAGTGGGATCGCCAGTCCACCTACATCCAGGAGCCGCCGTTCTTCGAGAACTTCTCGCTCACGCCCGGCAGCATCAAGCCCATCACCGGCGCACGCGCGCTTGGCATCTTCGGCGACAGCGTCACTACCGACCACATCTCGCCCGCCGGCGCGATCAAGAAGAGTTCGCCCGCTGGAAAATTCCTCACCGATAACGGCGTCGAATTCGCCGACTTCAACAGCTACGGCTCGCGCCGCGGCAACGACCGCATCATGACCCGCGGCACGTTTGCCAACGTTCGCATCAAGAACCTGATGCTCGGTGGTGAAGAAGGCGGCAACACCATCGGCGCGGACGGCCAGAAGACTTCCATCTACGACGCGTCGGTTGCGTATCAAGCCAAAGGCACGCCGCTCATCGTCATTGCCGGACAGGAATACGGCACTGGGTCTAGCCGCGACTGGGCAGCGAAAGGCACGAACCTGCTCGGCGTGAAAGTCGTCGTGGCGCAGAGCTTCGAACGCATCCACCGCAGCAACCTCGTCGGCATGGGCGTGCTGCCGTTGCAATTCAAGGACGGCACGACCGCGCAGACCTTGAAGCTCGACGGCACGGAGACCTACGACATCGTCGGCCTCGACGCGAACCTCAAGCCGCAGCAAGACCTGACTCTGAAGATCACGCGCAAGAACGGCGAGGCCGAGAACGTCCCCGTCCGCTGCCGCATCGATACTCCCATCGAGATCGATTACTATCAGCACGGCGGGATTCTGCCGTATGTGCTGCGCCAGTTGATCGCGACGGCGTGAACGTTGGCGCACAATAGCGCCCACCTATCCGAAACGCGATTGACTCCTGATCATTTCCGGTCGCGCAAATGCTGGTCGAGGAAGTCGTAGGCAACCTTGCGCGCGTCGTCGGGAAATCCGTGCGGACCTTTCGGGTAGTAGCCGACCAAGTCCCCTGCCTTGCCGTGGAGTTCATAGACTTTGCGCGCAGCAGCCAGCACGTCGCGCACGCCGGACACATCGAAGTCGTCGTCCTTCTCCGCCGCGCAGGTGAGGAACGGACGCGGGGCGAAGGCGGCGACGATCTCCGGGAAGTCGAAGGGCACTTTCGCCGCGTCGTTGGCGAACTCAATCTTGATGCGCGGCATATAGACCTTGCCCGTCCAGCTCGGCAGGTCGTCCTTGCGGAACGTGGTGAATCCGCAGCTCGACACGATGACGCGCAGGCGCGGCTCGAAGAACGCGGTGAACATCGCGTTGTGCCCGCCGAGCGAGTGGCCGATGACGCCGAGGCGCGCGGCGTCCACCTCGGGGAGTGATTCGAGGAAGTCCACGGCGCGGACGTTGTCCCAGATGGCCTTCATGGTGCCGCTGGCATAACCGTGGCGCGGGTCGAAGTCGTATTTGGAATCGCCGAAGCTCGGGTAGTCCGGGGCGAAGGTGACGTAGCCACGCTGCGCGAGGTGGAGGGCATATTGCTTGGGATTGTCCACGAGGCCGGCAGACTCGGCCTTGCCGAGCTTTGTCGTCTGGTGGAGGCAGAGGACCGCGGGGAGTTTTGCCTTCGCCGCGGCTTCGGGCAGGAAAAGGTAGGCGGCGACGCGGTCGGTGGCATCGCTCTGATAAGTGAGTTTGCGCCGGAGCAAGCCGCCTTCGAGCTTCACTTCTTCCTGCACCTTAACGTCGAGGGCGACGCGCTTGGCGGGATTGGGAAACGGTCCCATCACGCGCTCCAACGCGGCGGCGATATGCCGGCGGCGCGGTTCCCAATCAGCCGATGACTCCGCCACACCGGTCTTGCCGTCCGCAGCGATGACGCGCAGCAGGTCAAAACGGTCGGCATAACTCGGCGCGGTGGGAGCCGGCTCGAAGCGACCGACAGGGAAGCCCTGTGCGTAGGAAATCACGAACGCGCCGTCGGTCGTGGAGTAGCGGATGTCCTCGCGACGCTCGAAGTCGGTGGGCGTCTTGCGGTCGAGGGCGTCGGGGCTGTCAGCGCGGATAAACCTCCCGGCGACGTGCCCGGGGATGAGCGTGCGGTTGCCCAGCGCGTGGCCGGTGGTGCTGAAGATTTTGCCGTCCACCATCTCCTTCGAGACCCAGACGGGCGTGATGTCGAGGCCGGCGCGCAGCATGTTCGCGACCATTTCCTGGCCGTCGGCTAGGCAAGTCTTGTCGTCGAGGCCGTGGACGGAAAAGACCTTGGCAGTCGTGCCAAGGCGCTTCATCTCGGCCAAGTGTGCGGGATGGCCGACGAAACGAATCTCCTGCGCGCCGGGCGTGAGGAAGTTGGGGCTGGCGGGATCGCGGCTCCAGCGGGCGTTGAGGCCGCCAGCAGCGGGGAGGTTGTAGGCGAGAGCGTCGCTGAGCTTCTTCATGCCGCACATGTCCACGACGGCGGTGAACGTGCGCGGCGCGAGCTTATTGGCCATAAGGGTGACGTTGCCGCCGCCGGAGCCGCCCGTGGCGAAGAGGCGGCCGCGCGCGAACGGCGTCTTGGTCGAGTCGAGTTCGTTGAAAACGAGCCACAGCGCGCGCAAGGCATCGAGGCCTTGCAACCAACCGAAATCGTAAGGCTCCGGTCCTTCGATGGAATCCTTCGGGCCGCTCTGGAGATAATTCACGCAGAGGGCGACGAAGTTAAACTCGCGGGCGAGCGCGGCTGGGTTCGCCGTGCCGGCGCAGTCGGTGCCGCCCCAGTTGTGCAGCGTGAGGAAGATGCCCGTGCGCGGCCCGATGCTCGCACGCGTGCCGCCGGGGTAATGCACCTGCACGCGCACATCGCGTGGACCCGGCCGCGCCGGCCATTCCTGCGCGGGGATGACGACGGGGCCGTCGCGTTCGGGGAGCTTGGGCCAAGGCGCTTCTGCGGCGGGCAACTGGATGGCACCACAGGCGAGCAACAGCGCGGCAACGAGGGAACGCATGGCGGCAGCTTGAGCGGACTTGTGGCCGGAGGCAAACCGACAGTCAGAGACTCCCCCGCATTGCAGCCAGCGCGCCGTCACGCGTTCGTCACCGAGTCGTCACCGGCTTGTCGTTGTTTCGTGACGGGCCGCGTGCTACCCAAGACACGAACATGGCAAAGATTTTGGTCGTGGATGATGAGCCGGATGCGGTTGAACTCGTGGAGTTCAATTTGAAGAGCGCCGGGTTCGAGGTGGTCACAGCGGCGGATGGCACGGCGGCATTGAAGAAAGCGCGCGCGTCGCTGCCCGACCTCATCGTGCTGGACGTGATGCTGCCCGAAGTGGATGGGCTGGAGGTGTGCAAACTGCTCCGGCGCGACGCGGCCACGGCGGGCATTCCCATCATCATGCTCACCGCGAAAGCGGCGGAGATTGATCGTGTGCTGGGGCTCGAACTGGGTGCGGATGACTACGTGACCAAGCCTTTCAGCCCGCGCGAACTGGTCTTGCGCATCAAGGGCCTGCTGCGCCGCCGCGAGACGACGGAGGCCAAGGCCGAGCGCATGCAGTTCGGCGAACTGATCCTCGATGTGCCCGCGCACAGCCTCACGATCCACGGCAAACGCGTGGAGCTGACGGCCACGGAGTTCAAGCTGCTCACCATCCTCGCGCAGCGGCGGGGCCGCGTGCAGTCACGCGACCAGTTACTCAAGGACGTGTGGGAATACGACAATGTCATCGACACGCGAACCGTGGACACGCACATGCGACGGCTCCGCGAGAAGCTCGGCAAGGCGGCGCGGCACCTCGATACGGTGCGCGGAGTCGGCTACCGATTCGTGTCGGCGTGAGGGGAGGAAGTGATTGGTTATTAGTGATAAGTCCTGAACCGGGATTAAACACCAATCACCGTGCACTAATTACTTTTCCCTCTGTTCCGCTCTCGCCATGCTGCGCCCGATGTGGCCCGCGCTCACCATCTTGGCCCTGCTCGTAGCGGGCGTTTGCTTCGTTGCTTTGCGGCGATACCGCGCTGAGGCGGAGGCCGAGCGCGCGAAGCAGCAGCAGGAGTTTGAAGCCCTTCGCCAACAACACGAGCAGACGCAAGCACGCGAGCTGGCGCAGCAACAGGCGCTCTTCAACAGCATGAGCGAAGGCGTGCTGGTGCTCGACGCCGACGGGCGCGTGCGCCTGGTAAACCAAGCGTTGGAGCGCCTCTTCGGCACCACGGGCGACCTCCGCGGGCGCACGGTGATGGAAGCGCTTCGGCTACATCAGGTGCAGGAACTCGTCAACCGCACGCTGATCAAGGGACAGGTGGATGACTTCGAGCTGGAGCTCCCCGGCCTCGACTGCGGCCGCAGCCTGCAGGTCAACTCCGCCATCGTGCTCGGTCAGGACGGCCGGCAGCAAGGGTTGATTCTGGTCTGTCACGACCTCACGCGGCTCAAGCAGTTGGAGAACACGCGCCGAGAGTTCGTCGCCAACGTCAGCCACGAGTTGCGCACACCGCTCTCAATGATCAAGGGCTACGTCGAGACGCTCATCGACGGTGCGAAGGACAAGCCCGAGGTCGCGTTTAAATTTCTTCAAACCATTGAGAAGCACGCCGACCGGCTCACCTATCTCATCGAGGACTTGCTCACGATCTCGCGCCTGGAGTCCGGGCAGGTTGTGATGAACCTCCAACGCACCGACCCGCGCGCCGTTGTCGAGCGCGTCATCAGCGACCTCGAATCCAAAGCCGCCGCCAAGCCCACGCACCTGGTCAACGAAGTTCCCACCGCGCTTGCCGCCAATGCCGACGCCGACCGCCTTCAGCAAGTGCTCTTCAACCTCGTGGACAACGCCATCAAGTATGGCCAAGCGGACGGCAACGTCGTCCTCGGAGCCCGCAAGACAGACAACAAGCAGATCGAGGTCTGGGTGCGCAACGATGGCCCGGGCATCCCGTCGGAGGCGCAGCCCCGTGTCTTCGAGCGATTCTACCGCGTGGATAAGGCCCGTTCCCGCGACGCTGGCGGCACTGGGCTAGGGCTGGCCATCGTGAAGCACATCGTGCAGTCGCACGGCGGCGAAGTGTGGGTGGAGAGCGAGCCGGGCAAGGGCGCGATTTTTTATTTCACGTTGCCGGAGGCGTGAACGGTTCACTTGATTGCGGAAATGAAAACGCCCTGCACAATCCCGCGCCGACTTGCGCTTGGCTTTGCGCCAACTTCCGTTAGCGTCCGCCCGCGATGAGTCAATCGGCACTTTTTGACGGACTGCTGACGTATTTGTTTTTCATCCCGCTGCTCACTTTTCACGAGTGGGCGCACGCGTGGGTGGCGTGGAAATGCGGCGATGACACGGCTTATCAGCAAGGCCGCGTAACACTCAATCCCCTCGCGCATATGGAGCTGATCGGCACGGTCGTGCTACCATTGATGGGAATCATGTTGATGGCCGCAGATTCGGCCCTGGCCGGTTTCATCATTGGCTGGGGCCGGCCGGTGCCCGTGAACATCTCCAACCTGCGGCGCCCTCGGCTGGACGATTCGCTCGTCGCGCTCGCCGGCCCCGCCGTCAACGTCCTGCTCGCCTTTGCCCTGCTGGCGCTGGCCAAAGTGGGCGTGGCCACGGAAATCGCCTTCCTCAAGGAAATCGGGATCCGCATGGCGTTGACCAGCCTCTTCCTCTGCTTCTTCAACCTGCTGCCCGTGCCGCCGTTGGACGGTTCGCACGTGCTCAAGAACCTCATCGGCATGAGTCACGAAACCTATTGGAAGCTCTGCCAATACGGTTTCCTCGCGGTCATTATCATCATCAACATCCCCGGCGTCCGCCACGCCGTGGCGCTGGCGACCATTACCACACTGGCACTGATGGCGGCCGTGCTGGGCTTGCGGTGAGCGGCGAGAAAATGCGTTGTGTTCAAGCCCCGCCCTCGCAACTCTCTCCTGTCCGAACTTGATGAAAACCTTTGCTGAACTCGGTTTCCCCGGCCGCCTCGTCGCGGTCGAAGGCTTGGATGGCTCCGGCAAGTCCACGCAAATCTACCTGCTCAAACGCTGGCTGGAACTGCGCGGGCTGAAGGTCTTCTTCAGCGAGTGGAATTCTTCCGAACTGGTCAAGGCCGCCACGAGCAAGGGGAAGAAGATGACCCTGCTGACGCCCACCACGTTCAGCCTCATCCACGCCACGGACTTCGCCGACCGCTACGAACGCCAGCTCGTGCCGCTGCTGCGCGCCGGCTACCTCGTGCTGTGCGATCGCTACATCTTCACGGCCTTCGCGCGCGACGTCGTGCGCACCTGTCCGCCTGACTGGGTGCGCGGCCTCTACAGCTTCGCCGCGCTGCCCGACATGACCTTCTTCTTCCGCGCGGATTTGGAAGTATCCTTGAGCCGCATCCTCGACGGCCGGCCGGAGTTGAAGCATTTCGAGGCGGGCATGGACATGGGTTTCTCCACCGATATCTACGAGAGCTTCCGCATCTTCCAAGGCCGCATGCTCGAACAATACCTCGCCATGAGCCGCGAGTTTTCCTTCAACGTCATCGACGCCAACGAGACGGTCGAAATCCAGCAGGCTATCGTGCGCAAGCTCGTCGCCGACCGGCTCGACCTGCCATCGTTCGCCCTCCAGAAACCGTGACCATGCCCAAGCCGCGCAAAGCCAAACGCCTCGCCCCCGCGCCCCGCACGCCGGAGGTCACCATCCCCAAGCTCACCCCCAAGCGCTTCTACGGGGAAGGCATCCCCGGCGTGGAGGAGGAGAAACTTAAGGGCAAACTCATCGTCGTCGAAGGCGCGGACGGCTCCGGCCGCTCGACGCAAATTGCTCAACTCGTCCAGTGGCTCGAAGGCAGCGGACACGCCACTGTGCAAGTCGGCTTGAAGCGCTCCTCCCTCGTCAGCGAGGAACTCGACAAGGCGCAACAAGGGAACATTCTCAGCCGCACCACCCTGAGCCTCTTCTACGCCACCGACTTCGCCGACCAGGTCGAGAACATCATGCTGCCCGCGCTCAAGGCCGGTTTCATGGTGCTGGCCGACCGTTACATCTACACCCTCATGGCCCGCGACCTCGTGCGCGGCATGGATGAAGCGTGGTTGAAAAACCTCTATGGCATTGCTCTCGTGCCCGACGCCGTCTTCTACTTGAACATCTCGCCCGAACAACTCGTGCAGCGGAACTTCGCCAAGAACAAGGCGCTCGACTACTGGGAAAGCGGCATGGACCTCGGTCTCTCGCGCGACATGTTCGATAGCTTCCTGAAATACCAGGCGCTCATGGCCCGGCAATTCACACGGCTGCAAGCCACCTATGGCTTCGACATCGTGGAGGCCGACCGCTCGCCCGAAGAGGTAAACGCGGACCTGCGCCGGAAGATCGAGTCCGTGGTGGCAGGCCGGTGAGTTTTTTCTGCGCTGGGAAAAACCCGCTGTTCCCCGGCGTCCTGCGGAAATGGATGAGCATCGTCGGAGTGAAACCGGCCATTACTCCACCACGGGATCCGCATCGCCGCCTACACTAGCTTCTTCAACCGCGCATCCTCCGCCAGTTTTTTCACCAGCTCCTTGATCTTTTGCGACTGGCTTTTGTGCGCGACGAGCGTGGCATCATCCGTCTGAACGACGATGCTATCGCGCAAACCGACGAGGCAGATGGGCGTGCGCAAAGCCTTGCTCCGCGCGTCATAAACTATGTTGCGCGCAGCGTCCACGTGAATGAAATCGCCGATGGCACAGTTGCCCTCAGCATCAGCCTTCACGTGGTGGGCGAGCGCGTTCCAGGAACCGAGGTCATCCCAAGCGAATGAGCCGTCGGCGACGACGACATTCTGCGCCTTCTCCATCAGCGCGTAGTCGATGGAGACTTTCTTGATCTCGGGGTATTCCTTCGCGAGCACCTTGGTGAGTTTGCCCGGCGACTTCGCGGCCTCGAACCAGCGCTGGCAGGCGGCGAACATCTCTGGCTGGTGCGCCTGCAAGCTGTTCGTCACAGTGACAAAACTCCAGATGAACATGCCGGCGTTCCAGCGATACTGGCCGCTGTTCACGTAGGTGAGCGCAGTGTCGTAGTCGGGCTTCTCGACGAAGCGCTCGGCCTTGAAGAAGGTGGTCTTGTATGGCTTCACGCTGGCCGGCGGTGGCAAGGCGTTGCCCGTGTGGATGTAGCCGTAGCCGGTAGCCGGCTCGGTGGGCTTGATGCCGATGGTCACGATGGCCTGTCCGCGGGCAGCGAGATCAAAGCAGTCGGCAAGCACCTGCTGAAACTTCTTCTCCTCCGGGATGACGTGGTCCGCTGGCAACACCGCCATAACGCCCGTGGTGGAACGCGCACCGACAATGGCCGCACCGAGCGTGACGGCGGCGCAGGTGTCGCGTCCAATGGGCTCGGCGACGACGTTTTCCTTCGGCAGCTTGGGTAGTTGCTTGCGCACCTCGGGAGCCTGCACGGCGTTGGTGATGACGAAGATATTTTCCATCGGCACCAACGGAGCGACGCGGGCAACGGCCTGCTGAAGGAACGAGCTGTCGCCCAGCAGCTTGATGAGTTGCTTGGGAGTTTGCTCGCGGCTGACGGGCCAGAAGCGCTCGCCGCGCCCGCCGGCCATGATGATGACGAAGCGGTCCTTGGAATTGATGCTTGTGTTTTTCTTCATCGATGCTGCGAGACTGTAATGAAACAGATGAAGGCGTCAAATCTCACGCCGGTGTGTCGAGGGATTCTCGCGAGCCAAAGACTGGACGCTGGAGAACCGCTCCGCCGCATCAACCTCGCTCCAGGACAAGAATTCTCGAAACCAGTTACGCCGGATCGCTCACGTCCAAACCCACGAAGGGATTGTTGGTGAAACCATTCACCGGCGGTTTGACGTGCTTGGCCGGCGCGGGGCGCGAATCGTCGCGGGCAGGCTCGGCAACGGGCGTCGCGGGCACATCGCTGATGATGGGCTTGGCGAGCGGTTCGTGCGCAAATCCCTCGACCTCGCCCTGGTCGTTCTTGGTCGGATGCTTCGCGCGCTTGTTACGCGGGTGCGGGCTGATCATCACGTTGATGGTTTTGCCCATCAATTTCGGTGAGAAGTCAGGGTGCCCCCACGGAGCTGCCTCTTTGAGGAAGCGCGCGACGACTTGTTCGCCGATTTCCTTGTGGGCCATTTCGCGGCCTCGGAAGCGGAGCTGCACCTTGACCTTCATATCCTCGCACATGAAGTCAATCGCGTGCGCGAGCTTCACCCCGAAGTCGTGCGGGTCAATGTTTGGCGAGAGTTGCACTTCCTTTACCTTGTTGGCGTGCTGGTGCTTCTTCGAGTCCTTTTCCTTCTTGGACTGCTCGTAGCGGAACTTGCCGAAGTCCACGAGACGGCAGACGGGCGGGACGGCGTTGGGCGCGATCTCGACCAAGTCCACGGCGTGCTGCCGGGCAAGGGTGAGCGCCTCGGGCAAAGTGATGACGCCAATCTGGGCACCGTCAGGTCCGATCACGCGGACTTCAC
>RFVF01000049.1 GCA_009922615.1 Pseudomonadota bacterium
CAGTGGCTGGGCTCGTCTTCGAGGAGGAGAGCGTGGTTCTCGGCGGGGAAGATGCCAATGCCGCGATAATGACCGGCGTCCTTCGTCTTGCTGTCCATCGGCAAAACCGGCACGACCGAGGTCTTCGGGTCCGGCGGGAGAAAGGCGCAGACGTGCAGCACGGTGCCGAGCGGGATGTCGCGCAGATCCGCCGGTGCACCCTGATAACGCACGATCCCATACGGCAGCAGGGCGAAGGGGTGCGGGTCATTGCGGTAAAACTTGCCCGACCCCGCCACGCGGAGGCTGCCCCGGCGGTTCGCATGATCGACGAAGACGAGTTCGCCACGGTAGGTGTGGGCCTTTTCCAGAGGGGGGAACTTGCCGGCTTCGGGCCGGAAGATTTCGTAGTCGGGTTGCTGGTTCTTGGCTCGTCGTTCTTGACCGGCAGCCTGCGCATGAATGACCAACGAACAACCCAGCGCCAACAACCAGAAACGAACCAACCACCGTAACCGGGTCACCGGTAACGAAGTTCGCGGAACCAAGCACCAAGCACCAAGAACCAGGAACAAGCGTGTCACAGCGCGATCACCTTGTTGCTGTCGCCGAACTGGTCGGTCTCCACGCCCATGCGTTGGGCCATGAGGAGCAGGAGATTGCTCATGTGGGCGTCCGAGTTCACAGGGCGGCTGCAGACTTGGTAGTGCGCGGTGGTGAGCGCTCCGTCCGGGCCGAGCGAGTAGCCTCCGAAGCCTTTGGCGTCCTTGTTGAAGTCGAGATGGCTTCCGTGCTTAAGGCCGAGGTCCGAGCCACCGGCCAGCACGAGCGGGAGGTTGGCGTTGCCGTGGCTGTGGCCGTAGCACATGCCGCTGCCGAAGAGCGCCATGGTGGAATTCAGGAGCGGCTTGCCGTTGAGGTCCTTGGTCTCCGAGAGGCGAGTGAGGAAGTAGCTATATTGCTCGATGGCGAAGGTGTCGTAGTTGGTGAGCTTCTCCATGTAGCCAGCGTCGCCGCCGTGGTGGCTGAGCTGGTGGCGCGACTCGGTGATGCCAATCTCAGGAATGGCGAAAGCATCGCCCTCGCCGCCCAGGCTGAAGGTGGCCACGCGGGTCACATCAGTCTGGAAGGCCAGCACCATGAGGTCATACACGGTGCGGAAATAATCGCCTGCCAGCGTTTGCGCGATGTCGCGGTTGGTGCGTTTGCGGTCGGCCTCGGCGATGGCGGGCAGCGGCGTGTCGAGCCACGCATCGGCACGCCGCGTGCGGATTTCCGCTTCACGCACGGAGGTGAGGTATTGATTGAGGCGGCCTTTGTCTGCCGCGCCCATGTTTTTCTCAAGTCGCCGGACTTCCGCGAGGTTGGCGTCCAGCACGCTGCCTTTGCGGCGCAAGGCCCGACGCTGGGCCATCTTGCCGCCTTTGGGTTCTTCAAAGAGCGAAGCGAAGATCTCACTACAACGCCGCAGCGAGGGCAGTCGCACGCCATCCGCCGTCCACGCGAGGGAGTCGCCGGTGAGCGCCACTTCCATCGAAGGGTAACGCGTGTGCTGCGCGGTGAGCTCGGCCATCTTCTGATCCACCGAGATGGTGTTCTTGTCCGAAGGCCCAAGCTTGCCGCCGGTGAGCCAGACCGAGATGCAGTTGTGGTGATGGCTGAGTGCGCCCGGGTGATGCAGGCCGCTGATGGGCGTGATGACATCGCGGTGCTTCTCCAGCGGCTTCAGCGAGCGGGAGAACTCGTAGTCCTTGCCCGCTTTCGTGATCTGGTAGTTCAACGAATGAACGCCGTTGGCGAGATAGATGAAGGCGCTGCGCCTCGGTGAGGTGGTGGTTTTTTCGGCTGCGCGGAGCGGGACCATGCATTCGAGCATCGGCAACGCGACGAGGCTGCCCATGGCGCGCAGGGCGTGGCGGCGGTCGATCAGCCAGGAGTGGGAGAGGTAGTTGCTCATAGATTTTTGTGGATTCGTTGCTTCGGTGTCGGTTGCAGGTTCGCTGGTAACTTATCGCTTTTTCATCAGGTCGGACAGGGCGACGGCGCGAATGATGTCTTTGATCCGGTATTGGTTTTTCTTGGCTTCGGCTTGGATGGCGTTGAGGTCGTCCTGGTCGTCAAACGAGAGCACGCGCCGCAAACCATAGGTGCAAAGATGCTCAATGAAGGCGCGCGCGACCTTGTCGCGGTCTTCGAGTAGTCGTTGCTTGAACTCGGTGGCATCCTTGAAAGCGCGTCCATCGGGCATCGCACCGGCGGGATCGATCACGGGATCCTTGCCAACACCCGCCGCAACTTTCTCGTGGGTGCGCCACTGGCCGATGGCGTCGTAGTTGTCCCAGGCGATGCCCAGCGGATCAATGCGCGCGTGGCAGGCCGCGCAGTTGGCGTCGTTGCGGTGGGCTTCGATCTTTTGGCGCAGCGTTGCTTTCGGGCTTTGCGGCGCCGGGGGTTCGATGGCCGGCACGTTGGCGGGCGGTGGTGGCGGCGTCTTGCCGAACATCACTTCACTGAGCCAGACGCCGCGATGCACCGGACGATGCCGCGTGCCGTCAGAAGTAAGGCCCAGAACTGCGCCCATCGTGAGCAGACCGCCGCGATGATCCTCGGGCTTGAGCGAGACACGCTCGAAGCCACCCGCCTTCGGTCCGGGCAGCCCGTAGAAATCGCAAAGCCGGGCATTGGCCATCGTCCAGTCGGACTCAACGAAGCCATCGATGGGCAGATTCTTGCCGAACAGTTCGCGGAAGAACTCCACCGGCTCGGCACGCATGCTGGTCTCGAGCCATGCGTCGTAAGTGGGGTAGAGCTTCTTGTCCGGCACGAACATGCCGAGACGATGCAATTGCAGCCACTGCCGTGCGAAGTCATCAATGAACCGGCCGGCCTTGCGGTCCGTCAGCATCCGGTCCACCTCTTTCGCGAGGCGGTCGCCGTTCAGCGCGCCGCCTTTGGCTGCGGCGATCAGCGAGTCGTCGGGCATCGAACTCCAGAGGAAATACGAGAGCCGCGAAGCAAGTTCCGCGTCCGTGAGTCGCTCGCGAGCCACCGTGTCACCCTCGACGAGGTAGATGAAATTCCTGGAGGTCAGCACGCCCACCAATGCTACTCGATAGGCATCGGCCATCTTCTCGCCCGCCTCACGCTCGGTGCGGTAGGATTGCAGATACTGGTCCAACTCACCGGCCTTCACCGGCCGACGCCAGGCGCGCTCGGCAAAGCGTTGCAGGTGCTCCGCAACCACTTCGGGCGTCGCGTCATCCGGCGGCAGCACGCCCTTGCGCCGAGACTTCTCCGCTTCCGACACCAGCGGGCCCTCCCATTCGATCCAATCGAGGAGCACGGTCGAGAAGAGGCCGTTCCCTTTGTCATCGAACATCTGCGGAGCGTTCGGGTTCAAAAGCGCAGTCTCGCTGCTGTGCGTGAAAAGATAGCTGCCGCTGGTGAGCGCATTGCGGAAGGCTGCGCCAGCTCTGCGATCGACCACATCCGTGGCCACCACGCAGAAGTCCAAAGACAATGGCATCTCGAGAAACACCTCGAACTCATAAACCTGCGGACGGTCTTCCGGCGCCGTGAGGTCAAACTCGATCAGGCCATCCACCGTCTCCTCACCGGTCCGCTTGCCGATGCTCAGATGCGCCGTCTGGCCGCCGATCGGACGGATGCCGCTGGCTTGGATGCGAACTTTGTAGAGCCCGCTGTGCTCTGGCCCCGTTCTCCCGAACCAGTTTGGTGAAAGCGCATTTTGAACATTGCCAGGAAAGAGCAGGTAACGCAGCGGTCGCTTGATGCCGAACCGGTCCAGCGCGACCTGCTGGTTCTTCCCGCCGCTGTAACGCAGTTCGGCAGCGGTCTTGCGGATCTTGCGCGCCTCGCCCGAGGCAGCCGCCGGGAAGGCGCGGTCCAGCACGAGTTCCGCCGCGCGGTAATACCGATCCACATGTGATGGCGAGAGCGTGAGCTCTGACCCGATGCGCTCAAAGCCGTGCCATCGCGTGTCCTCGTTCAGTTCCCCCGGCTTGGCGGGATCGTAGCGCACGCCGAGGAGATCATAAATCGTGTTCTGATACTCTTTCCGGCTAAGGCGATAAAGAGCCACCGCCGGCCGCGTCGACATCCGCGTCGCACGTCCTTCTTTGAGCCGAGTATCGAGAGTCGTCACAAATGCCGCGATCTCCGCCTGCGTCGGCTTCGCTTCTTTCTTCGGAGGCATCTCGCCGCTATTGACCTTCTCCATGGCCTCGGCCCAGCGATGACTGTCCGTGCCCAGTTTGAAGTCACGCGAGAGCCGGTCGATCCGCACCTCCCCCTTTTGCTTTTCCGGCCCGTGGCAGCGGAGGCAATGCTTCTCCAGGAAGGCTTCGAACGGTTCTGCACCGCGGACGGCTCCAACCAGGGCAAAGCTGGCGGTTATCAGCACGTAAATGAATCGGTTTGAAAACTTCATTTGATTGTCGGTCATCGT
This sequence comes from Pseudomonadota bacterium, assembly GCA_009922615.1. Lineage (GTDB taxonomy): Bacteria > Verrucomicrobiota > Verrucomicrobiia > Limisphaerales > SXTU01 > SXTU01. Next base: position 4,448 of record RFVF01000049.1, read on the forward strand.
TTCATTTGTCTGCAACAGAACGCGAGCCAATCTGAAGCGTTTGGATGTCGCTTTCATCAATCAATTCACATGCACGAACTCAGCTTGTTTGTGCCATCGTCGGCGTTGAAGGGATTGGTGCTCCCGTGCTGATCGCGGATTCGATGGGGACGGAGGAGAAATTCATGGTGTGAGGCACGGCCCCGCCATCAGGAAGCGGTCAGCGAAAAGTCTGAAGGGCTGCAAACCAGGCGGCGGCCATTTTGTCCATTCCCGCTTGGTTGGGATGGACGCCGTCAGGGAGCAGATCATCCGTCGTGATGGCGGCGTGCATGTCCACGAGGGTGATACGCTTTCCCGCTGCCTTCTGTGCGGCGACGATGGCGGGGAGCGATGCGTTGTAGGCGTCCACTTTTTCCCAGCCGGGGCGAGGCGCTTTCTGCGGGAGGATGGTGGCGACGAAAAGATGAGCGGGGCTCGTTTCGCCGATGGTGCGGATGAGTTGATCGCGCGCAGGAGCACCAAAGCCGTTCGCGCCCGACATGAGCAGGATCGCGTCGGGTTGGTGCTTTTTCAGCATGTCCACGATGCCGGCGACCTTGATTTCTTTGACGCCGAGCGACGCGAGCACATCGGTGGGTGTTGGCACCACGCCACCTTTGAGGATGCCCGTGTTGCTGAAGCCGGCGAGGCCGTGATGATCGGGATCAAACAGCGGATCGACCACGCCATCGCGACCAAAGGCGGCGTAGCTGAGTTCACCGACGAAATCGAACGCGATGCCGGCGGCGCGGAGTTTGTCTTGGAGTGTTTTGCGCCAGCCACCGCTCAACGGATGCGGGAGGCCCGTGGCTTTGCCGTCTTTCTGCGCGAGGTAGGAGCCGCGGGTGATGCTGTCGCCGAGGGGCATGATGCGCAGGGGGCGAGCGTCGGATTCAGCCGACTTCTTCGGCTTAGTGCGTGCTTCGAAAGCCTCTCGCGGCACGGTGACGCGGCTCGTTGCCTGGACGGGTGGCGTTTCAGCGGATCGCAGCGAGGCGTGCGGCAGGAGCATGCCAAGAATTGCGATCAACCCGGAAAATGACTTCATGGCTGTGGGCGGCAATGAGCTACCCCGCCATCTCCAGCCCCTTCAGCGTGCCTTTGGAGGAGGCGAACTTGTCCGCCTCGATGCCGAGACGTTGGAGCATGGAGACGAAGAGATTCGGCAGCGGGTAATTATTCGTCCTGTCGAAGGCGAGGTGCTGGCCGTGTTTGAAGCCACCGCCGGCAAGGAGCACAGGGAGGTTCTTGGTGTCGTGGTTGTTGCCGTTGCCGAGGTTGCTGCCGTAGAGAACCTGTGTGCGGTCGAGCAGAGTGGAGTCGCCTTCCTTGCTGGATTGCAGCTTGGTGAGCAGGGCTTTGAGCTGCTGGAACTCGGCGAGTTCCAGATTCTTCAATTCGCGCAGCTTGTCCTCGCGGCCGACGTGGTGGGAGAGGTTGTGACTCTCGCTGCTCACGCCGGGGATGTGCTCGCTGAAGCCGTCGAGCTTGATGAACAGGGTGATCAGCCGCGTGCTGTCAGTCGCGAATGCGAGGTGCGCGAGGTCATACATCGCGCCGAGTTTTTCGAGCAGGTATTCGCCGTCCTTGGGCGCGGGGACATCCACCTTGGGCTTGGGCTTGCGCTCCCATTCCTCGGCGATGAGGAGGCGGCGCTCCACTTCGCGGACGGAGGTGAAGTATTGGTCGAGCCGTTCGCGGTCGGCGGCACCGAGCTGCTTTTGCAACGCGGCGGCGCGGCTGGCCACCGTGTCCAGAATGCTGCGGCCGGTGCGGAGGTCCTCGACCTGACGCGCGACCGCCGCCGCATCGTCGGCGACGAAGAGCGCCTTGAACACCTGCGCCGGGCTGCGCTCCGCCGGCAGCATCACGCCGCTGCCGGTGAAGGAGAGCGACTGGTTGCCCGACTTGGACACGACGAGCGGCAGCGCGGAAACGCGCGTGAGATGCCCGATGCGCTCGGCGGCGAATTGATCGAGCGAGATGCTGTTGCGGAAGGAGGCGGTGCCCGGATGCGGCGCGGCGGTGAGGAACGTGACCTCGGCGGAGTGCCCGCCGGTGACATCGGGATGCGAGGTGCCCGAGAACACGGTGAACTGGTCGCGGAAATCTTTGAGCGGTTCGAGATACGGCGTGAGCGCAAAACCGCGTCCGGTCTCGGTGGGGAAAAAGTGCCGCTCCAGCACGCCGAGGTTTGTGCAGACCGCGAGCAAGCGGCGCGGGGCCTCGGCGGATTTGGCGAACGCGGGACGCATCGCGTCGAGGAATGGCAGCGCGAGCGCGGCACCGGAGGCGCGGAGGAAGTGACGGCGGGAGAGCGGGGGCGCGGCGATGTGAGTCATGGGCGGGTTGGTTTACTTGGCTTGAAACAGGTCGCTGGCGACGACTTCCTGCACGATGGACCGAAGGCCGTGGTTTGTCGCCTTGGTCTTGGCGACGATGCCGTCGATGGCTGCGCGGTCGGAAAAACGGATGCCGGCACCGGTGGCGTAGATCATCAGTTGGCGGGCGAGGTTGTGGGCAAGGGCGTCGGGATCCGCGAGCAGCAGGGCGCGCAGGCTGTTTACGTCGGTGAATTTGCGACCGTCGGCGAGTTCGCCGGTGGAGTCCACTTCGGAGCCGAGCCGGAGCTTGATGCGGTTCCGATGCGCCGCGCCGCTGACGATCTCGACGAACGGCTCCTCCACGACTTCCTTCCCCTTGCGAATCTTCTTCGGCTGGCCCGCGAGCCGGTAGCGGTCTCGCCAGCCGCCGATGGCATCGAATTTTTCCAGCGCCAGACCGGGCGGGTCCATCTTCGCGTGACACGACGCGCACGCCGCGTCGGCGCGGTGTTTCTCAATCATCTGGCGGATGGTCACCGCCCCGGTCGCGTCCGGCTCGACGGCGGGGACGTTCGGCGGCGGCGGTTGGCGCGGAATGCCGAGGATGCGTTCCATCACCCACACGCCGCGCAGCACGGGCGAGGTGGCAGTGCCGTTGGCCGTCACCTTCAGCACCGCTGCCTGCGTTAGAAAGCCGCCGCGCGGCGAGCCGGCAGGCAGCTTCATTTCGCGCAACTCTGCGCCGGTGACGCCGCGCAAGCCATACAACTCAGCGAGACGCTGGTTGACCAGCACGGTATCGGCAGCGATGACGTGATTCACGCTGAGATCCTGCGCGAGCATCCGCCGCAGCCAAGCACGCGACTCGGCGAGCATCGAGTCGTGCAGCCACGGGTCGAACTCGGGATACAAGTTCGGGTCGGGCGTCGTGAAATCGATCTTCTTCAACTCCAACCATTCGTCGAGGAAGTGCCCGATGAAACGCTCGGAACGCGGGTCTGCCAGCATCCGCTCGACTTGCGCGCGCAGCGTAGCGGGCTGGGCCAAAGTGCGTTTCGCAGCGAGGTCCAGCAGCGTTGCGTCTGGTCCGGAGTTCCACAGAAAGAACGACAGGCGCGAGGCGAGCGCGTGGTCGCCGAGTTTGGCCGGAGCACCTTTCGTCGGCTGCGGCACGCCGGATTCCAGACCGATGAGCAGGAAATCTGGCGCGCACAGAATGGCCTTGTAGCCCGCGAGCATCGCCTGCTCGAAGCTCACGCCGCGCGCGAGCTGGCCTTCGACAATCGCGCCGAACGGCGCGATGTCCTCCGTCGTCGCCGGCCGGCGAAACGCCCGGCTCGCGAAGTCCAGCAGCAGGCTGCGGAAGTCCGGCGTGGCTCCCGTGGTCGCCGCCACCGCAGCCTTGGGCGCGATGATTTCGACCCCGGTGAGAAAGAGGTTCCGGTCGCGGAGATGCGGGTCAGGATTTGCCTCGTCGAAGAAGTCGTTCAAGAACTCGACGCCCAGCTCGACCGGTCCGGCGCTGGCCACGCGGAACTTCGCCCGCCATGTCTTCGGTGCGCCGCGCAGCGCGTTCACCTCGAACCGTGCATGCGGCAGCTCCGTGCCATCCACGAGCACGCGCATCTTGGCCGACTCGTTGCCTGCGTGCGTCTCGAACGCCGTCACGGCCACCTCGTAATCACCCGGCACCGCACAGTTGAAGCGCGTCGTGGTGGTGCCGGAGAGATTCAGCAGCCGCTCCGCATCGAGCGCCTGGCCCGCGCCATTGAATCCGCCGAGCGGTAACTTCTCCGTCGCCCCGGCGGCTACCGTCGGCACGCCCGCGAGCGGCGGACGCGGATAAGCATTCACCGGGATTTCGCCAAACAACCGCCGCTGACTCTCCGGCGGCCACTGCTCGACGAGCGGCCCCTCGACCTCGAACCAGTCGTAAGCCACGCCCGGACCCTCGTAATCCAGAATGCCCTGGCTCGTGCCGCCGCCCGGCGCAGCCGTGGCCGGCAGCGTCATCGCGTGAAACGACACGCGTTCGCCGGGATTGAGCCACACCTTGAACTCATGCGTCGTGGGCCGGAGAGACGGCGCATCGAAGTAACCGAGCGGCTCGCCTTTCAACGAAGCGCGCACGACATGCGTGGCCTCGCCGTCGCCGTAGAACTCCACGTTCTCCTGCCACTCGCGGATGCCCCGCTTTTCCGCGAGTTGCTCCGGCGGCAGCGGCGTGGCCTGCCAGCGGCCTTGTGCGTCCTTGAAGTAAGGCAGCCCGAGCGAGACGTAGCTGCGCACCATGCCGCGCTTGGCCGCGACCGCCTTCGTGCGCTCCCAGCGCAATCCCCACAGCGAAAACCGCACGCGATACCAGCCCGGCACCGGCGGATTGAAGCGGTCAATCTGGATGCCCTCCGGCTGGTGCGCGCCAATGACGCCCGTGAGCACGGCGAACGACTCCGCCTCACCCTTGAACGACGGCGCACGATAGGAGTTCCCGATGTCCGCGACCGGGTTGCCCGCGATGTGGCTGGTCAAGCCCTCGGCCACAATGCGGTTGTTCATGGGCACGCCGCACTTTTGCAGCACGGCCCCGTGGGCGGAATATTGCCGTGCCGCCGGCTCGCGCCACAGCTTCGTCTCGGGCCGGGCTGCCGCCTTCACCACGGCCTGCCGCAGCGCGGCATCCGCCGCCTGCAAATACTTCGTCATCTGGATGTGCGAGATGTCCAGCGCGCCCGCCACCTTGTCGAAGCCAAACTGCTGGCCATCCTCGGGCAGCAGCTCCTTCACGCGCAGCAACGGCAGCGCGAGCAAATCCCGCAGCGCGTGCTCGTATTCCACCCGGTTCATGCGCCGCACCAGCGTGCGCCCGCCGACGGACGCGGCGCTTTCCGCCGCCTTCACTTCCTCGCCCAGCGCGCGGAGAAACGCCTGCCGTTCCGTCGAGGTAGGCTGCGCCGTCTTCTTCGGCGGCATCTCCCCGGCCTGCACGCGGTCGTGCAGGCGCACGAGCAAGTTCAGGCTATCCGCCCCCGTCGGCGGCAACGCCAGTGTGTCCACGCGCAAGCCGCCTTTCTGAACGTCTGCGTCGTGGCACTCGGCGCAGTGCCGGGCGAGAAACTGTTTCAGCTCGGGCGCGGCAGCCGGACTAGGCTGGGTAGCGGAGATGAGCAGGCCCAGTATCAGGCCGAGTGCGGGCAGGGAGCGTTTCATGCGGCGGATTTCAATTCTGACAACGCCCCCGTGCTGCTGCCGAACTTGTCCGTCTCGATGCCCGCGTGCTGGAGCATCCGCACGAAGAGATTCGACATCGGGGTGTTCGCCTTTCGGTTGAACGCGAGGTGGCCGGGGTGCCGGTAGCCGCCGCCGGCGAAGATGACCGGCAGGTTGTCCGAGCTGTGCGCGGAGGCGTCACCGAGGTTGCTGACGAAGAGAATTTCTGTGCGGTCGAGCAGCGTGCGGCCGTTCTCGTCCGCCGCCACGAGCTTGTCGAGGAAGCCGCCGAAGTTGCGGTATTCCTTCTCCTCGTAGCGGGCGAGCTGCTCGATTTTCGCGGGGTCCTTGCCGTGGTGCGAGGCGTCGTGGTGGCCGATGGCGAGGTCGGGCTGGCCGTTCTGGTTGTGCTCGCCGAGGCCCAGCACGACGAGGCGCGTCGAGTCGGTCTGCAACGCGAGGTGCACGAGCGTGAACCACTGCTGCTGGCCGGCGACCCAGTGCTCGGCCTGCTCAAATTCCTTCGCGGTCGCGGCGACCTTGGGCTTCGGCTTCGCGGCCCAGGCCTGGTCCTGTTGGAGAAATCCCTCGGCTTCGCGGATGGAATTCGCGAGCAAGTCCAGCCGCTCACGGTCCGGCTCACCCAGCTCGCGGCTCAAGGATTTCAACTGCCCGCGCACGCCATCGAGAATGCTCTGGCCGTTTTCGAGGCGCTTCACTTCGCGGGCGATTTCCTCCGGCGTGCCATCCAGAAACAACCGGCGAAAGACCTGCGCGCGGCTCCGCTCGAAGGGCGTAGGCACGCCCTTTTCGTTCCAAGAGAGCGAGGCGCAGTTGGCCGTGTTGAGCACCAGATGCGGCACGCGGGTCTGCGCGCCGATGCGCCGGGCGACGAACTGGTCGAGCGAGATGGAGTTGTGGATGTCATCCGCGCGCTTGATGCCTTCGGGCGCGACGCCGGTGAAGATGGCGGACTCGGTGTGGTGCGAGTTCGGATAGCCGACATGGCCCATGCCGGAGATGACTGTGAAATGGCCGCGGTGCGGTTCGAGAATCTTCAGGAAGCGCGTGGCCTCGTAGTCCGGCCCGGCCTTCTCCGGGAAGAGAAACGGATGGAAGGTGCCGAGCGGACGGTGGATGAGCACCATGCGCTGCGGCTGAAGTGCTTTGGCCTGCGCCTTCGACTCCGCACCGAGCGCGGCGGGAATCATCGCGTCGAGCAGCGGCAGCGCGAGCGAAACGCCGCCGGCGCGGAGGAATGTGCGGCGGTCAAGGCGGCAGGAGTTGAGAACGTTCATGGGAGTTTGGACGAGTTACTTGCTCAAAAACACCGGACTCTGCACCACGGCATGCACGAGCGAGCGGAAGCCGTGGTTCTGTTGCCGCACGTCGGCGACGATTTGCTCCACGACCGCGCGGTCCGCGAATTGCAGGTCTGCGCCGGTGGCGTAGGTGAGGAGCTTCTGCGCAAGGTTGCGTGTGAGCTGGTCAGGGTCGCGCAGGAGCAGACGCTTGTAATCGTCGAGGTTCGCAAAGGGCTGGCCATCGGCCGTTTCCCCGCCCGCTTCTACGGGGCGGGCGAGCCAGACCTTCTTGCCGGGGTAATTGGCCAGTTCGACGTAGTCGCCGCCCTTGGCCGGAGGCTGCTTCACGCGGTAGCGGTCGCGCCAGCCACCGACCACATCGTAGTTCTCCAGCGCAAAACCCGGCGGGTCGATGTGGACATGGCAAGACGCGCAGACGGCCACGTTCTTGTGCTTGTCCAATTGCTCGCGGAGGGTCGTGGCGCCGCGGATGTCCGGCTCGATGGCGGCCACGTCGGCGGGCGGCGGAGGCGGCGGGCGACCAATGATGCGTTCGAGCATCCACGCGCCGCGCTTCACGGGCGAAGTGTAGGTGGCATTGGTGGTGAGCTTGAGGAGGCTGGCGTGGGTGATGATGCCGCCGCGCCGGGACTTCGCAGGCAGGTTCACGCGGGCCAGCTCCAGGCTTCATGTCGTGGAACTTCCGCAAGTCGAGCCACTGGCCGGTGAAGCCGGTCGCGAAACGCCGCGCCCTCGGGTCGCGCAGGAGCCGCTCGGTCTGCGCGCGGAGCACGGCGGGCTTGGTCAACTCGCCCTTTGCCGCCAGCGCGGTGAGTTCGTCGTCGGGCAGCGATTTCCAAAACAACCGCGCCAGCCGCGCGGCCACAGCGAAGTCATCGAGCCGGCCGGGCTTCTCGACATACAGCAGGAAGTGCGGCGAGCAGAGCGCGGCCTTGTAGCCGGCGCGCAGCGCGTCGCCGAAGGTCTCGCCCGCCGCGAGCTGCGCCTGGGTGAACTGGATGAAATGCGCCGCCGTCTCCGCGCTCGCGGGCCGGCGAAAGGCCCGCGGCAGGAAGGCGCGCAGCAGCCGCTCGGCATCAGCCGCCGCGTTGGTCGAGACCGGGGAGAGCGGATACTTGGTGAACTCGCCGGGCACGGACCACTTTTTCCAATCGTCGCGCACTGTCTTGCCCGCGAGCCTGTCAGCGAGATAACGCGACGGGACTTGCGGCAAGTCGCCGAAGAGCCGCGCGTAGCCGAGGCCGGCATCCAGCGGGCCTTCGAGTTCAATCCAGTCCACCGCGAGGCCGGGGCCTTTGAAATCATCGCCGACCGGCTCGCCGTTGCGCTGCTTCTTCAAGTCCTGGAAGAACGTGAGGTTCATCCCTTCGAGATAGACTTGCTCGCCGGCGGGCAGCGCAGCCTCGACCTCGATGACGCGCGTTTTGTCCGCCGGCACGTCGAAGTGGTCGAGCACATGCTGGAGCTTCTCGTGCGCAAAACGGTCGGAGCTGATTTTGCCGACGAGCATGGGGATGGCCTTCCCCTCCGTGTTCACTGCGCGGACCGAAGCGCGGATGCGGTAACGACCCGGCGCAGGGGTGGGCGATGTAGTGACGCTGCCGTGTTTGTAGAGCCGTGCGCAGAGAATGATGGTCTCGCCCTCGAACCGCACGAAGGGCGCGGTGCCCTCGCGGTTGGTTTTGGGGCGGCTGTCCAGAAACTGCCGGCCAGTCCAGCGGCGAACGCTATTGGTGAGCGGCCACGCGGGCAAAGCGGCAGCCAGCGCGCGGTCGGCGGCCTCCTGATAGCGCACGAGATGCGTGGCTGAAGTCTCCAGCGCGCTGCTGACATTGTCGAAACCCGCCGCCGCATTGTCCTCCGGCAGCAAGTCCGCCAGCGGCACCGTTATGCCGAACAGGTCGTGCAGCGTGTGCTCATACTCCGTGCGGTTCATCCGACGCACGACCACGCGGCCCGCCGCGCGCTGGTGCGCGGCGGACACGGCGTGCAGCTCGCCACCGAGCGATTTGACGAACGCCTCCCGGGCCGCCGCCGCCGGCTGCGCGTTCTTTTTCGGCGGCATCTCGCCCTTGGCCACGCGGTCGAAGACCTTTTCCCACCGGGCGAAGTTTTCCGGGGTGCCGGGTTCCAGTTGCAGTTTGGTCAAGTCCAGCCCGCCTTTGGTCGCATCCCCGCCGTGGCATTCGATGCAGTGCGCTTGGGTAAAGGTGCGGAGGTCGGCGGCACCCAGTCCGACAGCGGCGCCCAGCCACGCCAGCAGACCGAGCGCCGCGAGCGGAAAATGGCGCATGCAAATCACCGGCCTTGGACGAGCGCACCCGAGCGCCTGCTTAAACATTCTGCGTCCTGTTCTGCTGCGGTGCGCTTTCTGAATGGCGTTTTTTTCCCGGCCAAGTCAAAAGCTCTGTCTAGGACACCGATTCGTCTCGTCTACAGCAGCCTCGCCGCGGCGGCCTGGCTTGCGACTCTCTCGCCGGCCTCGATGCCGGTCTCAGGCGTGAAGAACATATTGTTGTTGCCGATCATGAGCACAATGGCCTTCGGCTGGAGTCCCTCGACTCCGCCGTGGTCGAGCCGCCAGAGCTCGTTTTGCGTTTTGTCGCCACCGATGCCGAGGTTCACCGTTTTCTTGTCCCCGAAATGTTTCTGCCACGCGGCATTGAACGGCGTGCCGTCCCGCCGCCGCCGTGAATCAACACCACGCCGGGAAACTTCGCGCCCCGTTTCGCCTCACCGAGCGTGATCGGCGACGCGTAGAAGGCGAACACCTCGGTGTTGGTGCCCTTGAACTTCTCCCCTGCGTAGAGCAGCGAATGCACCGCGCCGGTCTGCGACAGCCAGCGCATCGCCGGAGCCTTCTTCAACTCGGTGAGATTCCAAGGGCCGACGGTTTCCGCAGTTCCAACGGTGGGTTGGGCCACCAGAAAGCAGAACAGGCAAAGGAGACAGAATGGCTTCACGACCTCAGCCTATCCGGTGGGGCCACCGTTGCCGAGGGCGTTTTCTGATGGCTTCAACTCATTTTGCCAACACGGGCCTGAGTTTGCTCGCAAACACCTCATAGCCCTGCGGCCCGAGGTGCAGATGGCCGTCGGAATACAGTTCCGTTTTCAACGTGCCGTCGCGGTTCGTGAATTCTTTTCCCAGATCGACGACGCGAACCTGCGCGTCGGCGTCGAGCTTGAGCGTGTCGAGCGCGGCGTTGATCTCGCGCACCCGCGCGCCGACTTCTTGGGCGGGATTGAACGCGGGCAGAATTTTCACCAGCACGATCTGTGATTGCGGACAGCGGAGGCGGAGATTCTCCACGCAGAGCTTGATGCCGTGCGCCGCGGCGGCGACGGGGACGCCATTGGCCTGGACCAGCGGCGCGTTGTTCACGCCGATCATGAGCACGATGATTTTGGGCGACGCGCCATCGAGCGCACCGTGGTCGAGCCGCCAGAGAATGTTTTCCATGCGGTCGCCGCCGATGCCGAGGTTCACCGCTTTCTTGTCGCCGAAATGTTTCTGCCACGCGGCATTGAACGGCGCGCCGTCCCAGCCACCGCCCCAGCCCTGCGTGATGCTGTCGCCAAGCAGCGCGATGTCGATGCCGTCCTTCATCGCGCGCACCTTCTCGATGCAGGCGGCGTGATGCGCGATCCATTTGTTGTCTTCGCCGTCATTGCCCCAACGCGCTGCCGTCGGTGTAACGAACCACATTTCCGGCAGATGCTTCTGCGCCTCGTGGCCGGGCTTGCGGAAGTATTCGCCTTTGGCCACCCACGCGCGCTCGGCGTCCGTGAGCGGCCAGCCGGTGAGTTGCGGGTCCATCCGCCCTTCATTGTAGGGCGCGTAGGGATAGACGAGCGACTTGCCATCGGGTGTTCTCGGCGTGGGTTTCAGTAACTCCGCCGCAGGTGTGAAGGCAGCGAGCGGCGTGACGGGCGTTGTCGCCGCCGTTGGCGCGGGCGCCGCGGGCGCACTTTTCTGCGCCGGAGCGGCGGGTGCGCTGGGCGGAGCAAACTTCGGAATCACCACGTCGCCACCGAGTCCGCGGCCGCCGAGAAACTTGTCGAACCACGGCTTCAACCGTTCCGCATACACGGCGTAACCCGCGAGCGAGAGGTGGATGTTGTCGGGCGTGAACAGCTCCTTCTTGATCGTGCCGTCGGCGTGGGTGAAGTCGCTCCAGAGGTCGAGCACCGTCACCTTCGGATCGTTGCCGCGTCTCAGCGCCTCGAGCGCGAGGTTGGTTTTCTTGATGTCCTCGTAGAAGCGTTCCCCGGGCGCGTGACACGGGAGAATCTTCGCCGCGATGACCGCCGCCTGTGGGAACTTGTCGCGCACGTTCGCCACGACCATCTGCACGCCTTTCGCCGCCGCTTCGATGCCGGTCTCGGGCGTGAAGAACATGTTGTTGTTGCCGATCATCACGACGATGACCTTGGGCTGGAGCCCTTCCACGCCGCCGTGGTCGAGGCGCCAGAGAACGTTCTGCGCCTTGTCGCCGCCGATGCCGAGATTGATCGTGCGGTAGCTGGCGAAGTGTTTCCGCCACGACTCATTGAGCACGCCCTTGTCGAGCGGGCTGCCCCATTGCTGCGTGATGCTGTCGCCGACGAGCAGCACGTCGCACGGGCCGGGATTGGCTTTCGCATACTCGACGAGCTTCGCGTGCGTATCGAGCCAGCTCGTCCCGCCCCAGAATCCCGCGCTCGGCACCTGCGGCCACAAGTGCGGCAGATGTTTGCCCGCGTCTTGACCCGGCCGCCGTTCGTATTCGGCCTTCAACACGTAAGTGCGCTCCTCCGGCGTGAGCGGCCAGCCGGTCTTTTGCGGCTCGGCGGTCGGGTAAGGATACTCGAGCGCGTCCGCGGCGGGGGTGAGAAACCACAGGGGCACAAAGAGCACGGAGGCGAGGAGCAGTTTGATGGGTGTCATGGAGGTTGGGGGCTGGATGGTGTTGGAAACGGAAATCATCACTCGGCGTTCGCTGGGTCTCGGAAGTTCATCCGCTCACGCTTCAAGCCCGCGCAACGCCCCGGTGCTGCTGGCAAACTTGTCGGTCTCCATGCCGAGACGCTGCAGCATGCTCACGAAGAGATTGGCGAGCGGCGTGTTGTTCGTGGTGTCGAAGGCGAGATGCCTGCCGTGCCGAAAGCCGCCGCCGGCGAGGATGACGGGGAGGTTCTGATTGCTGTGCGAATTCGCGTTGCCGAGGCAGCTTCCGTAGAGCACCTGCGTGCGGTCGAGCAGCGTGCCGCCTGTTTCTTTTATCTCCGCGAGCATTTGGAGAAGACCGGCAAAGGCACGCATCTGTGCCTCTTCGATGTTGCGCAGTTCAGCGATCTTGTCGGGCTCGTTGCCGTGATGCGTGAGGCCGTGCGTTTCATTTTTCACGCCGGGCACGTGCGGCACGACGCTGAACGTGCTGAGCGAAAGCGTGACCACGCGCGTGCTGTCGGTCTGCAACGCGAGGCGGATGAGGTCGAACATGAGTTTCGACTTCGCGATGACTTCGTTCGCGTCGGCGATGTCCTTCGGCTCGGGGTAATCCACCCGGGGCTTCGGACGATTCTCCCACGCGATGCTGCGCTGGAGGCGGCCTTCGAGTTCGCGCACGCTCTGGAAATACTGATCCAGCCGCGCGCGGTCCTCGGGGGCGACGGACTTTTCCAAGCGCGCGGCCTTGTCGCGCACGAGGTCGAGCACGCTCCCGCCGGCCTCGATGCGGCGCAGGGTCGCGGCCTTTTCCTCCGGCGTGCCCGCGACGAAGAGACTGCGATACAGCCGCCGCGGACTCGCCTCCGCCGGGATGCCCACGCCCGCCCGCGACACCGCGAGCGAGTCCGCGTAATGGTCGCCGTTCTTCACAGTCAGCGAGAGCGACGGGAAACGATTCTCCAGCCCGATCTGCTCGGCGGCGAATTGGTCGAGCGAGAGCGAATTGCGGAACGTCGGCTGCCCCGGATGCGGCGCGCCGGTGAGGAAACACTGTCCCGCGTGGTGATTCCCATCCACGCCCGGATGCGACAGCCCGGAGAACACGCTGAACTGCCCGCGATGCGCCGCGAGCAAATCGAGATACGGACTCGAGGTCTCGCCCGCCTTCGGAAAAAAGAACTGCGGCATCATACCAAGCGGCACGTGAATCGCGACGAGCCGCTTCGGCGGCAGTTTCTCCGCCGCGCGACCAAGGAACGGCAGCGCGACGCACGCACCGGCGGCGCGGAGGAAATGGCGGCGGGTCATCTGAAAACTCGTCTGTGCAGTAGAATGGAACATGACTTGCTGTTTTCTTTCGGTTATGCAGCCTAGTCAACTGCGGTGGCATAGAGCATCATGACAGCACCTCGGGAATCAGCTTCCCCTCCACATTCGTCAGCCGACGCTGGATGCCGTTGTGCTCGAAGCTGAGGCGCTCGAAGTCGAGGCCGAGCAGGTGGAGGATCGTGGCGTTGAAGTGATAGAGCGGGTGGATGTTTTCGATCGCGCGCTGGCCGAGGTCGTCGGTGCGGCCTTGGCTGATGCCCGGTTTTACGCCCGCGCCGGTGAGCCAGCAGGTGAAGCCGTCGGGGTTGTGGTCGCGACCTTTCGCGCCTTTTTGGAAGAAGGGCATGCGGCCGAACTCCGTGCACCACACGACGAGCGTGTCCTGCAGCAGGCCGCGCTGCTTGAGGTCGCGGATGAGCGCGGCCGCGGGCTGGTCGAGGATTTGCGCGTGGATGTCGTATTGCTCCTTGAGCTTGTTGTGGCCGTCCCAATTCAGCGCGCCGCCGCTGGCATACGCGCCGTTGAAGAGCTGCACAAAGCGCACGCCGCGCTCGATGAGCCGCCGCGCGAGGATGCAGTTCTTTGCAAACGCCGCCTTCGTTTCGTTCTGCGTGTCGTCGGCGCCATACATTTTCAAAATGTGCGCGGGCTCGCTCCTCAAGTCGCTCAGTTCGGGCACGCTGAGCTGCATGCGCGCGGCGAGTTCGTAGCTGGCGATGCGCGCGGCGAGTTTTTGATCGCCCGGGTTCGCCTCGAGATGACGCGCATTCATCTTCTGCAAAAGCGCGCGGGCCGCGGCATCCGACTGCGGCGACACGCCCGCGGCCGCGAGATGCCGGATTGGATCCTTCGCGCTCATCGTCGTGCCTTGAAACGCCGCGGGCAGAAAACCCGGGCCCCAGTTGTTCGCGCCGTTTTGCGGCACGCCGCGCGGGTCGGGAATCGCGACATACGCCGGCAGGTCCTGATTTTCGCTGCCGAGCGCATACGTCACCCACGAGCCGAGCGACGGGAAGCCATCGAGCGTGAAGCCGGTGGAGAGAAAATTTTCCGCCGGTCCGTGCGTGTTCGATTTGCTCGTGAGCGAATGCACGAACGCGATGTCGTCCGTCAGCTCCGCGAGATGCGGAATCATCTCGCTCACCCACTTCCCGGTCTGCCCGCGCGGGCGGAACTCATACTGCGGCCGCGCGAGATTCCCCGCCGGTCCCTGGAAAGTGACACTCGGTCCGCCGGGCAGCGGTTTGTCGTCCCACTTGATCAGCTCTGGCTTGTAATCCCACGTCTCGAGCTGACTCACCGCGCCCGCGCAGAAGATGACGACGACGTTCTTCGCCTTCGGCGCAAAATGCGCGCGTCGCGGCGCATACGGTCGCGCCGGATCGATGATCGGCCCGCCGCTCTCCGCCGCGAGAAGACCGTCGAGCCCAAGCAGATTCGTCAGCGCGATCGAGCCGAGCGCCGTCGCGCTCTGCGAAAGAAACTGCCGCCGATCGAGCAACGCGCGGCCGGCGAGCGAGAGATGTTCGGCATCGTGGTTCATGGCAGGAAAAGGAACTCGTTGCTGTTGAGCAGCGCCCGGCAGAGCACGGCGAGGCCGTGTTGCTCGACGACAGCGCGCGTGTCTTCGAGTTCCGCCGCAGTTGGTTCACGCGTGAGTGCGAGCTGATACGCGCGACGAATTTGCGCTGCCGCATCGGCGCCCGCGTCATTCTTCACTCGCTCCGCAAAAGCATCCGCATGGGCGAGCGTGAACTGGCTGTTGAAAAGATTCAGCGCCTGAATTGGCGTCGTGCTCGCGCGACGTGCGGCGGTGCTTTGTCCGGCATCGGGACAATCGAACGCGCCGAACACGGCTTCCGGTTCACGCCGGACTTTGTGCGCGTAGATCATGCGGCGGCGATTCTCGGACTTGAAGATCTCGACCGGTTTGAAGCCGCTCAGCCCGCCGCGCTTGTCGAAGAGATCGAAGCCGCTGCCATACATCGTGATGTTGAGCTGTCCGCTCACCGAGAGGACGGAGTCGCGGATCGTCTCCGCTTCGAGCCGTCGGGATGGGAAGCGCCAGAGCAGCCGCGCGTCGGCGTCCTTTTCCGCGGCGACGGGATTGGTGCGCGCCGACTGCCAATACGCTGCGCTCAACACGATCAGCCGATGCAAGTGCTTCACGCTCCACCCGGCGCGGATGAACTCGCCCGCAAGCCAGTCGAGCAACGCGGGATGCGACGGGCGCGCGCCGTTGTTGCCGAAGTCGCTCGGCGTCTGCACGAGCCCCGTGCCGAAGTGCCCCTGCCAAATCCGATTCACCATCACGCGCGCGGTGAGCGGATTCTGCGGACTCGCGATCCAGTCCGCGAGCGCGGCGCGGCGCTGCTGCTCGGGCGTGTCGTTCGCGAGCTTCACGTCACCGATCGCACTCAGCACCGCGGGCGTCACTAGATCCTTCGGCTGCTCCGGGTCGCCGCGACTCAGCAGATTAATCACATCCGGCGCGCGGAACTTCCCCGCAAACGCCTGCGTCACCGCTTCGGCCGCTTTGCTCTTCGCCTCCAGCTCCGTCTTCTCCGCGACGAGCGGCTTCGCGCGCTTCGTCTCCTCGTCGCTCAGGCCCTTGAGCGAAAAGGCCGGCGGCTGCTTTGCCTTCTCGTCAAACATTTTGCGGTCGCTCGCATCCGCGACCACGCGCCATTCGCCGGACGCGTCTGCCGCTTCGATCACGTAATCAAGCGCGAGCCGGTCCTTGAATGTCCCCTCGCGATCGCGGCCCCACACGATCCGCTCGATCGTCTGCTCCTCGGGAAATTCGAGCGCCACCCAGCCGCCCTCGCGCTTGTTCGCCATCCAGCTCCTCGAGTTGCCGTAGCGGCCGTCGTTGATGTGTTTCAAATCGTGCCGGTCCGCCACGACCACATCGCCCGATGAACTCGCCGTCGTCCCTGTGCTTGCGAGCGCGATGTTTTCGCCTTCGCGGTTGAAGACTTCGAATTCGTCAATGCACGGCTCGAGGCTGTTCGTTGCGCGGATGGTGAAGCGCACGCGCTTCGCCTTCACCGGCACGAAACACTCGACGTTTTCGCGCGCATTCACCGGCGCGCGCTGGCCGCCCGACTTCACGAGCGGCACGAAGCCATTTAGCTCCCGCTCGATCTCCGCGATGCGCGTCTTCCACTTCGCGATGTTCGCCCGCGCCTTCTCGGCTTCCGGCACACGGCGATTGCGATCCGCATACTCGACGCCCGCGACGAGCGCCTGCATCGCGTAGTAGTCGCGCTGCGGGATGGGATCGAACTTGTGATCGTGACACCGCGCGCAGCCGACGCTGAGGCCGAGAAAAGTCTGCCCGATGTTCATCACGATTTCGTCGAGCGAATCCTGCCGCGCGAGTCGCTTCGACGGTTCGTCCTGCCCGATCTGCCCCGGCAGCAGCACCGACGCCGTGATGAGAAATCCGGTCGCCGCATCCGCCTCCGGCCCCATCGCATCACCGACAATTTGCTCGCGGATGAAGCGATCGTAAGGCGTGTCGCTGTTGAACGCGCGGATGACGTAATCGCGATACGGCCACGCGTTTGGCCGCTCGGTGTTCACCTCGAAGCCGTGCGTGTCCGCGTAGCGCACCACGTCGAGCCAATGCTGCGCCCAGTGCTCGCCGTAGCGCTCTGACTTCAGCAACTCATCGACGACGCGCTCGAACGCGCCGCCGCGCGTGTCCTTCACAAAAGCCTTCGCCTGCTCCGGCGTCGGCGGCAGCCCGGTGAGATCGAGCGTCACGCGTCGCAGCCAGGTCACGCGATCCGCTTCCGCGGAAGGCTGCAGTCCTTCCTTTTCCAGCCGAGCGAGGATGAAACGATCGATCTCCCCGCGCGGCCACGCCGTGTCCTTCACTTGCGGTGGCTCGGGATTCGCGGGTGGCTTGAAGCTCCAGTGGTCACGCTTGTCCACGACCTTCGCCTTGTCCACGCCATCCGGCCACACCGCGCCCTCCGCGATCCATAGCGAAAGCGTCGCCACCTCCGCCTCAGAAAGCCCATCACCTTTCGGTGGCATGCGCTCGTCCTTATCCTTCGAAGTCACCAGCGACATCATCGGACTCATCGCCGCATCGCCCGGCACGATGCTCGCCCCATGCGCATCGCCGCCCTTGAACGCCGCCGCCTTCACATCGAGCCGCAGCCCCGACTTCTGCTTCTTCTCGCCGTGGCACTCAGTGCAGTGCTTCTCAAAAATCGGCCGCACCTCGCGGACAAAGTCAACCGTGGCTGCCGTGGCAGAAATGGCGGTGATCGAGACTAGGATGAAAAGCCTATGCATGGTCACGCGGAGAACGCGTCCGCGAATTGCAGAGCCGGCAGAGGCAGAAGCATGGATACAGGAGAAGAGATTGCGAAATGAGGCATTCATTGGCTTGTCCCCATTCCTGTATTTCTGAAAATGCGATGTTCCGCGAACGCATGAATCAACGAGCGGAGGCCGTTTTGTTTCGCCGCCGTGCTCTCGACGATGCGCTGAATCTCCGCGCGGTCCGCGTAGCTGACTTCCGCGCCCGTGGCGTAGCGGGAGAGGTGCGCGACGAAGGCGCGGGCGAGGCGGGCGGGGTCTTGGGCGAGCAACGTGGTGAGATCGTTCACGTCTTTGAAGGCACGGCCGTCGGGGAGCGCGCCGCTCGCATCCACAGCGGGACCGAGCTTGTAGTTTACCTTCCACACGGTGCGGTCCTTCTCCGGCGGTGCATCGCCCTTGCCGGTGGAGCGGTAGCGTTTGCGGAAGCCGCCGATGGGATCGAAGCTCTCCAGTGCGAAGCCGGCAGGATCAATCTTCGCGTGGCAAGCGGCGCAACTCGCGTCGCTGCGATGTTTGTCGAGCTGCTCGCGCACAGTCGTCGCGCCGCGTGTGTCGGGGTCGATCGAGCCGACGCTCGGCGGCGGTGGAGGTGCGGGTTCGTTGAGCAGGCGGTCCATCACCCACACGCCGCGCTTCACGGGCGTGGTGGTGGTGCCGTTGGCGGTGAGTTTCAAAATCGCCGCCTGACCGAGCAAGCCACCGCGCGGACTCTCCGGCGGCAACGCCACGCGGCGCAGCTCGACTCCATTCACGCCTGCGATGCCGTAGTGCTCGGCGAGGCGCTGGTTCAGCATCGCGAATCCGGGCCGCACGAGCGCGGTCACGGGCGCATCCGTGGCGATGAGCTCGCGCAAGAAGGCGCGCGTCTCCGCGACCATGCCCTCGTGCAGCAGGAAGCGATACTCGGGATAAAGCTGTGGGTCGGGCACGGTCTCGTTCACGCGGCGCAGGTCGAGCCACTGGTCGGCGAAGTCGCGGATGAAGCGCTCGCTGCGCGCGTCCGCGAGCAGGCGGTCCACTTCGCGATGCAACACCACGGGCCGTTGCAGCGAACCATCGCGCGCGGCTGCGAGCAGCGCGTCGTCCGGCGGGCCGTTCCACAGCCAGTAGGAAAGGCGCGAGGCGAGCGTGAAGAGCTTCGCGTTCGCCACGGGCGCCGCCTCACGCGTTACATCGGCGGGATGGAAGAGAAATTCCGGCGAGGTGAGCACCGCGACGTAAGCGCGCCGCATCGCGTCCTCAAAACAATCCTTCGCCGCGAGCCGCTTCGTCACGAGCGCGACGTAGGGCTCGACTTCCTCGGCTGCGACGGGACGACGAAACGCCTTCGGCAAAAACGCGGTCAGCATTTTCTTCGCGTCCGCCTCGGGCTGTGCGGACTGCACGGTCTCGAGCGGCGGCTTTCGCTCCTGCGGGGTGAGGTCGAAATGAATGCTCGGCAGATAGCCACCGATGCTGCGCACTTCGCTGCGGCGCGGCGGAATCGCGTCGCCACCCGCGGCGAACTTAGCGATGGGCAGTTCGCCGAACAGCCGCTTGTGAATCTCCGGCGGCCACGCCGCATTCAGCGGACCCTCGATTTCAAACCAGTCGAGCGCCACGCCCGGCCCGACGTATTTCGCCGCGCGCCCGCCGACTTGCCCGACGCGCAGGCCCATCCAGTAGAGAGACACGGGATCGAACACGATGCTCTCGTGCGCATCGAGCCACGCCGTGAATTCGTGCTCCGCCGACTTCAGCGATGGCGCGGTGAATAGGCTCAGCAAGCGCCCGCCCTCCTGCTGCTTGCCTTCCTCGTGTGCGCGCAGCACTGCGGCCTGGTCCACGCCGGGCTCGACCTTGCCCGCATTCCATTGAAAACCCCACGCCGACACGCGCAGCCGGTAGTTGCCCGCGAAAATCGGCGACACATTCATCGCTGCCTCGTAGCCTGCGAGATTCGGATTCAGTAGCCCGACCGCGCTCTCGCTTTTCGCGATTTGGTTCTGCTCGTAGAGCTGCTTGCGTTCCGGCATGTCCGCCTCCGCGTCCTTCGCCGCGATGTAGCCCTTCACGTTTTCAAACCCACCACGCGCCGGATACGCGGGGTCCGGCTGCTTGTCCTTGAGCAACACGAACTGCCCCTGCTGGAGATTGCCGGTGAACTTGAAAAGCCCCGCCGGATAAATGCGCCGCTTGAACACCGGCGGCGGCGTGCTGCGCGTGGCGATCGCCGCGTCGAGCGCCCGCTCCACCGCCTCGGCATAAGCCGCGAGATGCGCCGGCGAAACATCGAGCCCGCTCGCGACCTTGTCGTAGCCGCCGACCGTTCCATCTGGCGGCAGCAACGCCTGCACATCGAGGCGCGGCAACGCGAGCAAATCGGCGAGCGTGTTCTCAAACTCCACGCGCGTCATCCGCCGCATCCGCACGCGTCCTTCCTTTGTGATGCGTGCCGTATCGGCCGCCGTGAGCTGCGCGTCGAGCTCACCGAGCAAAGCGCACGTTGCCTCTGCCGGCGGACGCGCCTTCTTCTTCGGCGGCATCTCGCCGTTCGCGACACGATCATGCACCTTCACCCACGTCGCGAAGTTTGCGCTGTCCCCGACCTTCAGCGCGAGCGCAGTCAGATCGAGCCCGCCTTTCTTCGTCTCCGCGTCATGGCAATCGATGCAATGCCGTCCGAAGAATTCCGCCGGCGCGGCGACGGCAGCAAAACCGCTCGCAAGCATTGCCGCGCACGTAATGAGGAATCCGGGGCGCAACATGGCAGGATCAACGTTTCACCACGCGCACCGGAAGATTCGGCTGCGTCCGGAGCGTGAGCTTCACGTCATCGACGAAAAGTTGCGGCGGCATCGGCACGCGCAGATTCGGACGCGCGCTGATCTGCACCACGGCGAAGTCAGCCGCGGCGGAGATGAGCGATTTCGCGGTCAGTTGCCGCCACGCGTCGCTGTTCCCGCCCACCGTGGTCACCTCGGCCGAACCGCTGGCGATGGCTTCGGGAATGTTGCCCGGCCACGCCTGATGCACGTTCGCGGCGTCGCCCTTGAAGAGATAGATTTGGCAGAAGAACGTTACCGAGGGCTTCGTGTTCGCCGGGCGCGCATCGAGGAAACTCGCCGACAATTCCAGCAGCGAGTTGCCCTCCGCGCCGAGGCTCGCGCGTAGCGGACGCAGATCCACGAGTTGGAAGACATCGCATGCCAGCGCGCGGCCATCGGTTGCGTTCGCATCGCCTTCCGCCTTCACGAAGCGCAGCATCCGCCGACCTTCCCGCGCCTTCACGCCATCCGCGACGACCACCTCCGCCGCATCGCCGCTCCACGCGCCCGTCTGCTTCGGGAAACCCGCGCCGGCCAAGTCGTTCTCGAAGCCACCATCCACCAGCGCAAACAACCGCTCCGCCGTGGCCACCGCCCGTGGCGAAGTCACCGCCCACGCGACCGTCGCGCAAAACAACCCGATCGCGATGCCCGCCGCCGCCGCGGTGAGCGGACGCCAGGCGAGCCAGGTGAACCAAAGCGGCGCAACGCCCGTGCGCCCGTTTGATGTGCGCGCCTCGGGTGCCGCCGTTTCCCCGGCGAGTGCCGTCGCCTCCTGGCGCAGTGCCGCGTCGACGTTGCAACGTCGCCGGAACTCTTCGCGGGCTTCGCGGTGCGCGGCGAGCGCGGCTTCGAGTTCGCGCGATTCGTCGTTGGAGAGTTCGCCGAGCAGATGGCGGTCAATCAACTCGCGCCAGCGCGCGCGGATGGAGTCAGGTCCGTTCATGACAGGGGGTCCTTGGCAAGCCGGGTTTCCACGCACAGCAGCAGCTTCTCGCGGAGCCGGCCCAGCAGTTTGTAGAGGCTGTTCACCGAGCGGCCGGTTTGCTCCGCCAGACGCGTCACGCGGCCCTCGCCGGCGTAGGGCGCGAGCACGAGTTCGCGTTGTTGCGGCGCGAGCTCCGCCAGACAGGCGCGCAACGCCGCGCGTTCGCGTTCCCATTGCGCTTCCGGCACCTCCGCCGCCTCGCGGGCCAGCAGTTCGAGCACTTCATCGCCGAACACGTGGCGGTCGCGCGCGTGCTCGCGCCGCAGCCGCAGCGCCTCAAAGCGCACGATGACCTTGGCCCATGGGAGAAAGCCCTCCGCCGACTCAAGCTGGCCGAGCTTTTTCCACATCACCACGCTGGCCTCCTGCATGACTTCGTCCACCGCTTCCCACGACGGCAGCAACACGCGGGCAAACGCGCGCAACGCCTCCTCGTGCTTCACGAACAGGCGCAGGAAATCCGCTTCATTGGGCGTGTTCGTTCCGGGCGCGGGCATGGCCATAACTTAACCCATACTCCCGGGCTTCGACCATCCTGCCGCAATTTGTTTAAGTGCGCGCAGGAATCAACGGTGGGAGAGGTTCAGGGATTCTTCGGAATTGCCGCGGCCGCTATCCGCATGGCCTTCAGCACTTTGACGACCTCGGCGGCGGGATCGTAGTCCTTGCGGCCCATGGCGAGCGTTTCGATCGGCACGAAGCCGCGGTAGCCACCGTCGTGGATGATCTTCGCGAGCTTTTTGAAATCCGTCGGTGGCGACTTTAGGCTGCTGCCGAGGGTTTCCTTGATCTGCCAGTTCACCGCGTGCGGCACCATCATCGCGATGTCGACATACGGGTCGTCGGTGAAGTATTTGCCGGTGTCCACGAGCGCGCCGCACCACGCGTGATCCACGCGCTTCAGCAGGCTGATGTGCTCCGGGCCGGTGCTTAGGAAGTCGCCGTGATTCTGCACCGCGACGATGACGCCGAACTTCTCGCCATGCTCCGCGCACTCGCGCAGCGCCTCGGCGATCCACTTCTCCACCTCGTCGCGCGAAGCACCGCCGGCGGCGCTCTGCCAGTCCTTCGGATTCTTTTGCTGCGGCCCGGCAAACACGCGCACCACCGGCGCGCCGAGCCGCGCGGCGACCTCGATCCACAGCTTTGTCAAAGCGACGCCTTCCGCGTGCACGGCCTTGTCCGCCGTGGCGAAGTCATTTTTCACGCCGGTGCCGCTGATGGTGATGCCGCGATCGTGCGTGTAGCGCTTGATGCGCGCGAGGTAGTCATCCGACGGCGCCTTCGGATAGCCGGGGAAGAAATAGCCGGTGAGGTCCACTGCCTCGATGTCGTGCTTCACGCAAAAGTCGCACACGCCGAAGAGGTCGATGCCTTTCGTCGGATCGGCGAGGTTCGCGTTGAGCCGCTCGAGGAAGGAATACGCGTTCAGCCCCGGCGTGAAGCGCGCCTTGCCCGTGCGCGGGATCGGCGCGTAGGCGGCGGACGCGGAATGAAGCGCGAATGGCGAGAGCGCAGTGAACTGGAGAAAGCGGCGGCGATTCATCGTGCAATTCATGCGCTGTGTTTACCGCACTTTGTAGATCTTCACATCACGAATCCAGACCGTGTTCGCCGCAGAGAAGCTGAGCCAGCGTTTTACCGGATGCGCATAGCCTTCTGAGCGGTGCGACGCAACGAGCTTGCCGTCGATGCTCAGGCGCATCTCGTCGCCCTCGAAAGCGAGCGTGAGGTCGTGCCATCCGTTGTCGGCTTTCCACGGCACGGATTTTTCTTTCGTCTTGAGCAGAGCGTCTAGATCGGCGGGCAGCGGTTCTTTGCGGTCGAGATATGGCTGGCGTCGTGCGCGGATGGCGAGGTCGCTCACGCCCGTCTTGTTGTCGCGGAGCAGGATGCTCGTCGGGTAAAGGTTCGCGTAGCAGAGGTGGCCGGCGTGAACATTTTTCAATTCACGATCCACGTGGCCGATGGTGAACGACTCGCCTTTGTTCAGCCCCGGAAAACGGAAGCGCAGCGTGGTGCCGCCGTCAGCGAAGCCAGCGTCGTGATGAATGTGAACGCCGTGGCCGGCGGCCTTGCCGTCGCTGGCAATCTTCAGGATGCCGCCGTCGAGATCGGCCTGCTTCACATTCGGCGCGCGGTCGGCGGTGGCGCTCTCCCAGCCGTTGCCGATGGCCTTGATGCCGTTGCCGTCGAGCTTGCGGTCGAAGTAGTCCGCGAAGATGAGCGTGCCTTTCTCGCGGAGCCACGCGCCATCATCATACTGATGGGCAGGTGATGGGGAATCAGCGGCCTGCAGCGCGGCTGGCGGGACGAGCAACAGAGCGGTGAGGAGAGTGAGAATGAGTTTCATGATGGTCGTTCGAGACTTCACTTCTTCAGTGCGGGAAGCTTCTTCGGCGGGGTCATTGTATTCGTCGGCTCAGTTCAAATACGCCGCCTCGTTACTGAAGAGCAGCGCTTGCACGAGCGTTTCCCACGGCGTCAGCGCGGTGCGCTCGACGAGACCGCCTTCGTTTGTCACGGCAGCTTTGGCGGCGACTTGTTTGCTCTTTTCCTCCTTGGCGAGGAGTTCTTCGGCGCGTTTCTGCGCTTTGGCGAGGAGTGTGCGTTGTTGCTTCTCGAAGTCATGCTGGCGCGCGGTTTCGAGCTGCAAGAACGCCGCGGCTTTCGAGAGTTCGAGGGCGTTCGGTGTGCGCTGGAAGACTACTCGATACACAGCGCGCACCACGTCATCGTCGCGCTTCGATGCGAGCGCGGCTTTCACTTCGTCGCGCGCCATGATGCGGCGCACGATGTCGATGGTGAAGGGGCTGTTCATCAGGAAGAGCGACTGCTGCGGCACGATGGTAGAGGTGCGGCGCGTGTTCGGTTCGGTAGGATTGGCAAAGTCGAACTGCGTGAGCAGCTCGGGCACGTTCGCGCGGTCGATGTAGCCGTAGATGGAGCGGCGGTGTGAATACGGCTCACTCACGAGATTGACGGGCGGGCCGCAGAGTGAGGCGTCGAGCGCGCCGGCCATCGTGAGCATCGAGTCGCGGAAGGCTTCGAAGTCGAGGCGGCGGATGTTCGCGCGCCAGAGGAGGAAGTTGCCGGGGTCGAGCTTTTGATACTCAGCGAGGTGTGGCGTGAGCGCGCTCTGCTGATACGCGGCGGAGAGCATGATGAGTTTGTGCAGCGGCTTCATCGTCCACGCGCGCTTGCCGGGTAGGTCCTGCATGAACCACCACGCGAGGTAATCGAGCAACTCGGGGTGCGAGGGCGCGCCGGCTCGGCTGCCGAGGTCGTCGGGCGTGCGGATGAGGCCCTCGCCAAAAAGCTGCATCCACGCGCGATTGACGGCGACGCGCGCGGTGAGCGGATTGCTTTTGCTCGCGATCGCTTGCGCGAGTTCGAGGCGTCCGCTGCCGTGCGTGAAAGGCTTCGCGCCGCCGGGACTGAAGGCTTCGAGGTATCGGCGCGGCACGAGGCGCTTCGCGGCGGGATCGCTGCTGAGCGGCTTGTTGCCGCGCGGATAAATCGGCGAGTCCATCGGCTGCGGCAAATCCTCGACGACCATCGCGCGCATCGGTCGCGCGGGATTCGTGAGCTTGAACATGTTGATGCCGTTCACGCGGCCCACGGTCTCCAGCTCGCTGCCGCGCGCGTCGTGGCCGCGGCATTCTTCGAGGAGTTTCAGCTCGATGGAATCGCCCGGCTCGCAGTGCGTGTTGCCGCGCATCGGCAGCTCGGGTGCGATGAGCCGATACGGATACACGGCGAGTTCCATCAGCGGCAGGTCGCGATGACCGACGACCTTCTCGCGCAGTTCCCAAATCTTCGTCGTCATGCCGCCGCCGGTTTTAATTTCCGCAACGAAGTCCTCGCACTTCGCGTCCACGGGCCTGCCCGCGATGGGTGCGACGGTTTCCTGCCAGAAGCGCGCGAACAACTCCGCGGTGTCCTCGACATTCGCAGGCAGCGTTTTCTGCTTCCTGAAAAAGTCGAGCACCACCGGGTTGTAGCCCGTGCGTTTGCCGGACATGATTTCGTCGAAGTATTTTTTGTTGCCTTCGCCGAGCGCAACGAACGGGCCGAAGATGGGATCGCGTCCGTTGAACTTGAAATTCGGCGCAAACTCGCCGCGCAGCCAATACGTGTCGTCACCAGCGAGCCCGAGTTTCACCTTCAGCGCCTCGAGCGCCTTGCGGTCGGCATCGGATTCGACTTTCTTCGACACCGCGATGGCCCACTGAAAATACTTCGAGGCGTTCGCGCGCATCCGCGCATTCTCGCGCTTCGCGATGTGCAGATACGCGGCCCACGCGTGGTCCTGCAGCTCGCGCAGTTTTCCCTCGTAAGTCTGATACTCGCGCGACGCCGTGTCGCCGCCCCAGATGACCGGTCCCTCGGTCGGCTGCGTGGTGCTGCGAAAGACGCCGTGCAGCGCGTAGTAGTCGGCCTGCGTGACGGGATCGAATTTGTGATCGTGGCAGCGCGCGCACGCCAGCGTGAGTCCGAGAAATCCGCGCCCGACGCTGTCAATGCGCTCGTTGATGATCTCGTCGGGATTCGACGACGACTGGCCGATGGTGATGAACGCGAGCGCCGCCCAGTTCGGGTTCGGCTTCGCCGCGATTTGATCCGCCGCGAGCTGATGCAGGATGAACTGGTCATACGGCATGTCGTCGTTGAGCGCCTTGATGAGCCAGTCGCGGTAGCCCCACGCATACGGGAAGCGCTGGTCGAAGCCGCGCTCCGGCACGCCGCCCGTGTCCGAGTAGCGCGCCGTGTCCATCCAATGCCGCGCCCACCGCTCGCCGTAGTGCGGGTTTTTCAAAAGCTCGTCCACGACCTTCTCGAACGCGCGCGGCGACGCATCGGCAACAAACGCACGAATCTGCTCCGGCGACGGCGGCAGACCGATGAGATCGAAATACGCGCGCCGCAGCAGCGCCTCCTTCTTCCGCCGCACCTCGTCGGGTGTGCCCGTCTCCGGCTGTGCGGCAGGCTGCATGTTTTTCGCCTCCAGCTTCGCGAGCACGAACGGATCAATCGCATTCTTCACCCACGCCAGGTCCTTCACCATCGGCGCAGCAGGCGCGGACGTGACCGGCTTGAACGACCAATGATCCAATACCGGTCGCACCGCGCTCATGTTCTTCTCCCGCGGATCCGGCGCGCCCATCGCGATCCATTGCTTCAGCGCCGCGATCTGCTCCGCGCTGAGATGTTTCTTCGGCGGCATCTGCGTGTCCCCGCGCGACTCGACCGCCGCGATGATCGCACTGCCCTCCGCATCGCCCGGCTTCACAACCACGCCGCTCTCGCCCCCGCGCCGCATGTCCTCGCGATTGTCCATGTTCAGCCCGCCCTTCGTCTTCCCCTTCGCGGCGGAGTGACATTCGAGGCAATGCTCCGCGAGCAGCGGGCGGATTTTGTTTTCAAAAAACGCGAGCTGCTCCGTGGTGGGTTTATCGGCACCGAATGCGATCAACGGCGCGAGCAGCAGGGCAGCGAGGAGTGCGCGAGTTGGTTTCATGTAACTCAATTGGCAAGGTGGGAATGCCTTCGGATTCACGGCGTTTCGTGGCACCAGTCGTTGTTGGATTCGGTTCGCTGCCTCCTGATCTCCTGTCTCGAATCGCGGCGTTCGGGATGAATCTGGTCCATAGTCCTATTTCTTGCCGGATGGGGCTGCTCCGACCTGCTTGACCTTGAGGCCGTCGAGTGCCCTCGCCTGCACTTGCAGTTTCCAATCTTGTGGTCCGGCAGTATTCGCCCGGACGAGCAGGGTGTTTTTTCCGGCGATCAGGTTGACGATCAGTTCCTCGTGCTCTTTGACGAGCCCGTGTGCCACGTCATGCCGCAACACATTCGTGCCATTGACCCAGGCGGCGATTCCGTGGGGGGAGGCCGGAACTTTAGGGACCGACAGCGAGAGCGCGAGCTTTCCAGGAGCCGAGGCCTCGAGCACGACGCGCGCATAGACCACCTGATCGCGCGTCGGCATCCCGCGCGCGTCCTGCACCTCGATGAAATTCACCCATCCCTCGGCGTCGAGCGTCTTGTTCACGGCCCAGTCCAACGTCGCCGCCTCCGCCTCTTTCTCGGGGGGCCAGACCTGATCTTTGATTTGTTTTCTTTGCACCCAATAGGAGGGGGAGACATCCACGAAGGAGATCAGGGCTTCGGACCTGCGAGTGGCAATGGGAACCGGGGCCTCGGTGGCTTTAGCCAAATGGGCGGGTGCCTTGGTCAGATCGTAGCAGGCTACACCATCCACGAGCCGGATGAACAGTCTGCCGTCGCAGATGGCGGGTGAGGTATGGTCCATCGCTGAAACGCTGGCTTCATAAAAGGTCGCCGGCATGGTCGTGCTGGCGCTGAACATGGTCAGCTTGATCTTGGCGGCGTCCTTGAAGTTGACGATGTGGAAGATCTTGCCATCGGCGAGGACGGGGGACGAGGTCCCGTAGCCACCTTCGACCGACTTCTGCCAGACCACCTTCCCATTGAGATCGATACAGCGATAGGTTCCGCCAAAGTCGCCAAACACATGGCCGTCGTGCAAGAGATAGCTGCCAACACGATCACCGGTGAACTTGGCGAACAGTTCGTCAGCCTTGTCCGGGTGCAATCGGTAGCCACACACATTGCCTGCGGTGATGCAGACATCGCCAACGATGGCCGGGGTTCCAGGGCTCTTTTGTTGACGATACTCCTGCCAGATCACGCTGCCGTCCTTCGGATTCACGCAGGTCAATTTGCCCGTCTGCGTGATGAGCCTCGGGCCTTTGTCCGTATTCCACACGGCGACCGAGGAGGATTTGTCGCCGTTCTTGTTGGGATCAGACGTGGCCTGCGGGCAGGCCCACAGTTCCTTGCCGGTGGCAGGGTCGAAGCCCTTGAGCACACCGCTCTCCTTGCTCGGATCATTGACGCCCGGGTTGAGGTGTTTCCCGCTGCCGGCCATGACCACGAGGACGCCATCAACAAGCGCTGGCGAGGTGTTGATGCCGTCGCCTCCGGTGGCGTCGGCTTCGTCGTCCAAACGGTTGGCTTTTTTGGCCAAATCGTCGCCTTTGTTCGCCAGATAGATGCTCGGAGTCTTCCAGACCTCCTTGCCGGTCTCGGCGTTCAGGCAATACATGCCACTGGAGCCGACTGCGAAGACATTGCCGCCGCCCACATACGGCGTGCTGCTGCAACCGCCGTTTGGGCGACCAGGGTAACTGGCCTTCCACAGCGTCTTGCCGGTGTTCGCGTCGAGGCAGAAGATTACGTCGGCGGCGGCGACCTGATCATGCACATACAAGTAAACTTTGCCCTCGGCCACCACCGGGCTGCCGTAGTTCGAGAACGAGCCACCTTTTTTCGGCCCTCCCACGATCTTCTCCGCGCTTTTCCATACCAGCACAGGGCCCTCTGGACCCCACGCGTCGGCGAGCTTGGGGCTGTGCTGCGCGACGCCGTTGCGATTGCATCGCGGTGATCCAACGGTGTCTGCTGCGGCGGATTCCCAGGGTGTTCATTATTTCGCGGGCGCGATTTCAAAGCGGTGCTTTGTAGGCTGAGGGTGTGTTTCATGGCTTTTGAAAATTGCGACTCGTTCGTGCCAACAATGCTCATGCGAGCCCGACCGCAGAATCAGTTTTCAACGAAGCGAAGTAATCGTCACGCAATTACATCCTTGATCACTTTCCCCGACACATCCGTGAGGCGGAAGTCGCGGCCGTTGTAGTTGTAGGTGAGGCGTTCGTGGTCGAAGCCGAGGAGCGCGAGGATGGTGGCGTGAAGGTCGTGGATGTCGGCGACTTTTTCGACGGACTTGCCGCCGAAGTCGTCGGTCTCGCCGACGATGGTGCCGCCCTTGACGCCGCCGCCGGCCATCCAGGCCATCATGGATTTGCCGTTGTGATCGCGACCCGGAATGCCTGTCGTCGGCTGCGCGGTCGGGGTGCGGCCGAATTCGCCGCCCCAGATCACGAGCGTCGAATCGAGCAGGCCGCGCTCTTTCAAATCGGTGATGAGCGCTGCTGCCGCACGGTCGGTGTTCGTCGCCGCGCCTCGCACGGCTTTTTCCAGATCGAAATGCGTGTCCCATCCGCCGGTCGTGACCTGCACGAAGCGCACGCCGCGCTCCACAAGCCGGCGCGCGATGAGCATCTTCGTGCCGTTTGCATTACGCTGGCGGTTCGGCAGCAGTTCGTAGCGGTCGCGCATCGCCTGCGCTTCCTTCGTCACGTCGAAGGCGTCGAGCGCCTCGCGCTGCATGTTGAACGCGATCTCGAACGCCTGGATGCGCGCCTCGAGCTGCGCGTCGCGCTGGAGCTGCGCGGCGTGCATTTCATTCAGCTCGCGCGCGTAATCAATCTGGTGCCGCTGCCGCTCGGCGGGCGTGAAGGGATTGCTGATGTTGTTCAGCATCTCGGTGAGCGGCGTGCGCGGGTCGTAGTTCACGTTGCAGCCCTGGTAAATGCCGGGCAGGAACGCGGACTGCCGGTGGCTGTTGTCGCCGCCGAGCGTGACGAAGCCGGGCAGGTTTTGGTTTTCGCTGCCGAGGCCATACACGGTCCACGATCCGAGGCTCGGCTTGTTCAGGATGCCCGAGCCGGTCATCAGCGCCTTCGTGGCGATTTTGTGATCGGGAATCTCCGCCGTGAGCGAGCGGATGACCGCGAGGTGATCCACGAGTTTTCCCAGCTCCGGAAAAATCTCCGACACCTCGATGCCCGCCTGCCCCTGCTTGCTGAACTTGAACGGCGACCCGAGCGCGAGCCCGCCGTAGCCGGGGATTCTCTTGCCGTCGTATTTAGTGAGCTCCGGCTTCGGGTCCCACGTGTCCACCGTCGAAGGCGCGCCCGAGGCGTAAATTTGAATCACCGCCTTCGCCTTCGAGGGAAAGTGCGCCTTCCGCGGCGCAAGCGGGCCGCGCGGCTTGTCCTCGGCGAACGCATCGAAGGGATTGGTCCCAAACAATGCCGCGAGCCCCAGCCCGCCAAACCCAATGCCGTGTCGCGCGAGAAATTCGCGGCGGGAGAAGAATGGCTGTGAGTCAGCGTGGCCAGAACAAAGGCTGCGGCGAAGGGATGGCGAGGTCGAACTCATGGCTTGGTGAAGGTTGAACAAGAGTGGAAGAAACCAATCGGCGACGAAGATGCAGCGTGGTGAAGATGGCCAACGGAATTAACACGATTCCCAGCGCCGACAGAGTGGCATGGATCGCGTAGTTCCTAACAGCCCTCACAGTAGCAAAAAAGTATCGCAGCGCTTCAACGATCTGCATGACGAAACGGTAGTGCGTGCCGGTGAGTTTCATCACGAGCCAGTGGATTCATGATGCGATGAAGCCGAACAAGCCCGCACACAAGGGGGTCAGCATGAGCTCAACAAGCCAGATTTATTCCTATCTTCGGAAAAGCTCTTAGGCGGCGAGAGCTTTTAATACACCCGTGCTGTCGCCGTGGCGTGGGGTGTTCACCCCAATGCCGTGCAAGAGCGTGAGCCACACATTCGCGAGCGGCGTGTCTTTCGGCAGGACGAGATGGTGCCCCAGCTTGAGATTCGCTGCGCCGCCGGTGAGGAGCGTAGGGCAGTTGTCGAGATAGTGGATCGTGCGGATGTTGCTGCCGTAGGCGAGGCAGGTGTGATCAAAAAGGCTGCGGCCATCGGCTTCCTTCACGGCTTTGAGTTTGTCGATGAGGCCTGCAAGCAGCTCGCTTTGCGCGGTGTCGCGCCTCTGCGAGGCGGTCATGCGGTCGCCGGGCGAATAATGGCTCATGTCGTGCGGCGCGACCTTGATGGCCAGGCTTTGCAACAGCGAGCCGACGGGCTGGCGGTAGGTGATTACTCGGGTCGTGTCTGTCTGGAGCGCGGCGACGATGAGGTCGTATATCACCCTGATTTCCTCCTTGCCGGCAAGGCCGGGCTTCGGTTCGGCGACGGGTGGCTTCACCTTCGGCACGCTGAGCCATTGCTCGTCCTTGCCGAGCCGCACTTCAATGTCACGGATGCTTTGGAAATACTCGTCGAGCTTGTCCGTGTCGGTCTTCGTGAGACCGCGTTTTAGGTGGCCGGCATCGGCGAGCACAGCATCGAGCACGCTGCGTTTTTGCGTGAGCATGGCCTGGCGTTCGCTCAACGGGGTGGTCTCGTCGGAAAACAGCCGGTGAAACGTCTGCACTGGATTTTCCAATCCCGCCACCGGCTTGCCGCGCATGTCCCACGCGAGGGAGAGACCGGGGCCATGGCCGGAATTTGGCACGTCGGGCGAGTTGAGCTGGATGGAGGCAAACCGCGTGTCCTGGCCGAGGTGCGCCGCTGCGACCTGATCGGCACTGATGCTGTTGTGAAAGCTCTGCCCCGGTTCCGCATAACGGTTGGCACCGGTGAGCCAGAAGGTGCTGCCCCAGTGCGCTTCGTTGGCAAACTTGTTCGAGCAGCCTTGCACGATGGTGAGGTCTTTCTGATGGCGGGCAAGCGGCTTCAGCCCCTCCGGCAGGTCCCACGTTGCACCGGTTTGTTTCACATCAGGAAACCACGTTTCGTTCGTCACGCCCCAGCCGAAGTTAAGAAACACCATGCGCTTGGGTGCGGCGGCGGGCTTGGTCGCAGCGAAGGCACGGAAGCCCAACGACTCCAGCGCAGGCAAGGCGATCAGTGCACTGGTGCTGCGGAGGAAGTGGCGGCGGTTTGGTTGGGTCTTCATGTTCAAGGTGATGAGACGCTGCTGGGCGGCTATTTGGTGTGGAATTCTTTGCTGGCGACCAGGGCTTGCAGGAACTCGCGCATTGCGAAGTCCTGCTTCTGGGCACGCTGCACGATGGTGGTTGCGAGTTCTTCATCGGCGAAGCCAACCGGCCTGCCGAGGGCATATTGGATGAGCGCTTCGGTGAGGCCGCGGGCGAAGGAGGGGGCCTTGGTTGCGACAATGGAGCGCAATTCGAAGTAGTCCTTGAACGCGGGGCCCTTGTGGAAGGCGGCGGCAGCATCAATGGTCCACGTCTTGAGTCCGTTTTTGGCGGGCTTTCCGTTCGCGTCCACGGCCTGAAAGCTGTCCACGGTGCGCCATTTGCCGGCGGCGTTAAAATTCTCCAACCCGAAGCCGATGGGATCAATGGCGCGGTGGCAACTGGCGCATTGCGGCTGTTCCTGATGCGCGAGCAGGCGTTCGCGCGTGGTGCGCGGCCGGCCGTTGAGCCGCGTGATTTGGGG
>RFVF01000050.1 GCA_009922615.1 Pseudomonadota bacterium
CCCAAGAGCCGCCGCTGGAAGAACTGTTGCCCCAATTCCAGTTCCAACCCGAGTCGCGCCGCCGATAACCGCCTCGGCTATAAACCGTGCCGCGCGTGGCACGAGTCATGGCGATGAGAAACAGCAAAAAGAAAAAACCAAAGATGCCGATGGCGATAAACGGGGCCGATTGGTCCGCACTCTCAGCCCGGGTGCGCCCCGTGCCTTTGTATTCGCCCTTCGTGGCCGCGATCATCGCGTTCACGCCCGCCGCCAAGCCGCCAGCGTAATCACCCTTGCGCAAGTGCGGCGCGATGGTATCGCTGATGATACGCTTGCAAATTGCATCCGGCAGCGTGCCTTCCAGCCCATAGCCCACCTCGATGCGCAGCTTCCGATCCTGCACAAAGACAAAGAGGATCGCGCCGTTGCGCTTGTCCTTCTGGCCCACCTGCCACGCCTTCGCCGTGCGCACCGTGAAATCCTCGAGCGATGAATCCGTCGTCAATTTCGGAAACACCGCCACCACGATCTGGCTCGAAGTCTCGCGTTCAAACGCCGCGAGCCGCTCGTTCAATTCCCTGCCCTTCCCCGCCGGCACCACGCTCGCGTAATCGTTGAAAAACTTCTCCGGCCGCGGCGGCAGCGTCTCGGCGGCGAGGAGCGCGCAGCTCCACACGCAACACCAGATGAGGCCGAGACGCTTCACGCTCACTTGCTGGGCGGGGCCGGGGCCTTGTTAAAATCAAACTGCACCTTCGGCGCCTCCTCCGCCCCGGCCTTCGCTGCGAAGTAAGGCCGTTCCTTGAACCCAAACATGCCGGCGTAAAACACCGCCGGAAACGAGCGGATTGCCGTGTTGTATGCCTGCACCGCGTTGTTGAACGTGCCGCGTTCGACGGAAATGCGGTTCTCCGTGCCCTCCAACTGCGCCTGCAAGTCGCGGAAGTTCGCGTTCGCTTTGAGATCGGGATACTTCTCCACCACCACCAAGAGCCGCGAGAGCGCGGAGGAGAGCCGCCCCTGCGCTTGCTCGAACTCCGCCAGCTTTGCCGCTTCCGTCGGCGCGTTGTTGATCTGGATTTTACCCACCGACGCACGGGCATCGGTGATCTCCACCAGCGTGCTCTTCTCAAAGTTTGCCGCGCCCTGCACGGTCTGCACCAAATTGGGGATCAAATCCGCGCGGCGCTGATACACGTTCTGCACCTGCGCCCAGGACTTGTCCACATTCTGCGACTGCGCCACGAGCTGGTTGTAGCCGCCTGCCAGCAGCAACCCGATGATGACCACCCCGCCCAACAGCAACCCTCCGATCACGCCCACGATGATGAGTGTCTTTTTCATAACGATTCGTTCACCGCGATGGTTAGCCGCTCCTGTGCCCGGACGCAAATACACTTACCGGGTCACATTGTATGATCCCGTCCGATAGGTGAGCCGTGGACCGCATTCTTGTTTTCAACGCGCCCCTTCTCCGGTAGCACTGCGCCATGCAAACCAAATTACTCGTTGCCCTGCTGTTCGCCGCCGCGCTCCCCGTCTTCGGCGCGGAGAACAAAGGCCCTTCGCCCGATGACCAATACAAAAAGCTCACGCCCGACTCCGAGGAACAGCCCGGCGTGCCCAAGGGCGTCGTGACCGAATACGAATGGAACGACAGCAAGGTCTTCCCCAACACCGTGCGGAAGTATTCCGTTTACGTGCCCAAGCAATACGACGGCAAAACGCCCGCCGCCGTCTTCGTCTGCCAGGACGGGATGCTCTACAAGGCCTCGACCGTCTTCGACAATCTCATCCACAAAAAGGAAATGCCCGTGACCATCGGCATCTTCATCCGGCCCGGCACCAAGCCGCTCAAGCCCGGCGAAGTCGCGCCGAAACGCCCCGATGGCCGCCCTGCCCCCGCTTCCAACCGCAGTGTGGAATATGACAGTCTCGGCGATGCCTACGCGCGCTTTCTGCTGGAGGAAATTCTTCCCGAGGTCGGCAAGAAGTATAACCTCACCAAGGACCCCAACCTGCGTTGCATCGCCGGCAGCAGTAGCGGCGGCATCTGCGCGTGGACGGTCTGCTGGGAACGGCCCAATGAGTTCCGCAAGTGCTTCACCACCGTGGGCAGCTTCACGAACATCCGCGGGGGCAACGTGTATCCCGAGCTCGTCCGCAAGGAAGCGAAGAAACCCATTCGCATCTTCCAGCAAGACGGCAGCAACGACATCGTGAACCAATTCGGTTCCTGGCCTGAAGCGAACAAAGCCATGGCCGCCGCGCTCCAGGAAAAAGGCTACGACCACAAGTTCGTCTTCGGCGAAGGCGTCCACAGCGGCAACCACGGCACCCAACTCTTCCCCGACGCCATGCGCTGGATCTGGCGCGACTGGAAGAAGTAACCCGCGCTCGGCTCTAGCTCAAACCATCTCGTAGCTCCACGGCTTGCGCTGCTCGCGCGCGAGCCACTTGTTTGCTTCCGCGTCGCCGGTGAACTCTTCGGTCGCGGGGTTCCAGTTCAGCGGCCGGCCCAGGCGCATGGCGATCACGCCGAGATGGCACACGGTCACGGAGCGATGGCCGATCTCCACGTCGCAGATTGGTTGTTTTCGCGAGCGCACACAGTCGAAGAAGTTCTGCATGTGATTATCGCTGGCGTAGAGGCGCTTCGCGCTGGACGACAGGGGCGTGGTGAGCAAGTCCGGATGACTCGCCTCGATCTTGCCGCGCGTCACGAAGATCCAGCCATCGGAGCCGTGGAAGCGCACACCGTGCTGCTGCGCGGTCTTGTCCGTGACGGAGCCGTTCCAGCCATTGCCGTGCGTGCTGCGGGTGAGCTGCGTCACGCCGTTGGCGTAGGTGTAGGCCATGGCGTATTCGCTCGCGGCGGTGAAACCACCTGGGATCATTGGCACGAGCGACTGCCCCTCGATGTGCACCGGGCCGCTGCGTTCGAAGCCCGTGCCCCACAGCGCGATGTCGTTGTGATGCGCGCCCCAGTCGGTCATCGTGCCGCTGGAGTAATCCCAGAAATACCGGAACGTCACGTGCGTTTTCTCCTTCACATAATCGGTCTTCGCCGTCTGCCCCTGCCACATGTCCCAATCGAAACCGGAGGGCACCACGGTCTTCTCGAACGGCCCCTCGCGTCGTCCATGCGGCAGCCAGACATTCACGTGCTTCAACTTGCCCAGCCGGCCGTTGCGCACCAACTCGCACGCGAGGCGGAAATTTTTGTCGCTCCGCTGCTGGCTGCCGGTCTGGAGAATGCGCCCGGACTCGCGCACGGCCTTCACCAGCCGCTTGCCCTCGTCAATCGTCAGCGTGAGCGGCTTCTCGCTGTAAATATCCTTGCCCGCCTTGAGTGCGGCGAGATTCACCAAGGTGTGCCAGTGATCCGGCGTGCCGTTGACGATGAGGTGAATGTCGTCGCGCTCCAGCAGTTTGCGGAAGTCCTTATATAACTTCGCGTCGGGCCAGGTCTTCTGTGCCTGCGCGAGATTCACGTCATCCAAATCGCACACCGCAAGCATCTGGCCCAGCGCCGCCGCCTCGCGGGCCACGCCACGCCCGCGCCCGCCGCAGCCGATGAGCGCGACGCCGGGTTTGTCATTGGCACTGAGCGGCTTCGTCGCCGCTTGGGCGGACTCGTCGAGAAACCACTGCGGCAACGTCGTGGCGGCCGCGACGGCGGCGGAAGTCTGGAGAAAGTGACGCCGCGAATTGAGGATTTGCATGGGGTGATGATTTACCCCGGACCACGAGGGAGAGCAATCCTTTGAGGACGAGGAGATTCACCAGGGGCGGCGCGGCCAAGGAACACAGCCGGCTCCCCACGGCGCGGACCGAGGTGGTTGCCACCGACATGGGGGCCGGCTGCCCACGACCGTTACTTCGCGTCCTTCGGGCGGTTCAGCACATCGTTCTTGGTGCTGGCCGCGATGGCCATGACCTGGGCGATCAGCTCCGGCTTGATCTTCAAATCCACGAGAGTCTGCTGGAGATTTTCGGCGACGGCATTGAAGTGGGTCTCGTTCAAGCCCGGCAGATTGGCGTGGGCCTTGCGCATGTCCTTGCCCGTCCACGGATTGGGTCCACCGAAAGCGGCGGAGAGGAATTCCTTCTGCTTCTGCCGCTGCTTGTTCATGTTGATGTCCTCGAAGAAGTGCTTGATCCGTTTGTCCGCGAGCACTTTGACGTAGAACGCCTCGACCGCTGCATCAATCGCCGGCTTGCCGCCCAGCTTGTGGTAGAGGCTGCTTTCCCGGGCGGCTTTCCACTTGGTCCGGCAGGCATCCTCGGCGAAGGCATAGGTTTGCCCCTCATAGACCAGCGTGATCTTGGGGTTGACGGGTTTGCCGCTGACGGGGCAGACCTTGTTGAGCTCGGACGACTTGCCGGACGACTCCGCAGCCGGGGCGACATGCGCGAACAAAGCCAGGGCCAGACCAAGCGGGGCGAAGGATGTGAGGGAGAGTTTCATGAGTGGTTGCGTTCTGTTGTTTGCTGTTGAACCGGGTGACGAAAGAAGATCGGACGCCCGGCACGCTTTAAGAGGTAAAATAAATGCTTCTTTAATACAAGTGCGCTTTTTTCAAGACTATGGCAGCATGAAGTCCGTGCCGGCTCCGGCCAGCCGTCGGGCGGAATGTCCCAAGCCGACACACGCATCGCCATGAAACTCAGCCTCTTCAGCGACTACTCGCTGCGCGTCCTCATGTTTGCCGCATTAAAGCGCGAGGCCTTCCGGGTAAACGAAGTCACCGTCGCCTACGGCATCTCCCGCCACCACGTGGCCAAGGTCATCAACACCCTGGCCCGGCTGGGCTACCTCGAAACCCGGCGCGGCCGCGGAGGTGGCATCCTGC
The DNA here is from genome assembly GCA_009922615.1 of Pseudomonadota bacterium. Lineage (GTDB taxonomy): Bacteria > Verrucomicrobiota > Verrucomicrobiia > Limisphaerales > SXTU01 > SXTU01. The sequence goes on from RFVF01000050.1 coordinate 4,839, forward strand.
TGGCCCGGCCCGCCGGCGAGATTCGCATCGGCAAGGTGGTGCGCGAGACGGAGGATCAGCCAGTCATCGTGGAGTGCTTCGATGCCGCGACCAACACCTGCCCCATCAGCGGCAGTTGCCTGCTCAAAGGTGCGCTGGCGCAAGCGATGAACGCCTTTTACGCGACGCTGGACCGCCACACCCTCGACGAACTGGTCAACGGTCCCCAGCGCGCGCGCATGAGCCGGTTGCTGCTGACGTCCCCCCTCCAAAAAACCTCGCCCACCTAACATGCACGTCGTGCGTCCTGAGTGAGGACGGTGAACCGAGTTGCTGCTGACGTTAGGATTCGGAGTATGGGATGGACGAGGTCCGACTCCCCGCTTCGGGACAACCGGAACTCAGGCCAACCTGCCCCCCGTGCCGTCAGTCGGCTCAAGCTGCAGGCGCACCAGAAGCCGGGGCATCCTTCTTCACCGCCGCCTTCACCTCGATGTGCAGATCGCGAAGCTGGCGGGCGGAGACGGCGCTGGGCGAGTCGGTCATGAGGCAGACACCCTTGGCGGTCTTGGGGAAGGCGATGACGTCGCGGATGCTCGATGTGCCGCAGAGGATGGCGATGAGGCGGTCGAAGCCCAGCGCGATGCCACCGTGCGGAGGCGCGCCATACTTGAACGCCTCCAGCATGTAGCCGAAGCGGAGTTGGGTCTCATCGGGCGGGATGGCGAGGAGTTCCTCGAAGATGGTCTTCTGCACGTCCGGCTGGTGGATGCGGATGCTGCCGCCGCCGAGTTCGACGCCGTTGACCACGATGTCGTAGTGCTGGCCGCGGACTTTCTTCGGGTCGGACTTGAGGAGCGGGATGTCGTCGGCCACGGGCGCGGTGAAGGGATGGTGGCTGGAATACCAGCGGTTCAGCTCGCGGTCGAAGCCGAGCAGCGGGAACTCGATGACCCAGAGGAAATTGAACTGGTCGGCGGGGATGACGAGCTTGCCTTGCGACTTGAGCACGTCAGCGCAGTAGAGACGAATCTTGCCGAGGATTTCGCAGGCGTTGAGCCACTGGTCGGCGGCGAAGAGAATCAAGTCGCCTTCCTCGATGGCGAGCTTGGTCTTGAGGGCGGTCTTCTCAGCCTCGGAGAAGAACTTCACGATGGGAGATTTCCAATCGCCGTTCTCGACCTTGATGTAGGCGAGGCCCTTCGCGCCAAAGCTCTTGGCGTATTCGGTCATCGTCTCGATCTGGCCTTGCGTCGCGCCGGCCATACCTTTGGCGTTCATCGCCTTGACGACGCCACCGTTCGCAACCGCGCCGGAGAAGACTTTGAAAGTCGAAGCCTTGAAGTCCTCGGTGAAGTCCATGAGTTCCATGCCGAAGCGCGTGTCCGGCTTGTCGATGCCGTAGCGATTGAGGGCTTCCTCGAAGCTGATGCGCTTGAAGGGCGTGGGGATGTCGATGTTCAACGCGGTCTTCCACACGCGCTTCAGCAAGCCCTCGATGAGCGCGTAGATGTCTTCGCGTTCGATAAAGCTCATCTCGATGTCCACTTGCGTGAACTCCGGCTGGCGGTCCGCGCGCAAATCCTCGTCGCGATAGCAGCGGGCGAGCTGGAAGTAACGCTCCACGCCACTGACCATGAGGATCTGCTTGAACTGCTGCGGCGACTGCGGCAGCGCGTAGAACGTGCCGGGGTCGCGGCGGTTCGGCACGAGGAACTCGCGCGCGCCTTCGGGCGTAGACTTGAAGAGCGTGGGCGTCTCCACTTCGAGGAAGCCCTGCTCGTCCATGAACACGCGGGTGGCGGTGGCGACCTTCGAGCGGACGCGGAGGTTGCGCGCCATCTCCGGGCGGCGGAGGTCAAGGTAGCGATATTGGAGGCGCAGCTCTTCGTTGACCTTGTTGGCGACTTCGGGGTCGTCCACGGGGAACGGCAGGACGGCGGCGTGGTTGAGCACGCGCAGTTCCTTCACGAGCACCTCGACCTGGCCGGTGGGGATTTTGTCGTTGTTCGTGCCGGCGGGGCGGACGCGGACCTTGCCGGTGATTTCGATGACCGACTCGGCGTGCAGATGCGTGGCGGTGTCGAAGGTCTCCTTCGACAAGTCCTGCGGGTCGAAGACCGTCTGCGTGCGGCCCTCGCGGTCGCGCAGGTCAATGAAGAGGACGCCGCCGAGGTCGCGGCGGGAGTGGCACCAGCCGGTCAAAGTGACGGTTTGCCCGGCGTGCTCCGGGCGCAATGCGTTGCAGTGATGCGTGCGTTTCATGTGCGGTCAGCAGTCGATTTCCGGCAGCCGGCAGGCCACCGAAAGGACGCGGACTCTGGCGGGAAGCACGGCGCTTATCAAAGGAAAAAGCCGGGCCGAGACCGCTGCCCAGCCGCAGATAGAACCGGACCGGTTCCCAGCCGACCATCCAGAACGGTTTTCCGAAAATGCAAAACAGCGCTTGCCAAGCGGCGGTCCGTTTGTAAGCTACGCGCCCTTTGACATGAAAACGGAACTGCATCCGAAATACGAAGCCGCCGAATTCCGCTGCGCCTGTGGCAACGTGGTTCTCACCCGCTCCACCCGCAAAAGCGTCCTGCTGGGCATCTGCAACGTCTGCCATCCGTTCTACACGGGCCAGCAGAAGTTCGTCGATACCGCCGGCCGCGTGGACAAATTCCAGCAACGGGCCGCCAAGACACAGGCTGCTCAGGCCGCCGCGGCCGAGACCAAGAAGAAGAAGAAGTAGCTTTCCGGCCCGCCATCGCCCGCCTGGTCCACACCCGGCGGGCGATTGCTTTTTGCAGGCTGGCTGAGAGCGGAAGAGTTGATGGTGGCATCCGCCGCTCCGCTGCCGACTCACAACTATCAGTTCTCCGACGATCAGCTTCCCATGGACCTGCGTCCGCATATCGAGAAGTTCCAGCGCCGCTTCGCGGAGGTGGAAGCCGCGTTGAGCGATCCGAAGGTCTTCGACGTGCCAGCCCGGGCGCAGGAATTGTCCCGCGAATACGCGCGGCTCAAGGACCTGGTCGCCACCGGCGCACAGTTCCTCAAGGCCCATCGTGAGCTCGAAGAAAACCGGGCGCTGATCGCGGCCGAGCCGGACGATTCCGAGATGGCCATGATGGCGAAGGAAGAAGTGGCCCGCCTCGAAGCCGACCTGAAGCGGCTCACCCTGGAAGTCCAGCGCGGCGTGCTGCCGCCGGACCCAACGGATTCCCGCAACACCATCGTCGAAATCCGCGCTGGAGCGGGCGGCGCGGAATCAGCCCTCTTCGCCGCCGATCTTTATCGGATGTTCACCCGCTACGCCGAGACGCACGGCTGGAAGGTGGAACCGATGGATTCCAGCCCGTCCGATCTGGGTGGCCTGCGCGAAGTCATCTTCGGCGTGAACGGTCAGGATGTTTACAAGCGGCTCAAATACGAGAGCGGCGTGCATCGCGTGCAGCGCGTGCCCGCCACCGAGGCGCAGGGTCGCATCCACACCAGCACCTGCACGGTGGCGGTGCTGCCGGAAGCGGAGGAAGTGGACGTGGAAATCCGGCCGGAAGATTTGGACATCCAAGTCTGCCGCGCTGGCGGCCACGGCGGCCAAGGTGTCAACACGACCGACTCCGCCGTGCGCATCTTTCACAAGCCCACCGGCACTGAGGTGCGCTGCCAAGACGAGCGATCGCAGCTCAAGAACAAGGCCAAGGCGATGAAGGTTCTCCGTTCCCGCCTGCTCGAACGCAAACTCGCCGACGAGAAAGCGAAGTATGACGCGCAACGCAGTTCACAGGTCGGCACCGGCGAACGCAGCGAGAAGATCCGCACTTACAATTTCCCACAGAACCGCGTCACGGACCACCGGATCGAACTGACGCTCTACAACCTCGCCAATGTGATCGAAGGCGATCTGGACGGCATCATCAACCCGCTGATGAACCACGATCTCGAACAAAAGCTCGCCGCGTTGCCAACGTGAACAGACAGGTTCCAAAGTCCAAGAGTCCAAAGTCAGGACTCGAACGCCGGACGCCGACTTTGGACCCTTGAACCTTGGATCCTTCCTCATGACTCCCCGCGCCCTGATTTTTGATTGCGACGGCACGCTCGCCGACACGATGCCCCTGCACTGGCAGGCATGGCGGGTGATCGCAGATCGCCACGGCATTCATTTCACCGAGGACCGGTTCTATCGATTGGGCGGCGTGCCCTCACGCGACATTTTGAAAATGCTGCGCGAGGAGCAGAACCTGAACTACGACCACTACGCGCTGTCGCTCGAAAAAGAGCATGCCTTCATGCCCTTTCTTCCGACCGTGCAGGGTATTTCCGAAGTGGTGGCCATCGCACGCGAGCATCACGGCAAACTGCCGATGGCCGTGGCCAGCGGCGGCAAGAAGCGCGTGGTTGAGGAGGTTCTTCGTCACCTCGAGATCCACCACTGGTTCGGAGCCATCGTGACCAGCGAAGATGTGATCCGGCAGAAGCCAGCCCCGGACATTTTTCTCGAAGCCGCGCGTCGGCTGGGAGTGGAACCGCAGTTCTGCCGGGCTTACGAGGACACCGATCTGGGAATGGAATCCATCCGCTCGGCAGGCATGGAAGCGGTGGACGTGCGGACGTTGGTCAGCGTGGTGCGTTGACCAGCTTCTGGGCGCGGTCCAGTTTTTCCTGCAACGGCTGCCGGAGGGCGGGGAACATCTGCTGCATCCTTTGATACACTTGGCGGGCGGCGGCCCAATCCCCTTGGTTTTCTCGCAATTTGCCGAGAAAAAGTCCGGCTTCCCGGACTGCTACCAGACTGGGGGATTCTCCGGGCTTCAGGTTCTTTTGGTAGAAAACATTGCTCCAGCTTTCCGCCGCGTCGGCCGGTCGGTTTTGTTTGGCCCGCACATCGCCCAGTGCCACTTCGGCGAGCGATCGCGCCTCGGCCTCAGCCCGTGGCCAGGTCATGGCCTTGAGATAAGCTCCCGCCGCCAGTTCGAGTTCCTTGGGGTCGCCGTTTTTCGCCGCCCGTTGCAAATGGCAGTTGCCAATTTGACCCATCGCGTAGGCCGCCTGCCGGTTCGTGGGAAAATTGTTGGTGATGCGATTGTAGGCGTTGATGGCATCACCGAACGGATCCACGGCAATGTTCACGCCGCCTTGGCTCGAGCTGAGATAGGTGTCGCCCAGCGCAAAAAATGCCTCCGCCTGGATGTCCTTGGGCGTGTGCTCGTCATTGACGAGGTCAACGAAGTAGTTGGTCGCGGCACGATAGCCCTGTTGTTCACCCCGGGCCAGAGCCGCCCGGCCAGCGGACAGACGGGCCCGGTATTTCAAGTTCCCATCGGTCCAGTTGGTGTTTTGGAAAATCATCTGGTAACTGGCCTCGGCCTTGTCATAGGCGTCTCCCAAGCTGAAGTAGTAATCTCCCACGCGGAACTGCGCCAGCGGCGCATTGCTGTGCGCCGGAAAACGCGCGACAAAATTGGTGAAGAGAGACAGGGCATTGGTCCCGCCGGCCAAATCCGTGAACCACGCAAGCTGGAACTCCACGTCCGCCCGCGCACTGTTCGTGGGGAACTGGAGCACCCACTCGTCGAGCTTGCGCACGGTGTTCGTCCAGTCGAACTCCTGCCGGTAGGAACTCGCGATACCCAGATGAACCTCCGGCGCGAGGGCGGACTTGGGGAAACGGTCCAGCAACAACTGAAACTTGCCCCGCGCCGCGACAGGCTTTGCCATGCGGTTCAGCTCGGTGCCAAACCGCAACAGCGCCTTGTCGCTGTCATTCCCGGTAGGAAACCATTGCAGGATCCGCGTCACCGCCTCTTCGGCCGCCGTGAGATTTGTCACTGCCAGCGCGGCGTTCATCTGCTGATACAGTGCCTTGTCCAGATAGTTGGTCCGCACCTGCGGAACGTCCGCATACAGCTCGACCACCAAGGCGAAATTCCGCAGTGCATTGGTGTAATCCTTGAGCAACGACTGCGCCTCGCCGAGCTTGATGCGGGCGATGGCCTGATCCTCGGACTTGGGCAGCCGTTGCGCCGCCATCTCGAAATCAGCCGCCGACTCGGCCGCCTGGCCCAGGTGCCAGAAACACCATCCACGCTGATAGAAAGCCTCGTTGCGCAGCGGGCTGTTCGTGTAGGTGAGCACGACTTGATTCAAATTGGTCAGGGCCGCCAGCAGGATGTTCGTCCGGCCGGCAGTGACGTTCGTGCTGCTCGCGTGTTGCCGAAACTCCCGGAGCCGCAACTCGCCCAACTTGAGCTGCGCGAAATCCAAAGACGGGTCGCCGGGATATTGGGTTGAGAACTGTTCCAGCAAGGCAACGGTCTGCGGCTCGTGATTGGTCTGCGCCAGACTGAGGTCGACGGACTTGATCAGCGCCCGCCGCCGGAGTTCCGCCGGTGAGTTGGTGGCGAAATTATTCGTGAAGGAATTCACCGCCGCTGCCAGCCGGCCCAGCTTCTCCAATACTAACCCTTGCAAGGCGTAGGACTCCGCTCGCATCACCGGCTCCGAAAGGGCTTCCGCCTGACGAACTAAATTGGTGGCCTCGGTCAACGCCTCCACCGGCCGCCCAGCCTCGATCAAGGTGCGGCCCAGCAAAAAGCGCCGCCGCCAGTCATCCTCTTTTCCCAGTTGCAGTCCATCGAGCACGCGCGCCGCCCGTTCGGCCCCCGGGTAATCAAGAGTCGCCAGCAGTGATTCGCCCAGCAGCAAGTGTCCGCTGATGGCGAGGCTGTTGGTCGGTGACGCCTTGGCCGCAAGCTGGAAGGCCCGGTCCGGCCCGCGCAGCAGCGCGACGACGTTGGAGTGCTGCCCGAGGCGGAAGCGGGCCAGCGCCTCGTGGTGCGCGGCCGCGAAAAGATGCGGCGAGTTGGTAAAATCCCGCACCAGATGGCTGTATGCCTCAGCGGCCTTTTCAAACTGCTTCGCCTCAAAGCGCGCTTCGCCGAGCCAGAACTGATACTGGTCGGCGAGCTTGCCCGCCTGCGGCAGCCCGGCAGTCAGCAACTCGATGGCTCCGATGGAATTGCTCCGAGAAAACCTGGCCCGCGCCTGCAACAGCAGGGCCTCGTTGCGCAAAGGGGATTCCGGAAACGTGCGCGCAAACAGGCCAAACTCGCGTTCCGCACGCTCGAAATTGAGGTCCTGAAACGCCTTGGCCGCCGCGTCGAACGCTCCCTGCTGCACCGGATTCACAACCTCCTGTGCCGTGAGCCGTAACAACGCCGCCAGTGTGAACGCGAGCAGCCAACCCCACGAGCGGAGCCCGTGGTGGCGGAAATTGGATTGAAGCGCGCGGCTCACGTGGTCGCAGTATTCGTCACTCCGCCGAGGATTCGATTCAAAAATTCTCCTGTGTGGCTGCCCGCAGTCGCCGCGACGGTCTCGGGCGTGCCCTCCGCCACGATGCGTCCACCGCCGGTGCCGCCCTCGGGACCGAGGTCGAGAATCCAGTCCGCGCACTTGATCACATCGAGGTTGTGCTCGATGACAAGCAGTGTGTTGCCCGGCGCGCGGAGCTTGAAGAACACTTCGAGCAGCTTGGCGACGTCGTGGAAGTGCAGGCCGGTCGTCGGTTCGTCGAGGATGTAGAGCGTCTTGCCGGTCTGGCGGCGCGAGAGTTCGGCGGCCAGCTTCACGCGCTGCGCCTCGCCGCCGGAGAGCGTCGTGGCCTGCTGGCCGAGCCGCAGGTAGCCGAGGCCGACTTCCGCCAGCGTCAGGCACGGCTCGTAAATCTTCGGCACGGCGCGGAAGACATTCACCGCGTCGTCCACCGTGAGGTCGAGCACGTCGGCGATGTTCATGCCCTTGAAGTTAATCTCCAAGGTCTCGCGGTTGTAGCGCCGGCCCGCGCACGCCTCGCACGTCACATAGACCGGCGGCAGGAAGTGCATCTCAATCTTCAGCAGGCCGTCGCCCTGACACTTCTCGCAGCGGCCGCCCTTCACGTTGAAGCTGAAACGGCCCGCGTCGTAGCCGCGAATCTTCGCCGCCGGAAGCTGCGCGAACAGGTCGCGGATGGCGTTGAAGATGCCGGTATAAGTTGCAGGGTTGCTGCGCGGCGTGCGGCCGATGGGCGTCTGGTCAATGACCACGACCTTGTCCAGCAGCTCCGTGCCCGTGATGGTGCGATGCGCGCCGGGCCGCTCCTTCGAGCCGAACCACAAGCGAAACAAATGCCGCTGCAAGATGTCGCAGACCAGCGTGCTCTTGCCCGAACCGCTCACGCCGGTCACGCACGAGAGCGTGCCGAGCGGGATGCGCGCGGTGACGTTCCGCAAGTTGTTTTCCCGCGCGCCGGTGATTTCGAGCCAACCCGCTTTGCCTACGGGGGAAATGCGTTTCTTCGGCACGGGGATGTTCAGGTCGCCGCTCAAGTAACGGCCCGTGAGCGAGCGCGAATTGGCCATGACTTCCGCGACGGTGCCTTGCGCGACGACTTCGCCGCCGTGCGTGCCCGCGCCGGGACCGAGGTCAATCACGTGGTCCGCGCGGCGGATGGTGTCTTCGTCGTGCTCGACGACGAGGACGGAATTGCCGAGGTCGCGCAGGCCTTCGAGGGTTTTGAGCAGGCGTTCGTTGTCGCGCTGGTGCAGGCCGATGCTCGGCTCGTCGAGGATGTAGATGACGCCGACCAGCCCCGCGCCAATCTGCGTCGCCAACCGGATGCGCTGCGCCTCGCCGCCCGAGAGTGTGCCGGATTCGCGGTCGAGCGTGAGGTAGCCCAGCCCGACGTTCTTGAGGAAGCCCAGCCGCGCGCGAATCTCCTTCACCAATTCGCCCGCGATTTTTCGCTGAAAATCCGTGAGCGCGAGCGACGCGAAAAAGAGGTCAGCGGTGTCCACGGAGAGCGCGCAGACGTCGGCGATGCTCAGACCGGGCAATTTGGATTGCGGTGACGTGTCACCGGAATCCAAAGCGCTGCCGAGCCGCACGGCGAGGATTTCGGGGCGCAGTCTTTTACCCCCGCACGCATCGCAGTGCTCCGGGGCCATGAACGCCTTGAGCCGGTTGCGCGTGAACTCGCTCTCGCTCTCGGCGTAGAGGCGTTCGAGGTTCTTCAGCACGCCCTCGAATGGGCGCGAGATTTTGCTGACCTTGCCGGCGCGCATGAAGTTGAAGCTGACTTCGGCATCGCCCGAGCCGTGCAGCAGCGTGTGCCGGAAATCTTCCGGCAGCGATTTCCACGGTGTCTCCATGCTCTGCTCGTGGTGCGCGCAAAGGCCGCGCAGCAGCGCCTTGTAATAGACAATCATCCGCTTGCCGCCGCGCCGCCAGGGCAGCACCGCGCCGGACTCCAGCGACTTCTCCGGGTCGGGCACGATGAGCGCGGGGTCGAAAACCATCTTCTGCCCGAGCCCGTGGCAGACCGGGCACGCACCGAACGGCGAGTTGAACGAAAAGTGCTTCGGCTCCGGCGGGTCGAAGGTCTGGCCGGTCGCCGGAGAATACATGCGGTTTGAGAGCAACGTCTCCGACCAGATTTGCGATTGCCGATTGCCGATTGCCGATGGCTCTGCCCGCGTCGCCTGCCCGCTACCCGCTTCCGCCGCCTGCGACAGCACCAGCAACTTGCCACCGCCCCACTTCAACGCCGTTTCCACCGAGTCCGCCAATCGCACGCGGACCTTGTCGTCAATCACCAGCCGGTCCACGACCACCTCGATGGTGTGCGTCTGCTTCGGGTCCAGTTTGATGCGCACGTTTGCGGCGAGTTCAACCAGTTCGCCGTCCACGCGCGCGCGCACGAAGCCGTCGCGGGCCAACCGCTCAATCACATCGCGGAACTCACCCTTCTGCTTCTCGACCACCGGCGCGAGCAACATCACGCGCGTGCGCGGCGGCAGCGCGGCGATTTCGTCCACGATGTCCGTGGTCGTGCGCCGCGAGATGGGCTGGCCGCTGACGGGGCAGTGCGGCTGTCCGATGTGCGCGAAGAGCAGGCGCAGGTAATCGTAAATCTCCGTGGTCGTGGCGATGATGGAGCGCGGGTTCGAGCCGGAGCTGCGTTGCTCGATGGCGATGGTCGGCGACAGCCCTTCGAGGTAGTCCACGTCCGGCTTCTGGAGCTGGTCAAGGAACTGCCGCGCGTAGGCGGAAAGGCTTTCGACATACTTTCGCTGGCCCTCCGCGTAAATGGTGTCGAATGCGAGCGAGGATTTCCCCGAGCCCGAAAGACCCGTCAGCACCACCAGCTCGCCGCGTGGAATGGCGAGCGTGACAGCCTTGAGATTGTGCTGCCGCGCGCCGCCGATGCGGATAAAGTCGGTTGCCATGTCGCTGAAGCTCGCGTTCCGAGTGAGTTGCCAGCGTAACGCCGGCACGGGCGGAAGCAAAGCTTGTGAAGCGCCCGCGCCGTCAACCGCAGGTTTTTTTTCGACATGCGGGGTGCTTCCGCCTTACAACGCACCTCAATGAAAGTCCTCATTCTCGGCGCCGGTTACGCCACGCGGCTCTACCCGCTCACGCTTACGCAGCCCAAGCCGCTGCTCACCGTCGCGGGCAAGCCGATGATTGACTACGTGATGGACAATCTCGCGGCCATCACCGGGATCGACCGCGTTTATGTGGTGACCAACGACAAGTTCGCCGGGCACTTCCAAAGGTGGGCCGATGACCACGCGAAGCGCGCTCCCTTTGCTTTCACGATCATCAATGACGGTTCGACTGACGACACAAACAAGCTCGGTGCCATCGGCGACTTGAATCTGGTGCTTCAGAAAGAGCGCGTGGACGACGACCTCGTCGTCGTGGCCGGCGACAATTTGTTCAGCGAAAAGCTCGGTGCGTTTGGGGAATTCTGCCGGGCGAAGAATGCACCGGTGCTGGGCGTGTATGACGTTGGCAGCATCGAGGCCGCGAAGAAATACGGCGTCGTGGCGGTGAACCGTGAGGGCGTGATCGCGGACTTCAAGGAGAAGCCCACGCAGCCTGCCAGCACGTTGATCGGCATCGCGCTCTATTATTATCCACGCGCCACGCTGCCGCTCGTGGCCCAGTATCTCGCCGAGGGTAACAATCCTGACCAGCCGGGCCGGCTCATCCAGTGGCTGTTTCCACGCACGCCGGTGTTTACCTGGACCGTGCCGGGCATCTGGTATGACATCGGGTCGAAGGAGACACTCGATGAAGCCAACCGAATTTTTACCCGGAAGCCCTAGCCCGCGTTCCCCTGACATGAAAACCTCCGCTTTGTTTCTGGCTGCCCTGCTCAACGCCCAAACCCTCCTCTTCGGTGCCGCGATCCCGGCGGAAATACTCCTTTGGCCCAACGGCGCGCCGGGCTCCGAAGGCAAGACTGAGAAGGAATTGCTGGTGAAGAATGCCGCCGGTGACGTCACCAGTGTCTCCCGCGTCCACCAGCCGAGTCTAACGCCGTATCTGCCCGCCAAGGACAAGGCCAACGGCTGTGCCGTGCTGGTCATCCCCGGCGGCGGCCATCGCGTGCTGGCCATCGCGCACGAGGGCTACAACGTGGGCGAATGGTTGCGCGACCACGGCATCGCCGCGTTTGTGCTCAAGCACCGGCTCGCGCGGGAGACCAACTCCACTTACCAGATCGAAGTTGAGTCCCTCGCCGACACGCAGCGTGCCATGCGGCTCATCCGCAGCCGTGCAGCGGAATGGAACGTGGACCCCGCGCGCCTGGGCGTGATGGGGTTCAGCGCCGGCGGCGAACTCGCCTGGCTCGTCAGCGCCCGCAATGACAACGGCCTCGCCGAGGCAAAAGATGCCGTGGACAGGCAAGGTTGTCGCCCCGCGTTTCAAGCGCTGATTTATCCGGGCCATTCCGCTGCGATCTTGCCAACAAAGGAAGTTCCACCGGTCTTTCTCTGCGCGGGCTACGGCGACCGGCAGGACATTTCCGAAGGTTTGGCCGAGGCCTACCTGCGCTTCAAGAAAGCCGGCGTCCCGGCGGAGCTGCACATGTATTCCAATGCCGGCCACGGCTTCGGCCATCGCACCGGCAACGTCGGCCCGCACGCCGCGTGGCTGGACCGTTTTCAAGAGTGGCTTGCCGCAGGAGGACAGTTGACGACGAAGCAGCTCGACGCGGGGAAGAAGTAGCCACACCGCCGCCCTCACGCAGCAACGCTACGCATCGGCGCTGGCTCACGCGACACAGTCCAAACGTTTCGCGACTTATCAATCTGATCGCCTCGGAGTGAAGGTGAAGCGGCTGGACGCAAATTGAGTTTCCGCTAGCCTGCGACGCAACACATGCTTCCCGTATCCTCCTACCGTCCCGGCCGCGAGATTGCGCGCGGCGGCATGGGCGCGGTGCTGGATGCCCGCGACCAGAAGCTCGGCCGCAGCGTGGCCATGAAGGTCATGCTCCGGCCCAATGCCAGCGCGGAGGAGCAGCAGCGTTTTCTCCAAGAGGCACGCGTGCTCGGCCAGCTCGCGCATCCCAACATCGTCCCCGTCCACGATCTGGGCACGGACGAGCGGGGGCGACTGTTTTACACCATGAAGCTCGTGCAGGGCGTGACGCTACACGACCTGCTCCACAAGCTAAAGGCGGGGGATCCGGAAACGCTCGCCAAATATCCGTTGCCCACCTTGCTTACTGTTTTTCAGAAAGTCTGCGACGCCGTGGCCTTCGCGCATTCGCAGGGCATCATTCACCGCGATCTCAAGCCGCAAAACATCATGGTGGGCGCATTCGGCGAGGTACTCGTCATGGACTGGGGCTTGGCGAAACTGCTGCCGGGCGGCACCGCCAGCGCAGCGCTCGCCGTGCCGATGCCGGGCACCGGGCCGACGGGTACAATCGTCGTTCAACCAGCCACGCCCAATCGCCCTGCTTCCCCCCCCGAGGCTGCGACACTCGCTTCGGTTGGCGAGCAGGCCACGGTCGTCAGCACGCAGGAAATTGTCGACGGCCCATCCGGGAGTGTCCCCACGCCACTCGTCTTCACCGGCTCGGAGACGCCGCCCACACCGCACCTTTCCGGCACGCAGCTCACCTTGGATGGCACGGTGATGGGCACACCCAACTACATGTCGCCCGAGCAGGCCGACGGTCGGGTTACGGACTTGGACGAGCGTTCGGATGTTTATTCTCTCGGCGGCGTGCTCTACGCGGTGCTCACGCTGCACCCGCCGGTCGAGGGTAAGGATGTGAGCGAACTGCTGAACCGAGTCCTCCGCGGTGACATCTCCGCGCCGACCGAGGCGACGCGGGGCAAGCAGCTCCCGCACTTGCCGGAAGGCGCGGTGCCGGAAGCCCTCTCCGCCGTGGCGATGAAGGCACTCGCACTCAACCGCGAAGCGCGTTACCGCAGCGCCGGCGAACTGGCACGGGACATCGCTGCGTATCAGGGCGGCTTCGCCACCGCCGCCGAGCAGGCGGGCGCACTCAAGCAACTGCGCTTGTTCATCGGCCGCCATCGAGCTTGGTCCGCCGCCGCGGCCGTCATGGCCTTGCTGACGGCCTTCTTCATATTTCGGTTGTCCCGTGAGCGGGATGTCGCCGAAACCAATGCTGACCTGGCCAGACGCAACGCCGCCGAGGCCAAACGCAGCGAAGCCAAGGCCAAGACCAGCGAACAGGAGGCGCGACGGGCGGCCGAGAACCTCCGCCGCGAAAATGCCCGCGCCAACATCAACCTCGCCGACGCCGCACTCCTGGCAGCCGATCTACCCGGCATGGTGGCCGCGCTTGAGCGGTGCCCGGAGGACTTGCGTGACCAGCCGTGGGGTTACTTGGACGCGAAGCGCGATGAATCGCTGGGGGAACTGAAAGTTCCAGGCTTCGAGGTGCTCGCAGGCATAACGGCGGTGCCTGGCCGGCCAGGTGAGTTCGCGTTGGCGAATCCGAACGGCGATATCGCCTTCGTCACCGCCGCGAACGGCCAAGTGCTGCGCCAGTTCGCCACGAGCCATCGCGGCTACGTGCAACTCGCCATTTCTGGCGACGGTCAGGTGCTCGGCGTGATGTCCGGCAACCGGCAGAAGGTCGAACTTTTCGAGGTGTCCACCGGCACCCGCTCGGCCACGGTGGTGCTGGCCGGCAATGGTGGACTAAACTTTGCTTTGAACCGCGATGGCTCGCGGCTCGTGGCCATCACGGGCACCACCAAGCCCGCGCCTTATAGTTTGGCCTGCCAGCTGTATAACACCCATACCGGCCGGCCACTCTGGAGCAGGGCGCGTGAGGGAGCGTTCAGCTCGGCGCTGATTCATCCGGACGGCACGCGGGTGCTGCTCGCCGGCAACGGAAATTGGCGCTCCTGGTGGCTGCTCAATGCCGCAGATGGCGCGGAGCTGGCGACCGTGCCGGTCTTTCCCGTCCTGCAAGCCCTCAGCCCAGACGGAAGGCTGCTGGCCATCGGCGCCGTCACGGGCGAGTTGTTACTGGTGAATCCCCTCACCGGTGTCGTGCTGCAACGGGCGCGGATGCACACGGGCCAGCTCGCGGGCATTGCCTGGCTCGGCAAATTGTTGCTCACGCTGGGCAGCGACGGCAATTTTTCCGAACAGCGCTGGGTGTTCCGCCTATGGGAGGGCGAGTTGCTCAATTCGCGCGGCAGTTTCTTCGGTGTGAAACAGGGCGTTACCGCGCCCGGCTGGAGCGCGAGCGAGAATGGCGAGCTGATTATCACCGAGCGCCCACCGCGCCGCTGGAACCTCCCGGTGAATCGCGAGTTCGCAACCCTGTCCTCCACGGTTGCGGAGCAGGCGTGGGGTGGCGGGTTTCTCACGACCAACGTGGTGGTGGCCCGCAAGAATTTCGGCCTTACGCACTACTCGGTGGACGCGGGTCGCTTCACGGAACTGCCCAGCCCGAGGGGGTGGGATTCGCTCCAGATCGTGGCTACTCACCCAGCGTCGGAACAGCTCGCCCTGGCTCGAAAAATCGGCAACGGGCCGAGCGAGGTGAAAACCTACCGCGCCTTGAACGGCCTGTTGTCCGAGCAGGCCAAAATCTCGCTGCCGGGACTAGCGAATCACCTCTCCTTCGACCGCACGGGCGAACGGCTCGCCGTAACGCATCGCGACGGCACGCTCGAAGTCTTCGCCACGCACGACGGGCAGAGCCATTTTCGTCTGACTGGCGGTTACAGCCAAGCGGTGTTTGGCGCAGGCACAAACCTCCTCGCCCTTGAAGTCCGCCCGGGCAGCAATGCGCCCGAGCACCGGCTCGTGCGGATTGACACCACCGCAGGCCAGCCGCGTGGCAACTCGATTTCTGCGGTGCCGCTGACTTCGCTCGCCATCGCACCGGATGGTGGTTTGGTGGCATTCGGCAGCACCGACCGCCGCGTGTATGTCCTGCGCGCCAATGATTTCAGCACCGGCTGGGTCTTCCGCGCGCACGAGGCGGATGTTGGCGCGGTAGCATTCCACCCCACGCAGCCCATCATCGCCACCGCCTCGGTGGATGGCTCGGTCAAACTCTGGACCTACCGTGACCTGCGCCGCCCGCTCGCCACGTTCCTTGGCCTCGGCGGTGCGCCGGTGACGCTGTCGTTCAACCCCAACGGGACGTTGCTCTTCGTGGACGGTCAGGAACGCACCACGCGCGTCTTCGATGTCGCCCATGTGCGGGCACCCGCCGCAGGCGCAAAACCACTCGATGGCCGGTAATCTCGCAAGTCCGCGGACAAAACCTCCCGCGCCCTGCGCCTCCCAGCCAGCCTGCTGAACGGGAGGGAAAGCCAACCATCCCTTGGCAGGTGAGTCTCAATTCCTGACTAGACCGCCGCGCCGTGAGCACGCATTCTTTGCCGGCAGCCGAGATTTTGACTGGGTCAATGCCCGCCAACGTCCAACGCCGCAACTTTTATGACTGAGACCATCGCTTTCAAACCGCCGGGCAGCTACACGTCCGCCTCGGTTCCCAAGCACGTCGTCCAGCAGCGCTTCCGCACGCCGAAGAAAAACATCCCGCAGACGCCCATTGAGCGGAACCACTTCCTCCACGTCATCCGCAACTACGTCGCCGAGTTCAACCCCGTGCCGCCCATGCCGGCGGACGAACTCAAGGTCCACGCCGACCGCGTCATCGGCATACTCAAGTGCGACCCCATCTTCCGCGACTACATCGGCGTGCTCATCAACAACGAGATGTGGCGCGAGCAGATCGCGGCGGTGCCATTCGAGCGCCGGCTGCTGCTGTTGCCCAAGTGCCTGCGCGTCGAAAGCAAGTGCCCCGCGCCGTTCGATGAGTTCGGCCTGCTGTGCAAACAATGCGGCCTCTGCACGATCCAAGACTTGCAAGCCGAGGCGGAGAAGCTCGGCTACGCGACGCTCGTGGCGGAAGGCTCGGCCATTGTCATGTCGCTGATCCAGACCGGGAAAATAGAGGCCATCGTCGGCGTCTCGTGCCTGAGCGTGCTGGAACGCGCGTTCCCCTACATGGAAGCCGCCGCCATCCCCGGCGTGGCGATTCCGTTGCTTCAGGACGACTGCATTGACACCACCGTGGACCTCGACTGGGTGTGGGATTACATCCACTTGACCAGCGATGACCAAACGCGCCGTCTCGACCTTGGCGCGCTGCGGGACGAGGTGGATTTCTGGTTCAGCCCCGTGGCGCTGGACACCATCATGGGCAACGCCGAGGGCGAGACCGAACGCATCGCGCGCGACTGGCTCATGCGTGCCGGCAAGCGCTGGCGCCCCTTCCTCGTCGTGTCCGCGTTTCAAGCGCTGCGCCGCGACCTCGGCAAGCCGCTGCCCGAGGACATCAAGAAAGTCGCCGTCGCCGTCGAGTGCTTCCACAAGGCCTCGCTCATCCACGACGACATCGAAGACAACGACGCGCTCCGCTACGGCGAGAAGACGCTGCACGAAGAACACGGCACCGCCGTCGCGCTCAACGTCGGCGACTTGCTCATCGGCGAAGGCTACCGCTTGCTCGCTGCGTGCAAGGCCAGCCCCGCCGCAAAGGCCGAGATGATTCGCGTGGCCAGCGAAGGCCAGCGCGAACTCTGCCGCGGCCAGGGCGCGGAACTTTGCTGGGCACGCAACCCGCAGTCGCTCACCCAGCACCAAGTGCTCGACATCTTCCGCAAGAAGACCGCGCCGGCCTTCGAGGTCGCGCTGCGCGTCGGCGCGCTCTACGCGGGCGTCGAGCAGCACGAAGAAGTCGAAGACGTCCTGCACGTTTACAGCGAGGCGCTCGGCATCGCCTACCAGATTCGCGACGACCTCAGCGACCTTGGCGACACCGGCGAGACCAACGACATCGCCGGCCTGCGCCCGAGCCTCTTGCTCGCCGTCGCGCACGAGAAGGCGAAGGACGCCCAGAAGGAATTGCTCGCGAGCGTCTGGCGTCGCCAGCTCCCCGCCGATGTCAGCGTGAAGGACATCGAAGCCATCTACGCCGAAGTCGGTGCCGACCTCCGCGCCAAGACCCTGCTCGAAACCTACAAGGAAGAAGCCATCCGCTGCCTGCGCGACTTGGAGAACCCGAACCTGAAAGGCCTGCTCCGCCGGGTGCTGGGCAAGATTTTCAACGACGTGGAAATCAAGGGCTGGTGCAAGGAACAGGAGCAGCTCAACGGCGTCCGCGATGGCGTGCGCCTCGAAGCCAGCGCACCTGCGCCCGAAGCCGCCCCGCGCGAACTCGACGTGGTGATGGCGAAGTGACCCGTGCCGGCGACTTGCAGTCGCCGAGTTGCGGGTGGATGGCTCCGAAGCCCTTCCGTTATGCTGTGGCGAGCGGACGGTGGCTGGAAGCCACCGGCACGCGCTACCGCAGCTCCGCGTTGTCAATCAGCCGCGTCTTCCCGATGAACACCGCCAGCGCCATGTGCGTGCCGCGCGTGACGGCGGTGGCTGGTTGCAGTGTCTCGCCATCGAAGAACTCCACGTAGTCCAGCCGCGCGGCCGGTTGCGTGGTGATGAGCGCGGCGATTTCCCTTTTCAAAACGTCGGCGTAATTCGGCGCGCGTGAGCTGAGGACGATTTCCTTCGCCAGCTTCAGCGCACGAAAAAGAATCGTCGCCTGCGGGCGCTCCTCGGCGGAGAGGTATTTGTTCCGTGAGCTCATCGCGAGGCCGTCCTTCTCGCGACGCGTTGGCGCGACGACGAACTTGAGCGGGAAGTTCAGGTCCCGCGTCATGCGGCGGAGGATGGCGGCCTGCTGCCAGTCCTTTGCGCCGAACACCGCCACTTCCGGCAGCACGAGGTTGAAGAGCTTCGCGACGACCGTCGTGACGCCGGGGAAGTGCGTCGGACGTGAACCGCCCTCCATGCCCTGCGAGAGCCTTTCCTCCACGACGTAGGTGCTGTAGCCGCCGGAGTCGCGGCCCGGATACATCTCGGCATCGGACGGCAGGAACAACACCTCCACGCCGGCCTTGCGGCAAAGCTGCGTGTCTCGCTCCAGGTCCCGCGGGTAGGCGGACAAGTCCTCCGTCGGTGCGAACTGCGTCGGGTTCACGTAGATGCTGGCGACGACGATGCCACGCTTGCCCACGAGCCGCCGAGCACGGCTCACGAGGCTGAGGTGGCCGTCGTGCAGGTAACCCATCGTGGGCACGATGCCGACACGTATGCCCGCACGACGCCAGCGGAGGGCGAGGCGTTGCATGGCGGCAGCGGAAGTAACGATGCGCATGGGCGCGAAGTGTAAGCGGCCTCGGAACAAAAATGGAGAAGTTTCCGGCTCGCATGGAGTTGCCCGCCGCCTTGCTGCGCGCCTACATTGGCCCCATGCAAACCGAGCGTTACACCGGCGAAGTAGTCTTCATCTACGCCTTCGACGTAGCTTATGACATGGTGCGGCAGCCAGTGAAGGAACTCCTCGGCCAGCCCGTCGCGCAGTTCAGCGTGGACGCCAGCAAGCGCAGCCCGCGCCAGCTCTCCTTCTACCGCCCGCAGATGGTCCGCCTGCCGCCGCAGGAACGCATCGGCCCGCTCGGCCCCGTGAGGGTGCATCGCACCATCAAGCTCTTGCCCATCGGTGCCATCAGCATCACCGTCCATGTGCCGTTCGAGGTGAAGAGCCTGACGGAACTCGTCGTGTTCCATGACCTCCAGTTCAGCAACGGCTCGTTGCACGACGAGGTCAAACGCCTCGCCGAGCAAGTGCGCAACGAACTTCGCCCCTTCTACATCCGGCCGGTTGAGCCGTTGAGCGAAGAGGAAGCCTACACGGTCTTCTGTTTGCACTCGCCCGCCGCCACCACGCCGGACTTCCGCGCGGAGGACTGGCTCGCGTGCCATCGGCGCGAGATCGCATCCATGCTCACGCAGGAGCACGACGTGCAACTGCTCTCCGATCAGGAAGTGGAGGAATCCACCGGGCGCTTCCTCAGCTACTACCGTGGCGACATCGCGGTGGTGGACTGGGATGCGGCGCTCATCGTGGACGACCCGCGCAACTTCGAGGAGACGCTCTACATCATGGAACTGGCCAACGTCCAACTTGCCGAGTTGGAAGCCTACGACCGACTGCTCGACGACGCGCTGGAGCGCTCCTACCGCGACCTCTCAAATCAGCCGGCCCAACGCCGCTCCAAGATCGTCATGCAAGAATTGCGTGAAATCCGCGTGGACATGGCGCGCCTGAGCGACGAGCTCTCCAACATCTCGAAGTTCTTCGGCGACTGGCATCTCTCGCGCATCTACTCGGCGCTCTCCACACGGTTCCACCTTGCCGAATGGCATCGGACCATTGACGAGAAGCTGCGCACACTCGATGGGCTTTATCAGTTGCTGAAGACCGACCAAAACAACCGCTGGATGCTCATCCTCGAGATCACCATCGTCCTGCTCTTCGTGCTCGACTTGATTCTGCTCTTCGTGGGGATGAAATGATGAGCAGCGTAACGGTTGTCCCGATCGTGGCGTCTTCATTGGCATAGCTACGCATGAAGCCTTCATTGAAGTTCGTCGCCGTTTTCACTTGGTTCAGCCTGTTACCGTTGCCGGCGGCGGATGCCCCGGCCAACGAACCGTTGCGGGTCTTCATCTGCGGACACAGTTTTCACATCTTCACGGCACGGATCCTCCCGGAGCTGGCCCGGTCCGCCGGAATCGCATACGTGGAGGCCGGCCAGCAGATGCTCGGGGGCTCGCGCACGCTCCAGCATTGGAACCTGCCCGATGACCAGAACAAGGCCAAGGCCGCCTTGCGCGCAGGCAGCGTGGATGTGCTCACGCTCTCGCCCCACATGCTGCTGCCCGATGAGGGCATCGACAACTTCACCAAGCTCGGGTTGGAAAAGAACCCGAAGCTGCGCGTGCTCGTGCAGGCGTCGTGGCCGGCGTATGACGGCCGGGCGTCCAGCCCGCCGATCACGCCGGAGGAGCGCAGCCGCACGTCTGTGGCCGCGCTGCGCGAGCTGCGCCAAGGACACGACGAGCGGTGGTTGAAGAAACTGGAGGCCCAAGTCCGCGCGCTCAATCAAGCGGTCGGCCACAACGCGGTCTTCATCGTGCCGGTCAGCGACGCCGTGTTTGCCTTGCGAGAGCGGATCGTTGAAGGCAAGGCGCCGGGGCTAAAGGCGCAGGCGGAGTTGTTTCAGGATCCGCTCGGGCACGCGGCGCCGCCGCTCGCGTTGCTGGTGACTTACTGTCAGTTTGCCGCGATCTACCAGCGTTCACCGGTGGGATTGCCGGTGCCTTCGTTGATCAAGAATCATCCACAGGCCGCCGAATTGACGGCCTTGCTCCAGCAGCTTGCGTGGGAGGCGGTCTCGCAGTATCTCATGAGCGGCCTGAAGCCGGCCAAGCCGTGACCGGTTTCGCCCAGTGTGAACCAGTTTATGAATCATCGCTTCCGTCCCCTGCCCTGCGTCCGCCGGTTGGTCCTTTGCGCGTTGCTGGCTGCGGTGGGGCTGGCCGCACAGCTCCGTTCCGCCGCTGCGCCGCACCCGAACGTGTTGGTGATTCTTGCGGATGACTCCGGGTGGGGGGATTACAGCATCTGCGGCAACACGAATATCAAGACGCCGAACATCGACGCACTCGCGCGCGCGGGTGCATCGCTCGACCGCTTCTATGTGTGCGCGGTGTGCTCGCCGACGCGGGCGGAGTTTCTCACCGGTCGCTACCATCCGCGTGGCGGCGTGCGCGGGGTCTCGACCGGTCAGGAACGGTTGAACTTGGACGAGAAGACCATCGCCGATGCCTTCAAGGCGGCGGGCTACGCGACGGGCGCATTTGGCAAGTGGCACAATGGCAGCCAGTGGCCGTATCACCCGAACGCACGCGGGTTTGATGAGTATTACGGTTTCACTTCTGGTCACTGGGGCGAATATTTCGATCCGCCGCTGGAGCACAACGGCCAGCTCGTGCGCGGCAAGGGTTACATCGCGGACGATCTCACCGATCACGCGATCGCGTTCATGGAGAAAAACCAGGCGAAGCCATTCTTCTGCTATCTGCCCTACAACACGCCGCACTCGCCGTGGGCCGTGCCGGACTCGTTTTGGCAGCGATACAAGGACGCACCGATCCCGATGCGCAGCCAGGAGGGCGACAAGGAGACGTTGCCGGAAACCCGTTGCGCGCTCGCGATGGTGGAGAATCTCGACTGGAACGTCGGCCGCGTGCTCAAGCGGCTCGACGAGCTCAAGCTGGCCGAGAACACAATCGTGATTTACTTCTCCGACAACGGCCCAAATTCGTGGCGTTGGAACGGGGGGATGAAAGGCCGCAAAGGTTCCACGGATGAAGGCGGCGTGCGCTCGGTGTTCTTCCTCCGCTGGCCTGGCGGCGGCATCCGGCCCGGCACGAATGTGCGCGAGATCAGCGGGGCGATTGACCTACTGCCCACGCTCACGTCGCTGGCGGGGATTCCGCGCGTCGGAGCAAAGCCGTTGGATGGCAAGGATCTTTCGCCGTTGCTCAAGGGTGGCCCCGCACCCGCGTGGACCGACCGCGTGATCTTCAACAGTTTCGGTCCCAACGTCAGCCGAAGCCGTGAGCGCCTGGCGCAAGGAAGTGTTGGGTCCTGCCGCCGTGCTCGCCGAGGCGGGCTCCAAGGCCAAAGGCAAGGCACGCAACTCCATTCTCCCGCCGGATGACCGGCCGTTCACGGTGGGCTATCGTGAATTTCCCATGACGCCGCTGCCGGCCCGCGATGGCGTAGCCCACGGCGACATTCGTCGCAGTGCAGGTGCGCCGAACTCGTCCTATTTCGTGAATTGGAAATCGCCCACCGATTCGATCACATGGGACATCGACGTGCACACGACGGGTGAGTATGACGTGACGATCCTCTACACTTGCCCCGAGGCTGATGCCGGCGCGACAGTGGAGTTGAGCTTCAACGGCAGCCGCCTCAGCGGAAAGGTTGCGCCGGGCTGGAATCCCCCCCTTTACACAAACCAAGACACCATTCCGCGCCCGCTGGTGGAATCGCAGATGAAGGAATTCCGTCCGCTGAAACTCGGCACGATCAAACTCGCCAGCGGACGGGGACAACTAACTCTCCGCGCGACCGAGGTGCCGGGCCGCAGCGTCATGGATCTGCGGCAGGTGATGCTCACCCTGCGGCCGTGAGGCACAGCATTCGGCGAAGGCAGCTTCAACTTGGCGCGACCAGCGCTTTCGCTCACGCTGCGGCCGTGATGACTGGTAATTCCCATTTCAAAGGCTGGGCCAAGCCGGGCCCGGTGCCGCCGGGCTTGGTCAACGGCCTGACCGTTGCACAGGATGAAACGCTGGATGCGATCAGCGGGCACTTCCGGTTGTTTCAGTTGCGCGACGGACACCGCTTTTCCACGGATGACATTCTCACGGCATGGTATGGGACGAGCTGGTGCCCGACGGCACGCACCGCGCTCGATCTGGGCAGCGGCATCGGCACGGTGGGAATGATCGTGGCGTGGCGTTTGCCAGGCGCGCGTTTGGTGACGGTAGAAGCGCAAGCGGCGAGCGTGGCGTTGGCAAAGAAGTCGGCGAAATTCAACGGCCTAGAAACGCGTTACGAAATCCGCGAAGGAGATTTTCGGAGTCCAGATGTGTTGCGGACCGACGAGAAATTTGACCTCATCACTGGAAGTCCGCCTTACTTTCCACCCGGCACGGGCGTGGCCAGCGAGCATCCGCAGAAGCTCGCCTGTCGCTTCGAGCTGCGCGGGACAGTCGCGGATTATTGCGCCACGGCGGCGAGACAGCTCGCGCCTGGCGGCGTCTTCGCCTGCGTATTTCCCTACGAGCCGGCCCAGCTCGCGCGCGTGCGCACCGGCGCACGGGAGGCGGGATTGGTGATCGTGCGCCAGCGACCGGTGGTGTTTCGCGAGGGCGAGTCACCGTTGATCGGGCTCTTCGCGATGATGCGGGAACCGGATTTGCCGGACTGGATTTGCGGCCGGACTTGGACCGAGCCCGAGCTCATCATCCGCACGCGCGAGGGGACCATTCACCCGGAGTATTCCTCCGTAAAGCTGGCCATCGGCTTTCCGCCGTGAGGAGCGGAGCAACAGGCAGAGATTATCCGCGCACGGCAGCCGACTACGGAGAGTGCTTTCAGCCGGCTTGCGCAATCGGTTGAAGGGGCGGTTTTAGCCCTACCCAACTAATGGTGTATCCTCCGTTTTGGAGGACGAAATAAGCATTGTCGGAGAGGTGGCCTTCCGCTACTTTTTCGAGCGTCTCGCAGTCGGGTCAATAAGCCGATTTCAAGCGGTGTTTTTCCGGTGAGTTTACCGCCATGCGCGACGCCATTTTATCGCAACAATGTCCGACGAATCCCAGACCTACGACGCCTCAAAACTCAGCCAGCTCAAGGGCCTCGAAGCCGTCCGCAAAAAGCCCGGCATGTATATCGGCGGCACGGACGAACGCGCGCTGCATCACTGCGTTTCCGAGGTGCTGGACAACTCCGTGGACGAGCATCTGGCCGGACATTGCAGCCGCATTGACGTGACGCTGCATCTCGATGGCTCCATCTCGATCCGCGACAATGGCCGTGGCATCCCTGTAGACATCAACAAAGACAGCGGTTTGCCGGGCGTTGAATTGGTGCTCACGACCCTGCACTCCGGGGGCAAATACGGACAGGGTGGTTACAAGTTTTCCGGCGGCACGCACGGCGTTGGCGCGAAGTGCGTGAATGCGGTAAGCGAATGGTTCGAGGTGGAAGTGTCGCGGGACTCGCTCGTGTATCACATGGAGTTCGAGCGCGGCAAAACGGTGAAGAAGCTCGAAGTCATCGGAAAATCGAAGAGCACCAGCACCTTCATCACGTTCAAGCCGGACGCGGAAATCTTCCGCGACACGACGGAATTCAAGACCGAGATCATTTCTCAGCGGTTGCGAGAACTGGCGTTCTTGAACAGCGGGTTGGAGATCGGCTTTCTCGACGAACGGAAACAGAGCGGCAGCAGTGAGCGCGAGGTGTATTTCTACAAGGACGGCGTCGAGGAATTCGTCAAGCAGCTCAACAAGAGCAAACAAGCGCTGCACCCCAAGGTCATCAGCGTGCGCAAAGAGCAGAAGGTCACGACTTCCGAAAAGGAAATCGAGGTCCATGTCGAGGTGGTGCTGCAATACAACGACAGCTACAACGATCAGGTCCTCTGCTACACGAACACGATCCACAACCCGGACGGCGGCACGCATTTGTCCGGCTTCCGCAGCGCGCTGACGCGGGCGATCAACCAATACTCGAAATCCAACGAGCTGATCAAAGACAAGGATCCGCAGATCACCGGCGACGACGTGCGCGAGGGCCTCACCGCCGTCATCTCCGTGAAACACAGCGACCCGAAGTTCGAGTCGCAAACCAAGGTGAAGCTCCTCTCGCCCGAAGTGGACGGCATCGTAGGCTCGGTGACGTATGAGGGGTTGATGTCCTACTTCGATGCGAACCCGCCCATCGCCAAGCGCATCGTGGAAAAAGCACTCAACGCCGCCCGCGCCCGCGAGGCTGCCCGCAAAGCCCGCGAGGCCGTGCGCAAAACAGCGCTCACGGGTGGTGGCCTGCCCGGAAAGCTGGCTGACTGCTCCGACCGCGACCCGGTGAACACCGAGCTCTACATCGTCGAGGGCGACTCCGCAGGTGGCTCGGCCAAACAGGGCCGCGACCGGAAGTTCCAAGCGATTCTCCCGATCCGCGGCAAGCTCATCAACGTCGAAAAGGCGCGTCTGGACAAGGTGCTTCAGAACAACGAAATCCGGACGATGATTACCGCCATCGGCACGGGCATCGGTGATGGCGAAGGTGAAGGTGCGTTCGATCTGAACAAGCTCCGCTACCACAAGATCATCATCATGACGGACGCCGACGTAGACGGCTCACACATCCGCACCTTGCTGCTGACTTTCTTCTACCGGCAGATGACGCAACTCGTGAAGCAGGGCTACGTTTACATCGCCCAGCCGCCGCTCTACTCGGTCACACGTAAAAAGCGCACAGACTACGTGGACGACGATAACCAGCTCAACCGCATCCTGCTGCAAAACGGCACGGAGGAAGTGCGTTTGAAGAACCTCGCCGACGGTCGCGAGTTTACGCCGAAGCAGTTGGAGGAAATTCTCTCGCTACTCGAATCGCTCGACAAATACGCGACGTTTATCCGGCGGCAGGGCGGGGATTTCGCTGCCTACGTCGAGAAGCGCAACGCGGACCACGCTTTTCCGGTCTATCTCATCAAGGTGCGGGAAGGCAATGACGAGACGGTCCACTATTTTGACAATCTCGCCGATGTCGAGCAGTTCAAGGCCGAGAATCAGGATCTCTACGGCGAGGGCGAGGCGCGTGAGAAGGCCGAGAAAGCCCGCACCCAATCGCGGCGTGCCGTGGGCGTGGACCTGCATCTCGAGAGCAAAGCCATCGGCGAATTGCTCGGCAAGCTCGCGAAGAAGGGACTTGCCGTGGATCATTACGCCGCGCAAGACAAGCCCCTGTTCGAGTTGACCGAAGGCGAAGGTGAGCGCGCCCACGTAACGCCACTCTTTTCCATCCCCGAAATCCTCGAAGGCGTGAAGACCGTCGGCAAGAAGGGAATGCAGATTTACCGCTTCAAGGGCTTGGGTGAAATGGACGCGAAAGAGCTCTTCGAAACCACGATGAACCCGGTGAAACGCAAACTGCTGCGCATTGACCTGACCGACGCCGTCGAGGCCGAGGAGATGTTCGTGCGCCTCATGGGCGACGAGGTCGAGCCGCGCCGCCAGTTCATTGAGGACAACGCGCTCAACGTGCGGAACCTGGACGTGTAAAGAAAGCAATTGACAGATGTAGTCACGCGTGACCACATTTCAACCGTGAAAACGAAACGAACAGTGCCGCTCTACAAGCGGAAGCTAAAACCCATCGCGGACATGACGCCGGAAGTTGCCGGACCAATGGTCGTGCGCGAGGCGATCACACTGCCAGGGGTGGGGTTGTCCATTCCGGTGCGTGCCGCCAAGGCCAAACTCTCCGCCCTATTGGAAATGGTCGCGGGCGGACAAGAAGTGACCATTACTTCGGATGGCGTGCCCAAAGCCGTGTTGTCTCCCGTGGCCAAGCGCGAGCAACGCCAAGTGTTCACCGGAACGCGGGAGCATTTAAAGAAGATGCCTCCGTGGCGGGGTGGACCGACTGCTGAGGCGCTGATCCGCGAAGACCGCGATGGCCGGGGCTGGTGACTGGCTCATGTATCTCGATTCCTGCATCCTTGTAAAATTGCTGGTTGTCGAACCCGACAGCGAGTTTTTCATTGGCGCGCTGGAGGGGCGGCAGTTGGTTACTTCTCAACTGGCGCAGACCGAAATCTTCTCGGCGTTGCTCGCCCGAGAGCGCGCCGGGAAGATATCCGCCAAGGACCGCCGTCTGGCTTGGCAGGAGTTTGAAGCCCGGGTGGCAGCACATGAGATCAAACTAGAACCGCTGAACGCCCTCGTCCTCCGTAAAGCCCGGCATACATTGGAACGCTGCCATCCCGAGGTGCCATTGCGGACGTTAGATGCGATACACCTCGCGTCGGCGGACTTGGCACATATTTTCCCACTGGCGACCACTGACTCGCGCCTGCGCGACGCCGCAACCCTGATGGGCTTCCCCGTTTTCCCGCCTGCGGAAGCAACCGGATAATTTTTCATGCCCGACGAAACTCCCCCCACTCCCCCACCCGCGCAGCCCACCGGCTCCGCCTACACGCAGGGCGAGAAAATCACCAAGATCAACGTCGCCGACGAGATCAAAAACTCGTTCCTCGACTACTCGATGTCCGTCATCATCTCGCGCGCGTTACCAGACGCGCGTGACGGTCTCAAGCCCTCGCAACGCCGCATCCTTTACGCGATGCACGAGCTGTCGCTCTTCCCCGGGCGCAAGCACTACAAGTGCGCCAAGATCTGCGGCGACACCTCCGGCAATTACCACCCGCACGGCGAAGCTGTCATCTACCCCACGCTCGTCCACATGGCCCAGCCCTGGGTCATGCGCGAGAAGCTCGTGGATGGCAAAGGCAACTTCGGCTCCGTCGAGGCCGACCCGCCCGCCGCGATGCGTTACACCGAGGCCCGCCTCACGCACCTCGGTGCAGCGCTGATGCAGGACATGGACCGCGACACGGTGGACTTCGTCCCGAACTACGACGAGCGCATGACGGAGCCGACCGTCTTCCCGGCGGCGTTCCCCAACCTCCTCGTCAACGGCGGCACCGGCATCGCCGTCGGCATGGCCACCAACATGCCACCGCATAACCTCGGCGAGGTCATCGACGGCATCTGCGCGCAGATTGACGATCCAACGATCACCATCCCGGGCCTGATGAAATTCATCAAGGGCCCGGACTTCCCCACTGGCGGTTTCATCTGTGGCATCGAGGGCATCAAGAATTATTTCGAGACCGGCCGCGGCTCCATCAAACTGCGCGGCAAAATCGGCAGCGAAGAACTCAAGGGCAACCGCGAGCAGCTTGTCATCACGGAAATCCCCTTCAACGTGAACCGCGCGGCGCTCGAATCGAGCATCGCCGACCTCGTAAACCAAAAGGTCATCACGGACATCTCCGCGATGCGCAACGAGTCGGACGAGCACTGCCGCCTCGTCATCGAGCTGAAGCGCGACGCCCTGCCCAAGGTCGTCATCAACAATCTCTTTCAGCACACGCAGCTGGAGATTTCCTTCAGCGTCAACGCCCTCGCCATTGACCACGGCAAACCCAAGACGCTGAACCTCAAGCAGCTCATCGCCGCCTACATTGACCATCGCCGCGAAGTCATCCTGCGCCGCACGCGCTTCGAGCTGCGGAAGGCCGAGGAGCGCGCCGAATTGCTCGAAGGCTACCTCGTCGCGCTCGCGAACCTTGATGAGTTCATCCACATCATCCGCAGCAGCGACAACAAGGAGGAGGCCCGCGTGAAGCTGCTCGCCTACGAGTGGACCCGCGAGCAAGTCGAGCGCTGGGGCATCCTCATCCGTCACGAAAGCCAGCTCACTGACGGCCGTTACTCCCTCGCCGAACGCCAAGTAGACGCGATCCTCGAACTTCGTCTCTACCAGCTCACGGGTTTGGAAATCGACAAAGTCGAGGCCGAATACAAGCAGCTCATCGAGCTGATCAAGGACCTCCTCGACATCCTCGCGAAGGAATCGCGTGTCATGGCCATCATCAAGGCTGAGCTGAAAACCATCCGCGAAAAGCACGCCACACCGCGCCTCACGCAAATCGTCCCCGATGAAGGCGAGATCGCCATCGAGGATCTCATCGCCAACGAAGGCGTCATCATCACTCTCACCCACGGCGGCCTCATCAAGCGCACCGCCGTCTCCGCCTACCGCGCGCAGCGCCGCGGTGGCAAGGGCGTCATCGGCATGACCACGCGCGAGGCCGACACGCCGGAGGAAAGCGACTTCATCGAGCACCTCTTCACCGCCAGCACGCACGACTACCTCATGTTCTTCACGAACACGGGCCGCGTGTATGTCGAACGCGTCCACGAAATCCCCGACATGGGCCGCGCCAGCAAGGGCCGCAGCATCGCGAACCTCCTCGAGCTTCAGGCCGAGGAAAAAGTCGCCGCCCTCATTCGCATCCAGTCCAAGCTCGACGCGAACAAGGAAGACATCACCTGGCAGCAGCCCGGTGAACTCTTCTTCGCCACGCAGCAGGGAACAGTGAAGAAAACTTCGCTCAACGAGTTCGGCAACGTCCGCAAAGGCGGCATCATTGCCATTGGCATTGACCCCGGCGACACGCTCATCGAGGTGATGCTCACGCGCGGCAGCACCGGCGAGACCGATCCCGGCGATGACGTGGTCCTCATCACGCACAGTGGCATGAGCATCCGCTTCAGCGAGTCCGACGTGCGCAGCATGGGCCGCAGCGCCACCGGCGTGCGCGGCATCTCCCTGGAGGCGGGCGACACCCTCGTGGCCGCCGCCATCGTCGTGCCCGATGCCACCCTGCTTGTGGCCGGCGAGAACGGCATCGGCAAGCGCACCGACTTCGGCGAGTACCGCGTCCAGTCCCGGGGCGGCAAGGGCATCATCACCATGAAGACCGGCGACAAGACCGGCGGCGTGGTGGGTGCGCTCACCGTCAAGGACACCGACGAGATCATGCTCATCACCAGCGGCGGCCAGATGGTCCGCATCCCCGTGCAGGGCGTGCGCGAAGCCGGCCGCAACACGATGGGCGTAAAACTCGTGGACCTGGACGCCAACGACAAACTCCAAGCCATCGCCCCCGTCATCAGCGAGGAACGCGGCGAAGAGCCTCCGGCGGCGTAATACCTGTTAGTCCGCTTCACACGCTTTCTGTAACTCAAAACAAAAAGTATATGGCACAATACGCAATCGCATTCGACCTCGACACAAGAGCAATGGCCACTGCTGGCCTCACACGTGCAGACATCACTTCGGTCTATCAGACGGAGATTCCAGATGCGTTGACCGCATGTGGCTTCACTGCACATCCGCAGGGTTCGCTCTACCACACGGAGGCCGACGCTGATCCGATTACAGCGATCATGCGATTGCAGGGATCGCTCCGTGGTCAGGCTCCTCGGTTCTGCCGGTATGTTCGCCGCGTTCATGTTTTCCGCATGGAAGAGTGGAGCGACGTCACGCCGCTTATTTCAACCGCCGGTGCGCAAGCAGCACCGGCACCTGCTCCAGACGAGGAACTCGACGAGGCAGACTTTCTGGAGGACCAAAGAGACATCGTTCTGGGCCGATGACAACGCGGCTAACCATGCTCTGCTGCGAACCCGACATGGCGTCGCGGTTGGCAATCGTTGCGTCCCGAGTGCCGGCTCGCTGAACTTGGGTCTTTAGGCCACTCCGCCCACTCGACATCCTGAACCACTCAATATACTAACTCCCATATGGAACGCTTTTGGAAAGCAGCACTTAGCGTAGCAGGCATTGGAGCTATCGGCCTCTTTGTCTTTTGGTCGCTATACAAACAGTGGCTTACTCTTCCCATTTTTCCCCAATTGTCGCAGGAGCAAGCGTTCCAGCTTCTCCGCAACTTTCTGTTTCTCACCTTCGGCTCAGCCGTCCTCGGCGTCGGAGCGTATCTCGTCACCTATCGAAGGAGTGGTGTTGAGGTCGGCGATGTCCCACGCCATACGCGCGATTTGAGGCTCCCGAATGGCTCTCGATTCACGGATGCGCAGTTTGATTCGTATCGGGGTGTCTGGGTTGCTCTCCAAGGTCTTCGCCAGGCCGGCGATGCACTTTGGAGCCAAGCATCACAAGAGAACCTCGATGCCTTCGTTCTAGCAGCCTGTTAAAAATCGTTTCCTCCTGTAACGCGCGAACAATGCGGCGCGTCCATGGTGAGCATGGCACTGGGACGA
>RFVF01000006.1 GCA_009922615.1 Pseudomonadota bacterium
GATCAACGCGCTGCGTCACACCCAGCCGACCTTGGCACTGCCGATTTTTCCGGATGCCGACGCCGTGCCGGCGGCGCAAAATGCGGACGCAGGATTGCGCCAGCTTTTCCGCCGGCCGGTAACTGTGCCGTGGCTGGCCAACTCACATGCCTACCGTTCGCTCGCCGAGTAATGGATCCACGTCCGCTCAAGTTTATTGCTGACGCGACGGCCGGAGAAATCCTCCGCGGCCGTCCGGACACACTGGTCCACCGCGTCTGCACGGACTCGCGACAAGTGAACCCGGGCGACCTGTTCATCGCTCTCGCGGGCGACAAGTTTGACGGGCATCAATTCCTCGCCGAGGTCGCGGCGAAAGGAGTCGCCGCCATTGTGGTCGAGCGCGCCAAGTTTGGAGCCTCGTCTTCCGGTGGCGCGGATGCGCGACCGGCTGAAGTCGGAACTTCGTGCGCGGTTATCGCTGTCGCTAGCACGCGCGCCGCTTACGCGCAGCTAGCGACGCACTACCGGCAGGACTTTGACCTTCCCGTCATCGCGGTCGGCGGCTCGAACGGGAAGACGACGACGAAGGAACTGATCGCGGCGGTGTTGCGGGAGCGCGGACCGGCGCTGTGGAGCGAGGCGAGTTTCAACAACGACATCGGCGTGCCGCACACGTTGCTGCGCCTGGAGCGTCAGCACGCCAGCGCGGTGTTCGAAGTCGGCACCAATCACCCCGGCGAGCTAGCGCCGTTGGTCCGGCTCATCGCACCGCGTTTTGGTGTCATCACGAGCATCGGGCGCGAGCACTTGGAATTCTTTGGCGACGTGAACGGCGTTGCGCAGGAGGAAGGCTGCCTGGCCGAGTTGCTGCCGGTGAACGGAATTCTCTTCGTGAACGGCGACTGTCCGGAGATGGATGCCATCACCGCGCGGACGAAGGCGCGGGTCGTGCGTGTTGGTTTTGGGCCACACAATGACTGGCGCGCGAGTGAGGTGCGCTTCGAGGAACGCGGCGTGGCGTTTCAGGTTCACTGTCCGAACAACGCCTTCTCCGGGGCGTATCGCATCGGGCTGCTGGGCCGACATCAGGTTTTGAATGCTTTGCTCGCCGGTGCGGTGGGGGCCGAACTCGGCCTCAACCGGGAGCAAGTCGGGCGCGCTTTGGCGGGATGCACCCCGCCAAAGATGCGCCTGCAACTTTGGGAGGCGAATGGCGTGCGGGTGCTCGATGACGCCTACAATGCGAACGCGGACTCGATGCTGGCTGCGTTGCAAACATTGCACGATCTGCCCTGCACGGGCCGGCGCGTGGCGGTGCTGGGCGACATGGCGGAGTTGGGCCAGCACAGTGTTGCGGCGCATGTTGAGGTGGGCCGGCGGGCGGCGGAGCTGGGCGTGAACCGGTTGTTCGCCGTGGGGAAGATGGCGGGCCATCTCGCCGGCGCAGCGCGGGCCGCGGGCTTGAGCGCTGTCACGGAAATTGCCGAGGTCGCGGGCGCGGGCGAGACCGTGCGCAGTGAGTTGCAGCCGGGCGACGTGGTGCTGCTGAAGGCTTCCCGCTCAACGCGCCTGGAGCGCGTGAGCGAGGCGATTCGGTGCGGTGGCGCAGACGGAAGGTTCAAGCCAGCCGTCGTCCAGATGAACTGATGCACCATGAGCGTGAAACGGAAACAACAGCACCAGCGCACGGCCAAACGGCTGGTGCTGGAGTGGCAGCGTGGGCAGCGGGCGGCGGGCTTCCTTGCGCGGCTGTGCCGCTGGGAGCGGGCGCGGCCCCAAGACACGATGGCAACGCTGCAACACTGGCACGACTAGCGGATGATTTTTTACTTCACCCAATGGCTTCAAGAGCAAGCAGCCGGAACGACCTGGGCCGATCCGTTGTCGGTGCTGCGGGTGTTTCGTTACATTACGCTGCGCAGCGCGGGGGCGGCGATCACGGCACTGCTGCTGAGTCTCTGGCTGGGACCGCTGGTCATCGCGTGGTTGAAAGAGATGAAGTTTGGGCAGAACTACCTCGACAAGGCGCAGGAGGCGGGCACGACGGCGACGCAGGTGTTCACAAAGAAGGGCGTGCCGGGCATGGGCGGCATTTTGATCGTGCTGGTGGTGGATTTGACCGCGCTGCTCTGGGCGCAGTGGAACGAGTTTATCGTGCTGACGCTGGTCTCGCTGCTGGTGCTGGCCGCGCTGGGTTTCTACGACGATTACAAGAAGCTGACGGAGCAGAAGAGTGCGGGGGCCACGGAGGGTTTGAAGCTGATCGTGCAGTTTGCGCTGGCGGGATTCATCGCATTCTCGCTCTGGCTGCTGCCGGAGACGCACCGGCTTATCACGGAAATCCAACTTCCGTTTTTCAAACATGCGGTCCTGACGGACGCGGCGTGGCTGGGCGGGTTCATCACGGTTTGCGCGATTGTGGGCAGCAGCAACGCGGTCAACATCACGGACGGATTGGATGGGCTGGCGATCGGCTGCATCCTCATTGTGACGACGGTGTTTCTCATCTTCACTTACATCGCGGGCAATGCGGTGCTTTCCGGTTACCTCCTGGTGCCACATGTGGCGGGCGCTGGGGAGCTCACGGTGTTTTGTGCGGCGATGATCGGCGCGAGTCTGGGCTTCCTCTGGTTCAACTGCCACCCGGCGCAAGTGTTCATGGGCGACACGGGGTCGCTCGCGCTGGGCGGCGTGCTGGGCATCATGGCGGTGCTCATTCACCAACCGTTCGTGCTGGTGATTGCCGGCGGCGTGTTCGTGGTGGAGATCGTTTCGGTGATGATTCAACGCGGCTGGTTCAAATACACGAAACGTCGGTTCGGCGAAGGGCGGCGGGTGTTTCGCATGGCGCCGCTGCACCATCATTTTCAAAAAATCGGCTGGTATGAATCCCAGGTTGTCACGCGTTTTTACATTCTCTGCATCGTCTGTGCGGTGCTTGCGCTGGCAACTTTGAAATTGCGTTAAATGTTTCGGCTTCAAGACAAGAACGTGTTGGTCATCGGCCTTGGCCTGAGCGGCGCGGCGGCCGCGCGGTTGCTCGTCGCGCGCGGCGCGCGCGTGGCGGCGATGGACAACTCCGACACGCCCGTGCTGCGACGCGAGGCGGAGGAGTTGCGCGACCTTGGCGTGCGTGTAGAGCTGGATCTGCGACTGCCGCCGGCGGGACAGTTTGATTTCGCCGTGGTCAGTCCGGGGGTGGCGCTGGATTCGTTGCTGGTGAAGGAATTGCGCCAGCGAGAAATCCCGGTCATCGGCGAACTGGAACTCGGCTGGCAGCAGGCCGTCTGCCTCAACGTCGCCGTCACTGGCACGAATGGGAAGACGACGACGACCGAGCTCATCGAGCATGTGCTGACGCATTGTCACAAGCGCACCTTGGCGGCCGGCAACATCGGCAAGCCGCTCTGCTCGGTAGTCGATGAATC
The DNA here is from genome assembly GCA_009922615.1 of Pseudomonadota bacterium. Lineage (GTDB taxonomy): Bacteria > Verrucomicrobiota > Verrucomicrobiia > Limisphaerales > SXTU01 > SXTU01. The sequence goes on from RFVF01000006.1 coordinate 3,411, forward strand.
GAAGCAGCTCGATTATCTCACGCTGGAAGTGAGTTCGTTTCAGTTGGAGACGATTCGTTTTTTCCGGCCGGCCGTGGCGGTGTTGCTGAACATCACGCCCGATCATCTCGACCGGCATCACACGATGGCGGAATATGCGCGGGCGAAGGCGCGGATGTTCGAGAATCAGCAGCCGTTCGACTGGGCCGTGGTGCAGACCGAGGCGCTGGCGCAGTTGCGCACGCTGGGCGTGAAGGTGCCGTCCAAGCTCATCACATTCAGTGCACAAAACCGCCGCGCGGACATTCATCTGGATCGCTCGCTCATCATCAGCCGCATCGAGGACTGGGTCGGTCCGCTGATTGATTTGGAGAAGACCAATCTACGCGGGCCACACAATGCGGAGAACGTCATGGCCACCCTCGCAGTCGGCCGCGTGCTGCGCTTGCCGCTCGAGCAGATGGTTGAGGCCATCACGAGTTTCCGGCCGGGCGCGCACCGGTGTGAGCTGATCGCGGAAATCAACGGGATCAAATTCGTCAACGACTCCAAGGCCACGAACGTGGATGCGGTGGCCAAGGCGTTGCAAACGATGCCCGCGGCGCAGCCGGGTGAAGCAAACGTTTTGCTCATCGCCGGCGGCCGCGACAAGGGCCTGGACTATCACGATCTGGGGCCCTTGCTGGCGCAGCGGGTGAAGCACGCCTTCCTGTTGGGCGAGACCCGCGAAAAACTCCGCGCGTCGTGGAGTCTTTTTACCCCTTGCACCCTCGCGGATTCGTTGTTAGAAGCGGTCAACGATGCGGCCAGAAATGCGGCCCTTGGCGACATCGTTTTGCTTTCTCCGGCTTGTTCGAGCTTTGATTTGTTCCGCGATTACCGCCACCGGGGTGAAGTGTTTCGACAAGCGGTCGAGCAGTTGGAACGCACAAGTAATGGCGGTGTCGCGCCGGGCAACCCCACGAATGGGGGCGTGCCCAAAAATGATTTAGTGCCGACCAGTCGGTGAATGTCCGAAAGAAAAAATAGTTGACGATCTAACCAAATAATTTCGCCGGAGCATGGCCAGCTCTGGCGAGCCGAACCAAGCAGCCAAAATAGCAACAGCATCGCACACCATGAGCACTCCAAATCCGTTGAACCCTCAGGGCTCGCTCCTTGAGCAAAAATCCAAACGCAAAACAAACCTGCCGATCATCGTTGCCATCTTCGTTGCCGCGCACCTGATCGGTGCCGCTGGCATCCTGATGGTCGGTTGCAAACCGGAAACCAAAACCGAAGCCAAGAAGGTGCCGGGGCCGGACCTGCCCCCGATCACCGTTCCACCTGATGTCGCGCCGCCGGTGTCGCCCGCGCCGGGCACAGCGGGTGGCCCCGGGGCGCTTCCGCCCATCGGCGGAGCCCCGGCTCTGGCCCCGCTGCCTACCAATCCGCCAGTTCCGGCTCCGGCTCCGGTCACAGCGCCGCCGCCTATTCCGGTCGCGCCGATCCCCGCGCCCGCTCCCGTTCCTGCCCCCGCGCCGGAGCCATCCGCTCCGACCGGCGAGGCGAAAGTGCATGTCGTCGCGAAGGGGGATTCCTTCTCCACCATGGCGAAGAAATATGGCGTCGGCGTGAAAGCCATCGAGGCCGCGAATGCTGGTGTCGACTCCACCAAGTTGAAGATCGGCCAGAAGATCAACATCCCCGCTGCCGCGCCGAAGGCTCCCAAGACCGCTACGACTCCCGGTGCCGCCACGGCTGCTCCAGACAGCGATGGCACCTACACCGTGAAGTCCGGCGATAACCTCGGCAAGATTGCCAAGAGCCACGGCACCACGGTCGCGAAGCTGCGCGAGGCGAACGGGCTGAAGACCGATCAAATCAAAGTCGGCCAGAAGCTCAAGGTGCCCGCGGGTGGCACGAAGAAATCCAGCGAGCCGTCCACGACGGCGGCCCCCGCACCGAAGCCGGACGTTGTGCCGACGCTCCCGCCGACGCTTCCGCCGTTGGGCGAGCCGACCTCGATTCCTCCCGCTCCAGCTCCGGCTCCCAAGCTGTAAGACACGGGTTCACTTCAACCAACCCCACTCACCGATGAACCGGCTGACTGGCGATGACGGAACGAGGGCGTGGCACGGAGTGCCGCCACGCCGCGTCCCGCCCGCCGTCGGTGTGGTCGTCGGTCGTATGGGAGAGATGAGTAGGAGTAAGAGCGTGAGCGCAAGCTGTTGGCTTCCTCATACTCATACTCGGGCTCTCAATTCCATTTCGGCCGCATGAGCATTCGCCGGATCGCCACTCTGTTTGCTTTCTGCGTCGCCGCTTTGCTCGCGCTGGGTTTGGTGACGCTCTACAGCGCGAGCATGACGCAGGAGGGAGAGCGTTTCCTCATCAAGCAATCCATCTTCGCCGCCATTGGCCTCGCGGCTTGCTGCGTCACGGCGACGCTGGACTACCGTTGGGTGCGCAAGTTTGTCTGGCCCGGACTGGTGATTGCGTGCTTGCTGCTGGCCTACACTGCGGTCAAGGGACGGGAAATCAACGGTGCCCGCCGGTGGATCGAATTGCCCGGGTTCACCTTCCAACCGTCCGAGATTGCGAAGGCCGTTGTCATCGTGATGCTGGCACATTATGCCAGCCGGTATCGCGAGCGGATGGCGGAATTCTGGCGTGGCATCGTGATTCCCTGGCTGCTCGCCGGCTGTGCGCTCGCGCTGGTGTTGGCGGGCAAGGACTTCGGCACCACGCTTCTGCTCGGCCTCGTGACCTGGCTGGTGCTGCTCGTTGCTGGCGCGCGGCCGGCGTATCTCGTGCCAATCGGGATTGCGGGCTTCGCTGTCATCTGCGTGCTGCTGATGGGGAACGAAAACCGCCGCACGCGCATCGACGCGTGGATTCACCCAGAGAAATACGAAAAGACCATCGCGTATCAACAACTCCAGGCCAAATACGCTCTGGGCTCCGGTGGTGCGGTCGGTCTGGGCCTGGGCAACGGCCGACAGAAGACCGGCTTTGTGCCCGAGCACCACACCGATTTCATATTCTCCATCATCGGAGAGGAATTCGGCTTGGTCGCGACGCTCGGCCTGCTGTTCACCTACGGTTTGCTTTGCTGGTGTGGCTTGAGCATCGCGTGGCGCGCGAGTGACCTCTTCGGCCAACTGCTGGTCATCGGCCTCACCTTCCTCATCGGCGTGCAGGTCTTCATCAACATCGGCGTGGTCACCATGATCCTGCCCAACAAGGGACTGCCCCTGCCGTTCATCAGTTACGGCGGCTCGAACCTCGTCGTCCTGCTGGCCTCTGCCGGCCTCATCCTCAGCGTCGCGCGCCGTGCCACCGACAAGCCGCTAGTTCTCGCCACCCCGCTCGACGACAACCCCTTCACCGCCCTCCCGCGCCCGACCTGATGCAACGCATCCCGGAAAAACCTCTCGTCGCCATCGCTTGTGGTGGCACGGGCGGCCACCTCTTTCCGGGCTTGGCCGTCGCTGGCGAATTGCAGCGGCGTGACTGCGACGTGCTGCTACTCGTCTCGCCCAAGGAAGTGGACCAGCAAGCCGTCCGCGCCGCGCGCGACGTGACCGTCGCCACACTCCCCGCCGTCGCGCTGCAAGGCAACTTGTTCGCCTTCGTCCGTGCGTCGCTCGCGTCATATCAAGCCGCAAAGAAAACCTTCGTCGCCCGCCCGCCGCGCGCCGTGCTGGCGATGGGCGGCTTCACCAGCGCGCCGCCCTTGTTGGCCGGAAAGCGGCTCAGCGCAAAGACTTTCCTCCACGAGTCGAACACTATTCCCGGCCGAGCCAATCGCTGGCTGGCGCATGTTGTTGACGAGGCCTTCGTCGGCTTCCCGCAAGCCGCGCATCGGCTGTGGATTCAACGCCACGCCGTCACCGGGACGCCGGTGCGCGAGCAGTTTGCGCCTGCTGACGCCGCAAGCTGTCGCATGGTGCTGGGCCTTGACGCGAAGCGCCCCACGCTGGTCATCACCGGCGGCAGTCAGGGCGCGACCGGCCTGAACGACCTCGTGCTCGCCGCGCTGCCTGAGCTGATCGCGCGTCAGCCCGACCTCCAATTCCTCCACCTCACCGGCACGAATGATGTGGAGAAGGCGCGCGCCGCCTACGCGCAGCTCGACACCCGAAACTCGAAACTCAAAACTCGCTTCGTAGTTCTGCCCTTTCTCACCGAGATGGAACTCGCCCTCGGGGCCGCGACGCTCGCCGTCAGCCGCGCGGGCGCGTCTTCACTGGCCGAACTCGCGGCGATGCGCGTGCCCGCCATCCTCATCCCGCTGCCGACCTCGGCTGATGACCATCAGCATCACAATGCCCGTGCCTTCGCTGACACCGGCGCGGCGCGGCTGTTGAACCAGCGCACAACTTCGCCCGCGCAGTTTGCCGCCCTCGTCTTCGACTTGCTCACGAATGCCGACCCTCGCTCGTCGATGCAGGCCGCGCTCGCCCAGTGGCACCAGCCTACTGCCGCCGCCGACATCGCCGAGCGCATCCTCCGCGCCTGCGGCTTATCCATCATCGCAACTGACTTGACTGAAGCCGAGTGGCAGCCGCCCGCGCGCTTCGCGAAGTCCGTCAAGCAGCGTAACCAGGATGCCGGTGCGGACACCGGCTGCTCGCTTCAATCGGCAAGCGGCAATCGACAATCGGCAATGCCATGACCGCCCTCGCTCCTGAGCCTGTCACGCCCCCCGCTGACCTCGCGGCGGAACTTGGCGCGGTGCTCGCGCCCGCCAGCGCGTTGCGGCGCAACGAGCCGCTGGCCAAGCGCACCACACTGCGCGTCGGCGGCCCGGCGGAGCTTTACGTTGAGCCAGCGGATGAAGCCGAGTTGGCGAAGGTGCTGCGCTTCTGTCGCGACCGCGACGTGCCGTTCTTCCTGCTTGGGCGCGGCTCTAACCTGCTCATTCGCGATGGCGGCATTCGCGGCGTCGTGATTCACCTCGGCGCGCCGGCCTTCTCGCAGATTGAAGTGCAGGGCGAGCAACTTCGCTGTGGTGCAGGCGCGAAGTTGAAGGACATTGCCCTCACGGCGAAACGCGTTGGCATCGGTGGCCTGGAATTTCTCGAAGGCATCCCCGGTAACCTCGGCGGCGCGCTCCGCATGAACGCGGGCGCGATGAACGGCTGGACCTTCGATGCCGTGGTGTCGCTGCGCTTCATGGACTACCACGGCGCGGCGCACGAGCGGGCGGCGCGCGATGTGGAGACGACTTACCGAAGCTGTCCGTTGCTGAAGTCCGCCGTGGCGCTCGGCGCTGTGCTGAAGGGCCGTCCCGCCCCTCGCGAACAAATCGAGGCCAAGCTCGTCGAGTGCCAACAGAAGCGCTGGACGTCGCAGCCCAAGGAACCGAGCGCCGGCTGCATTTTCAAAAACCCGAAGACGATTCCCGCCGGCAGGCTGGTGGATGAACTCGGCCTCAAGGGCACGCGCGTCGGCGGCGCGGTGGTTTCAGGCATCCACGGCAACTTCATTATCAACGACGGCACCGCCACTGCGCGCGATGTGCTCGGGCTCATCGCGATCGTTCGCACCACGGCGCGGACAGAGCGCGGCATTGAACTGGAAACCGAAGTCGAAATTGTCGGCGAGGATTGAATCATGTCTGGAAAGCTGAACATCACCGTCATGCTCGGCGGGCCAAGTGCCGAGCGCGAAGTCTCTCTGCGCACGGGCGCGGCGGTGGTAGCGGCGTTGCGTTCGTGCGGGCACACCGTTCACGAACTTGATCCCAAGGGACCGGGGCAGTGGACGTTGCCGGCGGGAACGGAAGTGGTCTTCCTTGCGTTGCACGGCACCTACGGCGAAGACGGCACGGTGCAGCGCGAGCTGGAGCAGATGCGTGTGCCCTACACTGGCTGCGACCCGGAGGCAAGCCGGCTGGCCTTTGACAAGGTGCTCACCAAGCAGAAGTGCGTGGCGCTCGGCGTGCCGACGGCGAAGTTCATGACGTTCAGGTCCGCCGCCACGAAGTGGCCGGAGGGCTGGGAGACGCCAGTCGTGCTCAAGCCGGTGCGGCAGGGCAGCAGCGTGGGTTTGCAGTTTGTGGATTCGGTGCACGAGTTCCCCGCGAAGCTTGCCGAGTCGCTCAAGTTCGACACGGAAGTGCTCATGGAGGAGCGCATTGTCGGGCGCGAGACGACGGTGGGCATCCTCGCCGGCCGCGCGCTGCCGGTCGTAGAGGTGCGACCGAAGCAGGGCAGTTACGACTACGCGAACAAATACACGGCCGGCGCGACGGAATACTTTTGCCCGGCGGACTTCGACGCGATGACGACCGCGCGCATCCAGGACGCGGCGCACGCGGCGTTTAACGCCATCGGCGGCCGCGATTACGCGCGCGTGGACGTGATGGTCCGTGCGAACGGCGAGCCCGTGGTGCTGGAAGTCAACACGCTGCCGGGCATGACCGCCACGAGCCTGCTGCCGAAGGCCGCCGCTGCCGCCGGGCTGAGTTACGCGGAGCTTTGCCAGATGATGGTGGACCTGGCGCTGCGGCGCGGGATGGCAGCCAGTTAACCAATTTTTATATCATGCTCCGTAAGCTAACCCGGCTCTTCAAAGGCAATCGTCGTCTCCAGCGCGAGAATGAAAACGTGCTGCGCGTGAAGTTGCGCACGGACCAGCTCCACGCGGCGCGCACGCGCTTTGCGGTGCAGGTGGTCACGGTGTTGTTTGGTTCATTGGTGGTGCTGTTCCTCGGCTGGCGCGGCGTGGACTGGGCGGTGCGCGAGTTCGTCACGGAAAATCCGGCGTTCGCGATCAAGCGGATCGATTTGCAGACCGAAGGCGTGCTGACCGTGGAGGCCTTGCGGAAGTGGGCGGGCGTGCGCGTCGGCGAGAACCTGATGAGTCTCGACCTCGCGCGCATCAAGCGGGACCTCGAACTGGTGCCGCTTCTCCAGTCCGCCGCCGTCGAGCGCGTGCTGCCGGACACGTTGCGCATTCGCGTGACGGAGCGCGTGCCGGTGGCACAGGTCGTGGTGTTGCGGCCGGATGCGAGCGGCCGCTATGTGCCGGTGCCACACCTGTTGGATGCGACCGGTTTCGTAATGATGCCGGCGGACCGCACGATGGTGGCGGACCCGGCCGCGCTGCAAATCGACTGGCTGCCGGCGCTGACCGGCGTGAATCCAGTGGACCTCAAGCCGGGCCGGCAGGTCGAGTCCGCGCAGGTGCGGGCCGCCCTGCGGTTGCTCACGCACTTTGAGCGCTCGGCGATGTTTGGCCGCGCGGACATTCGCCGCGTGGATGTCTCGGGCCTGGAGGTGTTGACGGCGACGACTTCGGCGCGGACGGAGATCACGTTTGCCACCAACCATGATTTTGACATGCAGCTCCGTCGCTGGCGGGCTGTGCAGGATGTGGCCACGCAGCAGGGCAAGGTGATTGCCACGCTGGATGTTTCGATTTCGCAGAACCTGCCCGCCCGCTGGGTGGAGGCGAGTTCCGTGCCGACGCCGCCTGCCAAAGTAGCCAAACCCGCTCCCTACCGGAGGAAAAATGCTTAATCTCTTCTTCCCCGAAAAGACCACCGTCATCGTTGGCCTCGAAATCGGCACCACTAAGGTCGCCGCCGTCGTGGGCGAAGTCACCGAGGCGGGTGGGGTGAATGTCACCGGCATTGGCCAGTGTCCTTCGCGCGGCGTGCGCAAGGGCGAGGTGGTCAACGCGGACCTCGCCGCCGAGGATGTGCGCAACGCCATCGTCGAGGCTGAGAAGTCCGCGAACGTGGAGATCGCCAGCGTTTACCTGAGCGTCACGGGTGGGCACCTCACAAGCCTTAACACCCACGGCGTCTTCACCGCGACGTCCGATGATCACGAGATTTCCCCGCCGGATGTGACCGAGGTGCTCGCGAACGCGAAGGTCTTCAGCCGGCCGTCCGAGAACACCGTGCTGCACGCGATCCGGCAGCACTTCACGCTGAACGGCCAGGCGGGCATCACCGATCCCGTTGGGATGCTCGGGGGTAAACTGGAACTGGACATGCACGTGGTCCACGGCGTCACGACGCGGTTGCAAAACCCCGTGCGCGTGGTCAAGGGCCTGAACCTCGAAGTCGAGGAACTGGTCTTCAGCGGCCTGGCCTCGTCGCTGGCCTTGCTCGACAACGAGCAGAAACAAATGGGCGTGCTGGTGGTGGATTTCGGCGCGGGCACGACGGAATACGTCGTTTACGCCGATGGCGTAATCAAGCACACGGGCATTCTCGCGGTGGGCGGCGATCACGTGACGAACGACCTGTCTTACGGTTTGCGCAAGGTTTCACCGGCGCGGGCGGAGCAGCTCAAGCGCGAACACGGTGCGGCGACCATCGAGGGCGCGGCAGGGCAGACGCTCACATTGACGAGCGAGAACGGATTCGACGACCGGCGGGTGAACCTTGAACACTTGCGCCGCATCATGGTCGCGCGGCTGGAGGAGACCTTTCAACTTATCGACGACGACATCGGCGAGCAGGGATTTCACGAGCAGCTCCGAGCCGGCGTGTGCCTATGCGGGGGCGGGGCGCGCATCCGGGGCATTGATCAGCTCGCGGAAAGCGTCTTTGGCCTGCCGACGACGCTGGGCCGCGCGAATGCCGTGGGCGGTCTGCGGTCGGCCACGGATGACCCCGAGCTGGCTACGGCCGTCGGCTTGGTGAAATACGGTGCCATCCGCCAGAAGGCCCAGCCGCAGGGCGGTTTGGTCGGCAAGCTCCGGAATCTGGCCGGGTCGCTGGGAATTTTTTGATGAACACACGATGCCCGATACTGGATGCCGGATGTTGGATGGCAAAAGCCATCTGGACGTCGCGCGCTGCCTCAGCATCTAGCATCTCACACCTGCCATCGCCTCCCTCGTATGACCTCGACTGAAAACACCCCCGCCGCGACCCCGGTCAAGAAACAGCTCACCATCAAGGTGTTTGGCGTTGGCGGCTGTGGTGGGAACGTGGTCTCCCACATCAGCCGCGCCGGCTTTGCCGACGTGCAGTTGATCGTGCTCAACACTGATTCGCAGGCACTCGCCCAGTGTCCGCTGCCCTACAAATTCAACCTTGGTCTGGGGTTGAATGGCGGGCTCGGTGCCGGCGGTGATCCGGAACGCGGACGCGCGGCGGCAGAGGAGGACGAAGCGCGGTTGCGCGAGCTTTGCACGGGCGTGGATCTGGTTTTCATTTGCGCGGGCCTCGGCGGCGGCACGGGCACGGGCGCGGGTCCGGTGCTGGCACGCGTGGCCAAGGCATGCGGCGCGTTGTCGCTTGCGTTTGTCACGCTGCCGTTCGAGTGCGAGGGCCCGAAGCGCATGAAGCAGGCGCGGCTGGGGTTGGAGGAATTCAAGGCCGCCGCAGACGGGGTCATCTGCCTGCCGAATCAAAAAGTCTTCAAGCTGATCGATGAGAACACCAGCGTCATCGAGACCTTCGCCACCACCAATGACCTGCTCGCGCAGGGCGTGCGCGGGCTCTGGCAGCTCGTCACGCGCCCGGGTTTCATCAACCTCGACTTCGCCGATCTCTGTGCCGTCGTCCGCAATCGACACTCCGAAAGCTCCTTCGCCAGCGCCGAGGCCACGGGCCCCCATCGCGCGAAGGAAGTCGTGGAGAAGCTGCTCGCCAATCCTTTGCTCGACGGTGGCGCGGCGCTCGGCGAGGCGGACGCGTTGCTCGTGAGTCTCATGGGCGGCTCCGGGCTCACGATGGCCGAGGTCAGTCGCGTGATGGAGCAGATCAATCGTCATGCCGAAAACGCGCACTTGATCATGGGCGCGGCCATCGAGGAATCGCTGGGTGATCGCTTGACCGTCACGCTCGTCGCCTCCCGGCAACCTGTGAATCCTCCCGCCGCGCCTAAAGCTCCCGAAGCCGAGGTGCCTGAGCCCGAGTCAACTCCCCGTGCAGGCACCGGCTTCGATCTGCTGGGGGCCGCCATTGCCTCCAAACCCGTCCCGCGTGCGTCGGCGCTCAAGTCCGAAGCCAGTCAGGCCCCGGCGGTCCTGACGGAAGTCGCGCCGGACGCCGCACTCTCCGCACCGATGGCCGTGTCGCGGTCTTGGCGCTCGCGTAAAAAGGCGAAGGTGGCACATCCCGAGCTGGGGTTGGAAACGGTGACAACCGGGCCTTTCCAGCAAAGCGAGCCGACGCGCCACAACGGAGTGAACCTCGACGTGCCCACCTTCGTGCGACGTGGGCTGGTGATGAATTAGCCCGAATTCCGAAGCTGCCCGATGCAGCATCGGGGTAGCGTGGCTTGCGGCCTGCACTCCAAGGCCGGGCAGTCCGATTTCTGAGTCCCGGTTAATAGCCCTGAACGAGAGTTCCTCTAACACTCAAAAGACTCGAAATCACTCGGCTCGGTTTGAAGCTTGGTATTTGGAGCTTACCGTCCCTTGACTCCATCCCCCAGCGACTTCACGAAGGCCTCCAGCCGCGGCACGAGGTCCGGGGATTTGCCCAACTCGGCGATCTGGTTGACCACGGCGCTGCCCACGACCGCGCCGTCCGCCGCGAAGGCGACTTGCCGCGCCTGTTCGGGATTCGAGATACCGAAGCCAATCGCGATGGGCAACGACGTGTGCTTGCGGATGAGCGCCACGCGGTCGGCCAAGTTGCCCGCCACCTTCGCTTGCATTCCCGTCACGCCCTCGCGGGAGATGTAGTAGATGAAGCCGGTGCCGCGCTTGACGATGGCGGCGATGCGCTCGTCTGGGGTCGTCGGCGCGACCAGCCAGATAGCGCACAAGCCAGCGTTGCGCATCAACTGCTCATAGGTGTCCGCCTCTTCGGGGGGCAGATCGAGCACGAGCAATCCGTCCACGCCCGCGCGGGCCGCGTCGTTGATGAACTGCTCCACGCCGCAGCGGTGCATGAGGTTGTAATAGACGTAGAAGACAATTGGGATTTGCGACTCGCGCCGAATCGCGGCGACGGTCTCGAAGAGCCTCGGCGGCGTGGTGCCACTCTCCAGCCCGCGTTGCGCGGCAAGCTGGTTGACGAGGCCGTCGGCCAGCGGATCGCTGAACGGCACTCCGAGTTCGAGCACGTCCACGCCCGCGCGATCGAAGGCGAGCGCGAGCTGGCGGGTGGCTTCGAGGTGTGGATCGCCCGCGCCGATGTAAACGACGAGGGCTTTCTGCCCGTCCTGCTTTAGCTTCGCGAAGCGTGCCTCAATGCGATTCATGCGCGGCGGATTGTCCGGCTCGTGGGCCGCGTGGCAAGATTGTTCGCCAGCCAGACCAGCCGCAGCCCTTCGAGCGTCAGCTTCGGTTCCACGGCCGTGATTTCGGGGAGCTTGGCCGCGATGAGTTCCGCGTAGCCTCCCGTTGCGACCACGGGCAGGCGCTGGCACTTCAACTCGCGCTTCAGCTCCATGATGAGTTCGCGCACCAGCCCGCGATAGCCGTGCACCGCACCGATAAGCATCGCTTCGCGCGTGCTTTTGCCGATGACGGAACTGGTCTCCTGAATCGTGATGCGAGGCAGCAGCGCGGTCTTGTCGTGCAGGTAATCCGTCATCGCCGCGAGGCCGGGTGCGATGATGCCGCCGACGTAATCGCCGTGGCGGTCCACCACGTCAAACGCGAGCGCGGTGCCGAACGCCACCGCCACCGACGGTGCGCCGAAGTGGTGCCGCAGCGCGACTGCATTGGCCAGCCGGTCGGCTCCGATGCGCTTGGGCTGGGGATAATTGACGCCAACACCCGCGATGGTGTCGGCCGTCAGCACCAGCGCGGACAAGCCCAGTTCCTTGCGGGCGAACGCCGCCGCCTTGCCCGTCACCGCTGGCACCACGCTGCACAGCGCGACGCCTTTGATGCGCGCCTTGCCGATGAAACGCAGCACCGAACCACCTGCCTCGCCGGAACGCCAGAGTGCGGTCTTGATGTTCGTCTGCTTGCGCACAGCGTCCGCGTCCGCAAGCCCGAGGTGCGTGTGCGTGTTGCCGATGTCGAGGAGGAGGAGCATGGCTTAAGGCAAAAGGCGGGTGCCGTGGCTGGTCGTGCCACTTTTTTCTTTTACCATTTTCCTTTTACCTTGGAGTTTCATGACTTCTCCACCGTTACGTCGCCGCCAATGATGCGCTCCAGCCGCCCATGCTGCGTGCGGAGGAGCAGCGCGCCCTCGGGGTCCAGCGCCTCGGCCACGCCGGATTGAGTGCGGTCGCCGATGCGGATGGTCACGCGCTGCCCGAGGGTGGTGCATTGCTGTTCCCACTCGTCGGCCAGCTCCTCAAATTTGCCTTGGCGGATCCGCGCATAGTCGGCATCCAGCTCGCGCAGCACGGTCGCGGCGAGCTCTGGGCGTGACACGGGCTGGCTACTCTCGATGCGCAGCGAGGTCGCGATCTTGCGCAATTCGGGCGGCAATTCAGTGGCCGTGAGGTTTACATCCACGCCGATGCCGATGATGACGTATTTGATGTGATCCAGCTCGGCGCTAAGTTCGGTGAGGATGCCGGCGACTTTTTTTCCCCGCAGGAGAATGTCGTTGGGCCACTTGATTTCGGGCGCGAGGTTCGTTTGCCGACGGATGGCCCGCGCCAGTGCGGTGGCGGCCAGCACGGTCAATTGCGTGGCGGACTGCGGGCGCAGATTCGGCCGTAACAGCACGGAAAACCACAATCCCTTGCGCGCCGGGGAGAGCCAGTGCCGGCCCAATCGGCCGCGCCCCTTGCGTTGCGACTCGGCGAAAACGACGACGCCTTCCTTCACGCCGTCGCGCGCGAGCTTCTCGGCTACGTCATTGGTTGAGTTGGTCTCCTCAAAGACACGGATGTCGCGGCCTACGATTTGGTTGTCCGGTAGGCGCGCGAGCAAATCGTCGGCGTGCAGCGCATCCGGCGTGCTGAGGAGGCGGTAGCCTTGGTGCGGGTTGGCGGTAATTTCGTAGCCAAGCTTGCGCAACTCCTCGATGCGCGCCCAGACGGCGGCGCGGCTCATGCCCAACTGCTGGGCCAAGTCCGCCCCGGACACCGAGCCGGTTCCGGCCCGACGCATTGCGGTGAGGATTTGGGCGTCCACGGTCATAGGTGTGCAACTACGAGGCCGCTAACTGACACTGAGTTGCACTAATCGGAAAGTTATCCAGAAGTTTGCAGTCCTGCTGCGTGGCAGGGGGATTAAACCGTTAGTGTTCATTTGTGCCAATCAGTGCCAGTTAGTGGTTCTCTCCCGTTTAACTTTCAAAATCGAGCGCAATGTCCACTGCGCGCGCGGAGTGCGTGATGGAGCCGACGGAGATGAAGTTCACGCCCGTCTCCGCGATGGCGCGGGCAGTCTGGAGATTCACGCCTCCGCTCGCTTCGGTCTGGGCACGTCCGGCCACGATGGCGACGGCGGCGCGCAGTTCGTCGAGGCTCATGTTGTCGAGCAGGATGATGTCTGCGCGTGCCGCCACGGCTTGGCGCACCTGATCGAGCGTGTCGGCTTCCACTTCGACCTTGAGGTCGGGATAGGCGGCGCGGGCGCGTTGCACGGCGGCGGCGATGGCGTTGGGCGGCTCGTGGCGCAGGGCGGCGAGGTGGTTGTCCTTGATGAGCACCATGTCGTAGAGGCCGACGCGGTGGTTCCGTCCGCCGCCGCACTTGACGGCGTATTTCTCGAAGTGCCGCCAGCCGGGGGTGGTTTTACGGGTGTCCAGCAACTGGCAGTTCGTGCCTTGAAGCTGGGCGACAAATTGCGCCGTCAGGGTGGCGACGCCGGTGAGGCGTTGCACGAAGTTCAGGGCCACGCGTTCGGCCGTGAGGATGCTGCGTGCTGGCCCACTGACGCGCAGCAGGATTTGCCCTGCGTCACAGTGATCTCCGTCGGTCGTGTGCGGCGCGATGATCAGCTCATGATCCAGCTCGCGGAAGGCCGTCTGCGCCAAGGCTAGCCCGGCAAGCACGAGCGGTTCGCGGGCGACCATCGCCGCACTCAAGGTCGCCGATTTCGGGACGGTGGCGAGGGTCGTGACGTCGCCGGCTCCGATGTCCTCGGCGAGGGCGGCGCGGACGGCGCGCTGGATTTCCTCAGTGGATAATTCCATGCGCGGAAAGATGTCGGAGCCGGGGTTCGGGTGGAAAGGAAAAGGTTTGTGCGGGGTTTAGCGTGCGGCTTCCTCGGCGGAAATCCAGCCGCGCCAGCGATAGACCCACCAGCCAATCCGCTCATGCAGGACGTTGCTGATCTTGGCAAAGCCGCCGACGTCGGGAACGAGGGCAAACTCTTCGTAGCCATAGACGCTTACTTGCGTAAGAAAGGCACAGGGTGCGGGGATGACTTCCAGCGCGGTGGTGCTGCGGAACACGGCGGCCGCGCGTTTCATGTGGCTGGCCGAGGTGACGAGCAGAATGCGTTTCCAGCCGTGTTCGCGAGCAAGGATCCCGATCTTCTCGGCCTCGTGGCGGGTGTTTTTGCAACCGCCGAGGCTGATGACTTCGGCCGCGCTGAGTTTTCGCTCGTCTACGAGTTGTTTGAAAGAGTCGGCCTCGCAATAAACCTCGCCGTTGTAGCGGGACGAGCCGCCGCCCACCGCCAGCACTTTGGCTTTTCCCAACCGGATCAACTCCAAGGCGGTGACGGCGCGGTCGGCACTGCCGTTGAAATGCACCTGGCCGACCTCCTCACGGGATGGCGCCAGGAAGCCACCGAGGAGGACGACGGCATCGGCCGTGGGCAGCTCCGTCCGTTTCACACCGACCCAGGGACGCTCCAACGCGGCCAGGATTCGTCCGGGCAGTGGCGTCGCACCGAACACCCACATGAGAGCTGCCAGCGCGGCGAGCACGGCGGCGGGACGCCATTGTCGGCGGCGCAGCAGAAAAATCGCCACACCCAGGATGCAGGCCCAGATGAAACCGATGGGTTCCAGCAGTGTCAGCGCGACGCGAAGCGCGTAATTCAACATCGCCGCAGCGTAGAATGTCGGGGCGGCTTGCACGACGAAAAAGGCGCGCTTGGAGTGGCGGGCGGGGGCTGTTAGGTTGCGCCGGTGAAGTGGCCAGTTTTCATTGCGTTGGCAAGTGCGCTGTCGGCGCTGCCGGTGGCTGCGGCATCCAAGACCAATGCGCCAGCGGCACTGTTCTCGACCTCGACCGTGAATCCGGTCGAGGCGGATTTTCAGCGCGTCATGGCGCTGGATGACGCGGCGCACGAGGAGATCGACAAGTGGATCAAGGACAACGGGGCGTTCGCGAAAAAGGGGGCCGGTTTGTCGGACGCGGTGCTTAGTTTGAAGATCGAGCAGCGGCTCGAGCCGGTGAAGCAGGCCTACGAGGATTTCCTACAGCGCAACCCAACGCATGCCCGTGGGCAACTGGCGTTTGGCAGTTTTCTCAACGATCTGGGTGAGGAAACGGAAGCACGCAAACGTTGGGAAAAGGCCATTGAGCTGGACCCCACGAACCCGGCTGGCTTCAATAATCTAGCCAACAGCTACGGCCAGTCCGGCCCGGTGGCGAAGGCATTCGAGCTGTATGCAAAGGCGATGGAGTTGAATCCCAAGCAGTCGATTTACTATCACAATCTTGGCGCGGTAATCGTATTGCACCGCAAGGAAGCGGCGGAGCATTACCGGATTTCGGAGCAGCAAGTGCTCCGGCACGCCTTGGAATTGTATCGGCTGGCGGAGAAATTTGATCCGGCCAATTTCCAACTCGCGACGGACATTGCTCAGGTTTACTACGCGCTTCAGCCGCCAGATCATCCGGCGGCCATCGCCGCCTGGACGCGCGCGCTGGCCTTGGCACGGGACGATTTGGAACGCGAGGGCACGCACCTGCACCTGGCCCGGGTCATGGTGGCGGCGGGGAAACTCACTGAAGCGCGGGTCCATCTCGGGGCGGTGACGAATGCCAGCTTGGCAGCCATCAAGAACCGGCTGGCCGGCGAATTGGCGGACAAGGCGCTGCCGGTTCCGACCAAGGAGGAGCCTCGGCGGTCAGTCTTGCCAGGCGCGCCGAAGTGATCGGGTTGGCGGAGGTTCTCGCTGGGAATGGAAATGGGCTTTTGCCCTCGGCGCGGTGACTTTATCTTCGCCGCCAATTCTGGCGTGAATCCGTCTGCCTCTGAACCGCTGCCCACCGCCGGCCCATTGCGCCGCCGCCGTCGTGTCGGGTGGTTTCGTTTCGGAGCGGTGCTGGTCGGCGTGTTGCCTTTGGTGCTGATTGAAGTTGTGCTGCGCTGCCTGGAGGTTGCGCGGCCAGGAGTGGATCCGCTGGCGGGAATTGGCGGGCAACAGCCGGTGTTCGAGCGGGTGTTCGAGAGGTATCGCACGGCGCGAACGAAGGAGAACTTTTTCGGCCCGCAAGAATTTCCGGTGCGAAAGGCCACGAATGTTTTCCGCATCTTTGCGCTCGGTGGCTCGACGGTTTATGGGCATCCCTACCTGAATGAAACGGCCTTTCCGAAGTGGCTCGAACTTGAGCTCGCTGCGCGGGCACCGGGACGAAAAATCGAGGCCATCAACTGTGGTGGGATTTCCTACGCCAGTTACCGGCTCTCCTTTGTGCTGCACGAGGTTCTGCGCTATGAGCCGGACCTGATTGTCCTAGCGATGGGGCACAATGAGTTTCTAGAGGACCGCACTTACCATTCCATCAAGGCTCGTTCGCCAGCCCGGCGGTGGGTGGAGGCGCGCGCGGCGTCGCTCCTCACCGTGCAGTGGCTGCGGCAGATGGGCGAAATCGGGCAAGCGGATTCTGCGCGCGGTGGGGAAACTGAGCGGAGTGCCGGTCGGGAGGTCGATCCCCGGTTGGATCACTCGCGCGCTGGCTATGCTTCGTATCGGCGGGACGAAGCTTGGCGGGAGCGGGTGATCCATCAGTTCGATGAAACCTTTCGCACCATGCTGGTCGAGTGTCGCGCGGCGGGCGTGCCAGTCATTGTCACGCTGCTCGGTTCCAATCTCCGCGACTGCCCGCCTTTCAAATCGGAGCATCGGTCGGGGCTCACACTGGAACAGGATGACCGCTGGCAGCGTTGTTTTGACGAGGCTACGCAGGTGGACCACCAGAACGACCTGGCCACCGCGCTGGCTCGCTATCGAGAGGCGGAGGCGATCGACACGCGGCACGCGCTGCTGGCTTACCGGATTGCGCGTGCTCTGGATCGGCTGGGGCAGACAGCGGAGGCCCGCGATTATTACCTGCGGGCGAAGGACGAGGACGTTTGTCCCCTGCGCATGATTGACTCAATTGCCCGTGCCCAGCGGCGAATTGTAGAAGAGTATCAAGTGCCACTGGTGGATGCCCAAGGGTTGCTGGAGGAACGAAGCCCCGGACGGTTGCCGGGTAGTGATTGGTATCTCGATCACGTTCACCCGACGATCGGTGGGCATCAGCGCATCGCCCGTGCACTGGCTGCCAAGGTCGAAGAACTCAATCTGCTGCCCGCGTTGCGCTCCGAGTCAGATGAGCAACGACGGCTGGGCCGGGAGCAGCATCTGGCCAGTCTGCCGGCGGCCTACTTCACCAACGGCCGTCGGCGGGTGGACTGGCTGGAGAACTGGGCCCGCCGCCACAAGCTCCACGCCGAAACGCTGCCGCGCGAGGCGTTCGGATTCTTGCGGCAGGGCATGCGCCTGTTCGAATTGGGGGAAGTTGAGCAGGCTCGGGCCTCGTTTGCGCTCGCCTTGCAGACGGATGCTGCCACGGCACCGATGCTTGCCGCGCATGTCCGCGAACTGGTGGAGCAGGGGCGCTTGCAGCCCGAGGCCTTGGCTCAACTCCCCGCGCTCGATGGTTTCCGAAGGGCGGTGGGGAAATAATTGTATCCGCGTGCGTAATCTGGGTGTCTTTAGCGTTGAGTCCGCGTTTGATAGACGTTATGGCTACGGCAACTGGCCCGGTGAATTCTCTGGCGTGCTGGAAGGAATGTTGAAACGGGGCCGGTGGGTCGTGAATCTAAGATGAATTTTTTAATCATGCGGCGGGGCCAGAAGCTGGGTCCGTTTCCGGATGCGGCGGCCGAAGCCATGTCGGCGGCGGGCGAGCTGAAGGCCGGGGACTTGGTCTGTTGGGAAGGGGAGGGTGACTGGTTGCCGGTCAGCCGGTTCCTGGAGCTGCGGCACCAGCGGCTTCAGAATCCCGAGGCCACTTCAGGGGAAGCCGTCACCGGGGGCTCTGCGGCGACTCCGACTAAGACTTCGTTCCTGCGGCGCAGTGTGGAGGAGATAGACGAAGCCACGTTGACGGACGCTGAACGCGAAGTCATCGCGGGGGGGCGCTTCGCAGTATACCGCTACTGCTGGTCGTTAGGCGTGTCCTTCAGGCACACCTCGGCACCGTTGCTGTTGCGGGCGGGGGACGATGGGTTCGGCCCGGCTTTTCGTTATTCATGCATCTCGCTCGGGCTGGGTTGGTGGGGAATTCCCGGTCCGATCTGGGCGATTTCCACGATTCGGCACAACGTTTTGGGCGGCAAAGATGTGACGTTGGAGGAGTTGACCCGGCTGGTGGGACACGCGCGTGCGGCGGCGGCCTGTGCACGGCGACGGCCCAGCGCGGCTCCCGGGATGCTGATGCGCAGCTTGGGGGGCGTGATGACGGCGCTGGCACTGGCCTTGTGGCTCGGAGTGGGCTGGCTCGGCTGGTCGGTGGTGCATAACGATGCTGATGAACCGGCCCCCGGTCCTGGCTCGCAGGAGTTTGGTGCGGCTGATCGACAATTGATCCAAGCCAAACGGAGCGCGATTTTCGGCAATGAGCTCAAGGCAGTTGAACTGGCAAATGCCTTCAACAACGCCTTGAAGGAAGCGTATGCCGCAGCGGCGCGCACCCATCGCGGAACGGCGGGCTTCGAGACCAACTCGCCGGCCATCTCCACTTATTGCGAGCTGCATCTGGATCGCGTCGTCTTCCTCGCGCTGGTGCCCGGTCTGCAAAAGTTGCCGGCTTCCGTTCGCCAGAGCCTGGCCAGTGACGCGTGGAAGGCTTCGTCCGTGGCGCTGACGGATCAGAAGGCCGGTTTCGCGGGTTTGCGCGTTGCCGTCGGCCTCCGCAGCCCGGCGAAATACGAGCACGTGATGACCGGGCGTTACGTCCGCGAATTTGAGGCCAACAACACCGGACTACGCGGCAATAGCGAAGGCAACCGCAGCAAGGCGAAGTTGTTTCCGCTGTTCGTGCCGCGCGATCAGTTGGAGTCGTGGAACGACGAGTGAGGGGCGGCCTCAGTTCCGCAGCTTCGCCACATAGGCGCCATCCACCCCGTCTCGGAAGGGGACCAGTTCGCGCTCGAATTCCAGTTTGTAGTGGGGATGCGCTGCGAGAAAGGCTTTCACCTGTTCCGAGTTTTCCTCCGGTTCCAGGCTGCAGGTGCTGTAAACCAGAATGCCACCCGGCTTGACGCGGGAGGCGGCGAGGTGCAGCAGTTTCGCCTGCGTTGCGCGGAGCCGCTCGATTTCCTCGGGCTTTAGGCGCCATCGCAAATCGAGCCGGCGACGGAGCACGCCGGTGTTCGAACAGGGCGCGTCAACCAACACTTTGTCGAACTTCCGGAACTCCAGCGCGGCTTCCGGGTGATCGCCCAGCGCGAGCGTCTCGACGCACGTCACGCCCAAGCGGGTGCAGTTTTCCGTGGCCAGCTTGAGCCGGTCGGCGCTTTGGTCGCAGGCGACCAGTTCGCCGTCGTTCTCCATCTTCTGTGCGATGTAGGCGGTCTTGCCGCCGGGAGCGGCGCAGAGATCGAGAATCGTTTCACCCGCCCAAGGATCAAGCGCCTGCACGGCGAGCAGGGTGCTGGGATCCTGCACGTAAAACCAGCCGTCGCGGAAACTGTCAAGGACAGCGAGTGAAGGGTGCTGCTTGAGGGCGAAGACCTGGCCCTCCTCGGCCCATGGGCATTTTACGAAGTCGTATTCCACGCTTTCTTTCAATCGCCAGCGGTCCAGCAGCGCCACCGGGGTGGTCTTGAGCGTATTGACTCGTATGTGCGTGAGTGGCGCGGTGTTGTTCCACTCCAGCAGTTTCCGGGTATCGTCCGCACCCCAGCGGGCGGTCCATTTTTGCACGAGCCACTCGGGATGGGAGAATCCGACATGGGGTTGCGTAGCCTGCAATTCAGCGAGCAACGGCTTGATCTCGGCCCGCTCGGCATCGCAGCGCCGCAGGATGGCGTTAATGAAGTTCGCCTGGTATTCGAAGCCGACCCGCTTCGCAATCTCCACGGTTTCGTAGCAGGCGGCGTGCGGCGGGATGCGGTCGAGGAAGAAGAGTTGATACAGGCCGAGGCGGAGGAAAACTTGCACTTGGGGGATTTGCGGGCGGTCACCGGTCTTGCGCGCGACCAGCCAGTCGAGCGTGCCCTGCCAGCGGACGCAGCCGTAAACCATTTCTTGGGTCAGGCGTCGGTCGTCCGGGCGCATCTTGGTGGTGGCGAAGGCGTCATCCAGCAGGTCCTCGACAAACGCATTGGCCTGTAGCCGACGGAGCAAAACGCGGGCGGCGATTTCGCGGGCGGCCGAGAGTGGCGCGGCTTCCTCAAATTGCTGCCGGGCGGGGAAGGGTTGGTCCGCCTTCGCGCCTTCGGAGCGGATGATGCGCTTTTCCAAGTGGGGCGCGGGCCGATCGGAACGGCGTGGACGAAAATCGCGTTGGTCGCGCGGGTCTGGTCGCAGATTGGCAGCAGACGGTGGTCGGTTTGGCTCGCGTCGGTCTGGCGTCGGACGGCGATCGTCGCGGCGATCGCGCGGAAATTCGGGTCGGCGGTCAAAGTTTTGCGCGCCGTCAAACGGGCGTTCACGCTGATCGTCCCGGGGTCGGAATTCCTCGCGCCGTGTGCTCGCGTTGAAGTCTCGCCGCAGGCCGGACGAGGCTCCCAACGGTCTGCGCCGCTCATCGGGTCGCGCGGGGTTTTCTCTTGGGGGCGGAACGTCGCGGCGGGGACGGGCTTCGTAGCTGCGCGTGCTGGCCGAAGAGGCGATGCGCTGCGGGCGCTCGCTGGAGGGCAACCAGCGCCCTGGCGGCCAAGGCTCGCGGTCCTCGCGTGGTCCGGCTGGCCCGTCGCGTTTGGCCTTGGGGCGCTTCACGAAGGGCTCGTAAAATTTCCCGGCCGGAGGTCTTGATTCATCATCGGTCTGTGATTCCACCTCGTCGGGCCGGGATGCAGGCGGTGCGTGCGGCGGCGCGGCATCGCGGGTCGGGCGTTTAGCTTTCCACGGGCGGGGATCGGCTGGCGATCCGGCTGGGTGGCTGAATTTCTGGCGAAATCCTTCGGCTGGCGGGCCAAAAGGTTTCTCCAATGGCCGGCTGATTGGCTTGCGGAAAGGTTTGGAAAAAGCGCGCTCATTCCTTCCGCCGGACATTTCTCTTGGTTTTATTCGCTGCACGCCGTAACAATGACGGACATTTCGCATAGCGCGAGTTTTTTGAAACTATGAGAGACGAACTGGAAAAGTTAGCCATCGCAGGAAAGATCGGCAGCAAACACATCGAACCTTTGCTGGCCTTGGCGCAGGGAGGCTACTGCGCCCATAAGAGCTGGGGCTTCGGGCGCATCACCACGGTGGACACGGTCTTCTGTCAGTTCACGATCGATTTTCAGGGACGGGCGGGGCATAAGATGGACCTGTCCTTCGCCGCCGAGACGCTTCGGTCAATCCCCGCCGACCACATCCTCGCCAAGAAGGCTGCTGACTTGCACGGGCTGCGTCAGATGGCTGCCCGCGACCACCTCGGCGTCATCAAGTTGGTCCTCAACAGCCACGGCGGAAAGGCCTCGCTCGACCAGATTCAGCGCGAGCTGGTCCCCGACGTCATCACCGACGATTGGAAGAAGTGGCTCGAAGTCGCCAAGCGCGAGATGAAAAAGGACGGCCACTTCATCGTGCCTTCCAAGAAGTCCGACCCCATCATCTATCAGGCGCAGGAGACTTCCGTGCAGAAGCGCGTGATGGACCGCTTCAAGTCCGCCAAAGGACTCAAGGCACGCCTTGTCGAGGGCTTTGGCTGCCGCCGAGGGTGAGCTGACCGAAGTGGCCTTCTGGAATCAGGGCAGCAAACTCGGGCCCATTCTCGAAGGCATGCCTGCGGCCAAGCACCGCCGCACGCTTGACTCCTTCAAGGACGCCACTCCAACGCTCTGGCACGAAGCCGTCATCGGCAGCCTGAACATTGTTTCCTCGAAGCTTGCTGGGGAATGCGCCGCGATGCTGATGGAGAACGGCAAGCTGGACCTGCTCCGCGAAACTCTGGCCCGCCTCATCAGCCAGCATCAGGCCAGCAGCGAGCTGCTGCTCTGGCTTGCGAAGGAACGCTCCGACACTTTTGCCGACATCCTCACCCCGGAAGTATTCCGCGCGATGGTCAGTGCCATTGAGCGCGACATCTTCAACGAAAAGAAATCGAACAAGTTGCGCGATTTCATCCTGTCCGACCACGACTTGTTGCCGGAGCTGATTTCCTCGGCCGACATTGAGGTGGTCAAGGACCTCACCCGTTCGCTGCAGCTCTCGCCCAGCTTCGACGACATGGACAAGCGCTCCCTGCTCGCGCGCATCGTAAAGGTTTTCCCCGTCGTCAAGGAACTGATCACCGGGGAAGCCACGAAGCAGGATCATACCTACATCGTCTCCTGGGAGAGCCTGGAGCGGCGGCGGAACGAATACGACGACCTGTGCAAGAAGCGCATCCCGGCGAATTCCAAGGACATTGCTCTGGCCCGCAGCTACGGTGACTTGCGCGAGAACCACGAATACAAGGCCGCCAAGGAGATGCAGAAAGTCCTCATGCGTCGCAAGAGCGAGCTGGAGATCGGACTAAACCGCGCGCGCGGCACCGACTTCGCTGGGGCCCGCACTGACATTGTGAGCATTGGCACCAAGGTGACGGTTCACGACATCAATAACTCGAAGACGGTCACCTTCCAGATTCGCGGGGCTTGGGATTCGGATCCGGATAACGGAATCATCGCGTATCTCAGCCCCATCGGTCAGGCCCTGCTGAACCACCCCGTCGGTGACGAAGTTGAGTTCGAGTTGCAGGGGGCGAAACACAAGTTCCGCGTGGACGCGATCGCTCCGCTTCCGACCGCTGAGGCGGCCGCTCCCGCAGCGAGCTGACGGCTTTTACCGCTTCACGATTCGCTTACCCGCCTTGACTGCCTTGACCGGTGGCTTGGCGGGTTTTGCTTGGTGTTTTTTCGCGGCTGGCTTCTTGGCACTGGGCTTGGCACTGGGGCGTGCTGAAGTCTTCGCTTGTTTGGCCACCTTTGCCTTGGCAGGCGGATTGGTCTTTGGCTTGCGAGGCGTCGGCTTGGGGCTGGGTTTCGCCAGCTTCACCGGGGTGGCCTTAACTGCCAAGGTCGGCTTGGCTTTAGGCGGCGGCGGGTTGAGATAATACTGCCAGACGAGCCGGAAGGAATCGGCGAAATCCCTCGGCCGTTCGGCCATCCACCGATTGATGTGGTCGGCCTTGAAGAACGCACCACACTCCAGTTCATCCAGATTGAGCCGGAAGGGCCCACTGGACTCAACGCGATACACCCAGACGAATTCCTGCCCGGTTTGCGCGCAGGCATCGATTTTGAAGAGCCGTTTCGGTGTGCGCTCCAACACCAGCCCGATTTCTTCGCGCGCCTCGCGCACGGAACAGGCGTCGTAGGTCTCCCCGCTGTCGAGATGGCCAGATGCACTCGAATCCCACGCCCCCGGAAAGGAATCCTTCTTGAACGACCGCTTTTGCAGGAACACCTCTCCGCGCGGATTAAACACCAGCACATGCACCGCCCGGTGCTTCAGGCCGCGCGCATGGACCTCGCGCCGGGTTTGCCTGCCGATGACCCGGTCGCGGTCGTCCACCACATCAAATATCTCGTCGCTCACGTGGCCAGCAGTCTGCAAATTTTTGTGAATACTTCCAAGCTAACCTTTTCTGCCCGTTCCTGCGGCGAGATGCCCAACTGGAGAAACACCTCGTGCAATCGGTCTTCCGGCCAGTCGGCCTTGAGCAGCTTGAACATCATCTTCCGCCGCTGGGAGAACGCGCGCTTCACCACCCGGACAAAGACTCTTCCCACGGCAGCGTTCAGCAAAGGCTGCTTCCGGCGGCGTAGCGTGATGCAGCCGGACTCCACCTCTGGTGCTGGAAAAAAGCACGAGGCCGGAATTTTGAAGCGCTCGCTCACCTCGTAGTTCAGTCCTAGCAGCAACGTCAGCAGGCCGTAATCGTCCGTGTCCGGCGCGGCGGCGATGCGGTTCACCACTTCAAGTTGCAGCGTCACCACCATCCGCTCCGGCCCGTGCGGGTGCTGTGCCAGCTCCACAAGGATGGGCGAGGCGACGGAGTAAGGCAGGTTGGCGACGAGCTTCCACGCGGACCAGTCACGTGCATTCTCATCCGGCGGCGCGGCAACGCTGCGCTCCAAAACCGCCAGCGCGTCGTCGTGGAGCAGCACGAAGTTGGGGAGCTTTCCGAACCGCTCGCGGAGGATCGGGCAGAGGCGGCCATCCTTCTCAATCGCCAGCACGTGCGCGCCACTGGCGAGCAGCAATTCCGTCAACGGCCCAAGGCCGGGACCGATCTCGAGCACTTTGTCCGCAGCGGACAGTTCCGCCGCCGCGACGATGCGCCGGAGTTGGTTGCCGTCGTGCAGAAAGTTTTGCCCGAGCGACTTCGTGAGCTGGAGGTCGCGCTCCTTCAGGATGTCCCGCATTTCGGTGAGGGTCATGGGAGGGTGGCAAGTTCATCTGCGAGCGCGGCAATGGCTCGCCGCAGGTCTCGCTGCGTGATGGTCAGCGGTGGCGTGAAGCCGATGACGTTCGCGTGCTCGCCTTCGGGGAGAAAAATAAAGCCGCGATGCAGCAGCCGCTTGATGATGCCGAGCGATTCCTCTGTGGCCGGCGAACCATCCGCGCGCACAAGTTCCAACCCTTGCATCAAGCCCACTCCACGCACACGGCTTTGGACTTTGGACTTTGGACCGTGGACCTTGGCCAACTCGCCGCCAAGCCACGCGCCCAGCCGCGCCGTGCGCTCGACGAGCTTGAGCCGCTGTAGCTCGGCGATTTGTGCCAGCGCCATCGCACAGCCGACCGGGTGGCCGAGGAACGTGCTCGTGTGGATCGCCTCGCCGGTCGAGACGGGCCACGCTGCGTCCATCACCTCCGCGCGGCCCACGCACGCCGAGAGCGGGAAGCCGCCGGTCAAAGCCTTCCCCAGGCAGATCACGTCCGGCACCACGCCGCTGTGCTCGCACGCAAACCATTTCCCCGTCCGCCCAAAGCCGGTGTAAATCTCGTCGAGGATGAGCAGCGCTCCGTGGGCATCGCACATCTCGCGCAGGTGCGGCAGAAACTCCGGCGGCGGCACCTGCAGCCCGCCGCGCGCCTGCACTGGCTCCACAAGGATCGCGCCGACGTCACCGCGCCGAAGCAACTTTTCCAGCCGCGTGCGAAGTTCGCGCAGCGGGTAGGGCGCGCTGTCCTCAGCGCGCCGCAACCGTCCGCTCGCCGACGGCGCGGTGAGGACACCGCGCCCTACCGCATCCGGAAACGGCAGGAAGTGACCAAACTCCCGGAGCTGCGCCCGGAACGGACTGCGAAAGTGCGCGCGATGCGTGACGTTCAGCGCGCCGTAACCCAGCCCGTGATACGCGCCCTCGAACGCGATGACGCCGCGCTTGCCCGTCGCCAGCGCCGCCGTCTTCAACGCCGCTTCCACCGCCTCAAAGCCTGAGTTGCAGAAAATGGTTTTGCCTGTGAACGCAGGTCCTTTTGTCTTTCGCCTTTTGCCCTTTGCCTGCTCTGAACTCCATCGCTCAAACGTCAGCGCCGACAGTTCCTTTGCCAACACCGCCTTCAACGAGTGCGGATGCACGTCGCCCATCGCGTGCAGCAGCGTGGCCATCTGCCGCTGGCCGGCGCGCACCACGCGCGGGTTCGCGTGCCCCGCCGCCGCCACGCCGAATGCGGCGGTGAGATCGAGATGCTTGCGGCCCTCCGAGTCCCACACGTTCACGCCACGCGCCCGCGCCCACACGATGGGCCACGAGCCGTCCGCCTCCATGAACGTCACGTTGCGTGACTCATAGGCGCGGAGCTGGGCGAAGACTTGCGTTGAAGAATTTTTAGCCACAGATGAAACACAGATGAAACACGGATGAAGAAGTAATCAGGAACACAGGAAGGCAGGCAAAGACGACGCAAACGCGCGCCGTTCCAATTCCTGTTTTCCTGCGTTCCTGATTCAAGTCTGTGTTCAATCTGTGTTTCATCTGTGGCTGAAAAGATCAAACGCCGCGCTGATCTGGTGCCCACACCACCTTGTGCATCTGCAACTGAAAGCGCACCGGCAGCGCGTCTGCGATGATGCGCTCCACGAGGTCCAGCCGCGCGATGGGCGTCTGCCCGGCAGGCACGGGCTTTAAGACTTTGTCCTGCTGATGCGGTTGCAGCGGCGTGACCCACGAGAAGAGCAGGGGACAAATCGCCGCGAGCCGATGCGTGGCGATCTGCTCCTTCGCCCACGCGTAGTCCTCCACCGTGCCGATGACGAACTTGATTTCGTCCGTGGCCCTGAGGTGCGGCAGGTTCTCCCAGCGATTGCGCTCAACCTCGCCGCTGCTCGGACATTTCAAGTCCATGATGCGTCGCACGCGCGCGTCCACCAGCCCGATGTCCAGCGCGCCGCTTGTCTCCAGCAGCACGGTGAATCCCGCATCGCACAGACGTTTCATCAATGGCTGCGAGTTCGGCTGAAGCAACGGCTCGCCGCCCGTCAGTTCCACGAGCGGCAGATTGTGAGGCGTGCTGAAACCTGAAACCTGAAACCTTTTCGCCGAGCGCTCCACCTCCGCCAGAATTTCATCGAGCGACCGCCGCTTCCCCTCCGTAAACGCATACGCCGTGTCGCAATAGGAGCAGCGCAGGTTGCAGCCCGTGAGCCGGATGAAAACGCACGGCAGCCCGGCAAAGGTGCTTTCCCCTTGCAGGCTCAGGTAAATCTCGTTGACGACGAGGCTCTCGGACACGCGCGCAGCCTAGCGGGCCCGCGCGTCCGCGTCGCGCAGAAAGCTCGCCTGGCGTGGCTGCACTCGCTATCAAACCGCCGTGAGCAAACTCAGCGACAAAGTCCTCGTTGTCATCGGCGGCACCAGCGGACTCGGGCTTTCGGCGGTCCGCGCGTTCGTGCGCGAGGGCGCGCGGGTGATCGTCGTGGGCCGCGGCTCGGAGAAGGTTCAAGCCGTGGAGAGAGAACTCGGTTCCGCCGTGACTGGCTTGGTGGCTGACGCATCGCTGCCGGACACCGCCGCGCGCGCCATCGCGCTGGCGGTGGAAAAGTTCGGGAGCTTCCACGGTCTCTACCACGTCGCGGGTGGCAGTGGGCGTAAGCACGGGGACGGTCCGCTCCACGAACTCACCGACGAAGGCTGGCAGTTCACGCTGAACGAGAACCTGACTTCGCTGCTCTATTCGAACCGCGCGGCTGTGCGGCAGTTTCTAGCGCAGCGCAGGGGTGGCAGCGTTTTGAACATGGGGAGCGTGCTCGGCTGGTCACCATCGCCGCACCACTTCGCCACGCACGCCTACGCCACGGCCAAGGCGGGCATCATCGGCCTCACGCGTGCTGCCGCCGCGCACTATGCGAAGGACAACATCCGTTTCAATGTTCTCGCGCCGGCGCTCGTCGCCACGCCGATGTCCGAGCGCGCGCAGGGCGACGCGGCGATTCTCAACTTCATCCGCACCAAGCAACCGCTCGACGGTGGCCGCATCGGCCAGCCGGAGGACTTGGATGCCGCCGCCGTGTTCTTCCTGAGCGACGAGGCGAGGTTCGTCACCGGGCAAGTGCTCGCGGTGGATGGCGGATGGGAAGTTAGCGAGGGACAACATGGCTGAAAGTCCAAAGTCCAAGTCCCAAGGTCCAGGGTCCAAGGCCGTCGTGCTTCGGCGCGCGGCTCTCACTTCTCAACTTTCAACTTTCAACTACTTCCTCGGCCTCGACCTCGGAGGGACGAGCATCAAGGCCGTCGCGGTGACGGCGAGCGGCGCGAAGCTCCGGCAGCGCAGCGTGCCGTTTGTGGATCGCGACATGGAGTGGGCGAAGAAAATCCGCGCACTCGTTCGCGCCTGGCGCCGCGAGCTGGGCGAGCCAGCGGGGATTGGACTTTCTGCACCGGGCTTGGCGGCGAAGGATGCCCGCAGCATCGGCGTGATGCCGGGGCGACTGCTGGGTTTGGAGCGGCTGGACTGGACGGACTATCTGGATTCACCCCGGCCAATCCCCGTGTTGAATGACGCGCACGCGGCCTTGCTCGGCGAGGTCTGGCGCGGCGCGGCGCGGGGCTTGCGCGACGTGATGCTCTTCACGCTCGGCACCGGCGTGGGCGGGGCGGCGATGGTGGATGGGCACTTGTTGCGCGGGGCGATTGGCCGCGCGGGCCACCTCGGTCACGTCACCGTGGATTGGAACGGGCCGCGCGATGACTTCAACACGGCGGGTTCGCTTGAACACTTCATGGGCAACAAATACATCCGCGAGCGGACGGCCGGGCGCTTTGCCAGCACACATGAGCTCGTCGCGGCGGCGGAGCGCGGCGACGCGGAGGCGAAGGTGATTTGGGAGCGCTCCGTGCGGGCACTGGGTTGCAGCATCGGCTCGCTCATCAACGTGCTGGACCCCGCCGCTGTCATCATCGGCGGCGGCATAGCGCGTGCGGGCGCGGCGCTCTTCGGGCCGTTGGAGCGTGCCGTCCGACACCACGAGTGGCAGGCGGGTGGGCATCAGGCGAAGATTTTGCGCGCGGAACTTGGCGACTACGCCGGAGCCTATGGCTCGGCGGCGAATGCGCTGGGGTTCAATCCAGCGAAAGGGTAGGGCACTTCCACGCTATCCAGCCGACGGTCATACTGCTAGAAACGCGCCTAGCAATGTCGTCACTCACGCACACTTACCTCGCCCGCTGCCGCGCGTTATTCGACACCGTCGAGGAGCAGACGCCCGCCATCCAGCTAGCGGCGGGTTGGTTTGCAGAAAGCATTCTCGCGGGTCGTATGGTTCATCTGTTCGGGTCTGGTCACAGCCGCATTCTCGTGGAGGAAATGTGGCCGCGCTATGGATCGTTTCCTGGCTTCAATCCCATCGTTGAGCTGTCGCTCTCGTTCCACAACCTCGTCGTCGGTGCGAATGGGCAGCGGCAGGCGATGTTCCTCGAAAACGTCTCCGGCCTTGCCGAACGCATCCTGCGGAACTTCGACTTGTCCGATCGCGACTGCGCGCTCGTTGTCTCGTCGTCCGGTTGCAACGTCGTTCCCATCGAGATGGCGGTGCATTTTCGCAAACGCGGGGTGAAAGTCGTCGCCATCGTCAGTCGCGCTCACTCGGAGGCCAGCACAAGCCGCCATGCGAGCGGGAAGAAACTCCAGGACTTTGCCGACCTCGTGCTTGATACCGGCGCGCCCGTGGGCGATGCGATGGTGCATGTGGACGGCCTTGACACGCCGGTCGCGCCCGGCTCGACCATCGGCGGCTGCGCGCTGGTGAACGCGTTAAAGGCGGAAGTAGCCGCGCGGCTCGTCGCCGCTGGCCAACCGCCGAAGGTGCTGACTGCCGGCGCAGTCGTCGGTGCCGCGAAGGCCACGGAGTTATTCGAGGCCGCCTATGATGAACATGCACGGCGGCTGGCAAAACTTTACGAGAAACAAGGAATTACATGAGCACGCGCGTTTTGCTGGTTGAATGTGAGGATCGTCCGGGGCTGGTGCATGGCATTACCGGCGTCTTGTTCAGGCGCGGGCTCAACATCGTCGGCAATCAGGAATTTGTGGATGCCGGGACGGCGCGTTTTTACATGCGGACGGAGTTCGATGGCGTGGTTGAGGCCGAGCCGTTGCTGAACGAGTTGCGCGCCGTGCTGCCCGCAGCAGCGGATGTTCGCCTTTCCGACCTGGCACCGAAGCGCATCGTCGTCTTCGCTTCGAAGGAGCACCATTGTCTGGCCGACTTGCTGGTGCGGCACGAGTTTGGCCAGCTCAACGCGCGGCTGCTGGCCGTGGTGAGCAATCATGAGTCGCTGGCACCGCTGGTCGCGAAGTTCAACCTGCCGTTTCATCATCTCGGTCACGGCGACGGGGGGCGCGAGTCGCACGAGGCGGGCCTGCAACGAATCTTGGAGGGCTACCAGCCGGAGTTTCTCGTGCTGGCAAAATACATGCGTATTCTCAGTCCGGGTTTTGTCGGCCAGTTTCCCTCACGCATCATCAACATTCACCACTCGTTCCTGCCGGCGTTTGTGGGGGCGAAGCCGTATCATCAGGCGTTCCAGCGCGGTGTGAAGGTCATCGGAGCCACGGCGCATTTCGTCACCGACCACCTTGATGAAGGGCCCATCATCGTCCAACAGGTCATTCCGGTGGACCATACCCACACGCCACGGGACTTGGCTCAGGCGGGCCACGATGTGGAGCAGATCGTCCTGGCGCGCGCGTTGAAACTTGTTTTCGAGGACCGTGTGTTCCTCTGCGGAAACAGAACGGTTATCTTCGACTGAAATATGTGCCACGGGTTGAACGCGGATGAAACACGGAACATTCCGTGTCTCATCCGTGTCTTGTCCGCGGCTCGTTCGAAATTGCCTTGAACATGAGTGCTCTTCCTCTTCGCACGACCGTCATCGGCAGCTACCCGTTTCCGGGCTGGCTGGAATTTGCCTGCCAGAATCTCAGCCAGTTCGGCGACTCCGATCGCACAGAGATGGTGGAAGATGCCGTCACTATCGCCGTGAAGGATCAGCTCGACGCGGGGCTGGATGTCATCACGGACGGCGAACAGACACGGCTGGACTTCAACTTGAGCTTCTATGGCTTCATTGAGGGCATTGAGTTGGAGAGCGCTCCACCAAGACACTTTGGCCCACCTGCGCATGACCAACGCGGGAAACACAAGGTCATCGGCGAACTGCGCGCTCTGCGCGGGCTGGGAGCGGTGGTGGATTTCGAGCGGCTGAAGCGCATTGCCGAATCCAGAATCCAGAATTCAGAATTCAGAATTGCGCTGAAGGCGTCGGTGCCGGGGCCTTACACCCTCAGCGGTCGCCTGCTGGCGAACGATCAATACAAAAACCGCTGGGAACTGACGGAGGCGTTGCTGCCGCTGGTGCGCGTGGAGTTGGAGGCGCTGGTGCGCGCGGGCTGCACCGAGATTTGCGTGGATGAGCCGAGCATGAGTTGCTACGCGCATCGCGAAGACCCGAAGCGCTTCGTGAACATCTTCAATCGCACTGTCGAAACAGTCGTAGGCAAGTGCCACCTCAGCACGCACCTGTGCTTCGGGAACTACAAGGGCCGCGCCGTCGGACCGCGCCGCTACGCGCCGATGTTCCCGGCATTTCTCGACCTGCACGTGGACGAAATCCACGTCGAGATGGCGAGCCGTGAGTTTGCGGAGCTGGAAGTCATCGGGGAGATTGCGAAGCGTCACATCGCCGCCGTGGGCATCGTGGACGTGAAGAGCTACTACATCGAGACGCCGGAGGACATCGCCGCGCGCGTTCGGGCCTGCCTGAAGCACGCTCCGCCGGAGAAGCTCGCCTTCGCCCCTGACTGCGGCCTCTCGCAGACGGCGCGCTGGGCGGCGAAGCAGAAGTTGGCGAACATGGTCGCCGGTGTGCGGCGCGTGCGCGAGGAATTCGGCGGTTGACTATTTGCCATCGAGGCCGCGCAGGTAGGCGAAGATGAGGTCGGGGAGATCGTTGCTGTAGCCGCCTTCGAGCACGCTGACGATGGGCACGCCGAGGGCGCGGAAGGATTGACCGAGCCAGTGGTAATCCTCGGCTTCGAGTGTCTCCTGCGCGAGCGGGTCGCGGGCGTAGGCGTCGAAGCCGGCGCTCACCACGACGACATCGGGCCTCTGTGCCTTGAGCGCATCGAGGGCGCGGACGAGCACCTTTCGGTATTCCTCGCGCGGTGTGCGCGGGGCGACTGGGTAGTTGAAGCAGTTGTCGCCGACGTTCTGCGTGCCGGTGCCGGGATAGCACGGGTGTTGATGGATGGAGTGAAAGAACGCGCCGGGTTTGCCGAGGAGGATGGCCTCGGTGCCGTTGCCGTGGTGGACATCGAAGTCATAGACGGCGGCACGCTTCGCCCCGGTCGCGAGGGCTTCGAGGACGGTGATTGCAACTTGGTTCAAGTAGCAGAAACCCATCGCGCGCGTGCTGGTGGCGTGGTGGCCGGGCGGGCGCAGCAGGCTGAAGGGGTGTCCGCCTCTGCGCGCGAGTTCAAGGGCGCGGAGTCCACCGCCGATGGAGCGCAACGCGTGGTCGTGAATGCCGGCGTGAGCCGGTGTGTCGCCGTCGAAATCACCGCCGGCGGCCTTGATGCGGGCGAGATGTTCCTTGGTGTGGGCGCGGAGGATGACGGCTTCGGGCACCTCGGCGGGCGCGTGCCATTCGAGTTTGAGGTCGGACTGCTCACGGAGCTTGGCGAGTGTGCGCGTGATGCGCTGGGGCCGTTCGGGATGGCCGGGAGAATGGTAGTTGACGCAACGTTCGTCGGTGATGAGGTGCAACGGCATGGTTGGGAGATACGGCAGGCGGGGTCGATTGGCAATCGGCGGATTGGCCAGAAATGTTTTTGACAAAGGGCCAGCCCATTCCTACCGTGCGCCCCGCACTGAGACTGGTCGGGGTCGTAGCTCAGTTGGTAGAGCACCACAATGGCATTGTGGGGGTCGTAGGTTCGAATCCTATCGGCTCCACCAAATTTTCAGTGCGAGAGAGCGAGGGTTTTCAATTTTCGGATGGCTTTGTCTTTCCTTCACTCTTGGTTCCTCCCCGTTCACAGTGCGCCGATATGAGTGGATCAGTGCGCCGTGGGACGCAAGCCTTCCGGACGTTGGGGTGGCTGGCCGTCGGGCTGGTCTGCCTGGGGAGCTTGGCGTGTGATCGCACCAAACAGGCACCACCTGCGGTGCAACCGACGAATGCGCCCGTGCCCTTGACGGTGGTCGCGCCGCCGCCGGCCCCTACGAATTCCGCGCCACTCGCCAAAATGCCGGAGCGCACGCCGGAGGAATTGTTTCGTGCGGGGCTGAAGTTGTGGGAGGGCAAGGGCGCGAAGAAAGACCCGGCGGAGGCGGCCAAGTTGTTCGCCAAGGCGGCGGAGCAGGGGCACGCGGAGGCGCAGGCTTATCTCGCCGGAGCGTATCGCACTGGCAGCGGAGTGGCCAACGATGCGGCGGAGGCGGCGCGTTGGTTCCTGGCCGCTGCCGAGCAATGCGACGCGCGTTCTCAAGGTGTGCTGGCTTCGATGTATGGCACTGGCGAGGGCGTGGCCAAAGATCCGGCCGCCGCGGTGAAGTGGTATCGTCGCGCGGCCGAGCAGGGGTTGGTGCGCGCGCAGGGAAACTTGGGCGCGATGCTGTTCCTCGGTCAGGGTGTGGCGAAAGATCCCGTGGAAGCCTACAAATGGCTGCATCTCGCCGCGCAAAAGGGCGATCCGGAAGCGGTGAAGAACCGCGGGCTCGTGGCGCAGAAACTTTCCGCCGCGCAGATGATCGAAGGACGCAAACGGGCGGCGGAATTTGTGCCGGTGAAACCAGGGAAGTGATTGGACGAATGATTTAATGACCGGTGGGGACCGCGTGCCTTGACGCTGTCGGGATGGATGCCATTATCCACGGCGCGATCATCGGTTATCAGCTATGCCAACCTACGAATACGTTTGCGACAAGTGCGGACACCAGTTCGAGAAGTTCCAATCCATGAAGGACGCGGCCTTGACCACGTGCCTGAAGGAAGTTTGCGGGCAGAAGCGCTGGGGCAAGGGCAAGGTCCGGCGCATGATGAGTGCCGGGGCCGGGCTGATCTTCAAGGGCAGCGGCTTCTACATTACCGACTACCGCAGCGAGAACTACAAGCAGGGCGCGAAAAAGGACTCGGCACCCGCCGCCAGTTCCACGGGCGAAAGCAAGGGCAGCGGTGATGCCAAACCTGCTGCTGCGACCCCCGCCAAAACAGAGAGCAAGCCAGTCAAGGGCAAGTCGGCCGCGACTTGATGCGCGTTGTTTTCCTCAATCGTGGTCTTGCGTTGGCCTTTCTGGGCTGCGTGCTGCTGGCCCTCACGGACGCTTGGGGGCAGTTGCGGCCGTTGCCCGTAATGCCGGGCGCACGATCCTACGAAAGCCGCTCGCTGCAATTCACTGTGATTGGAGCGATGCCCGGCACAGCGCTGGGCCCCCCCTCGCAGTCACTTATTCTTACCAACCATGTGCAGATGGACCCCACGCTGCTGGTCATCGTCTGCGAGCGCGTGAAATCCGAGCTGCTGCAACTGCTCGGCAGCTCCGATCCATGGGCGGGGCGCATTTTGATCACGGTGCAGGGCGACGCCTTGCCTACCGAAGCGGTGAACGTGCAGGCGCAATGGTCCCCCGGGCGCTGGAACTACCGGCTCGTTGTGCCTGGTCAACTGGAGCGTCCCCAACTCGTCCGTGTGCTGACCCGGGTGTTGCTCTTGGAGATCGCCAATCGCGAAAACCCTTCGCAGCGGGTGGCTGAAATCCCGCTCTGGCTGGAGGAGGGGCTGGCCACTCACCTGCTGGCCACCTGTGGCGATGATCTAGTTCCCGAGATGCGCACAATGATATCTGAGACTCGGCTGACTTATCCCGATGCCTTCGCCGCGACCCGGGAAATTCTCCGTGGTCGGGCGCCAACCTCCTTGGCGGACCTCACGATGGTGCGAAGCAATGACATGGAACCGGAGGCTTGGGAACGGTTCCGTCGCAGCTCGCAACTGCTCGTCGCCGAATTGTTGAACCTGCCGGACGGGAAGCCGGCCATGCGGCAGTTCCTGCGGCAGTTGCCGACCTACTTGAACAGCCAGCTCGCGTTCGAGCGAGCCTATGCGGCGGACTTTGCCACGCTGCTCGAGGCGGAAAAATGGTGGGCCGTGGTGTGGATGAACTTCGCCTCGCGCGAGCGCCATATGCGGCTCTCGCAGGACCGCAGCCTGGGCCAGCTCGACGAAATTCTGGCCGCTCCCATCGCCGTGCGGCGCGGCACCAACGCCGTGCCGGGGCGCAAGGACCTGCCGTTGCGCGAGCTCATCGCGAACACTGACTTCGCGCAGCATCAGCCCGCCGTGATGCAAGCGGCGGCGCAGTTGCAGCTCCTCCAACACCACACGCCCATCGAGCTGACGCGGCTCATCGGCGACTATCGGGAGGCGCTGCTGGTTTATCTCAAACGTCGGACCGGGCTCTCGGCGAAATCCAGCTCGCCCAGTGCTGACGCGAAGCTCGCCACCAAGGACGTCATCGCCAAGCTCGATCTGCTCGACGTCATCCGCACCGACTTCGAGCGGGTGGATTCGGCCGTGCTGGCCCAGCCTCAGCCGTCCGAGTGAGCCGGCGCGTCATATAATTTTCCAATCGCATTATCCTCGTGTCACCCACTCTTGCCGACATTCGCGCCGCTGCCCACCGCATCGCCCCCACCGCCGCACGCACTCCGGTCCAAACCTCGCACAGTCTGGACGCTCTCTCGGGAGCGTCGATTTTCTGCAAGTGTGAGAACTTCCAGAAGGGCGGAGCCTACAAGTTTCGCGGTGCCCTCAATGCTGTGCGCCAGTTGACGAACGAGCAGGCCCGTTGTGGCGTGGTCACGCACTCCTCGGGCAATCACGCCACCTGCCTCGCGCTTGCTGCCCGGGAGCGTGGCATTCCGGCCTACATCGTGGTGCCGCGCAACGCCCCGCAGATCAAGCAGCGTGCCATTGCGGCCTTCGGTGGACGTCTCACGCTCTGTGAATCCAACCTCACCGCCCGCACCGCGGAGGCCGAGCGCATCCAGCGCGAGACGGGTGCGACTTTCATTCACCCCTACGACAACCCTTCGGTCATCGCCGGCCAGGCCACGCTGGCATTGGAAATGTTTGAGCAAGTCCCGCAGTTGGAAGTGCTCGTGGCTCCCGTCAGCGGTGGCGGTTTGTTGAGCGGCCTTTGCCTCGCGGCCCATGGGCTGGCTCCGAACACCGAAGTCTGGGGGGCCGAGCCCGCGCTGGCCGACGACGCATTTCGTTCGCTGCGCGAGGGCAAGCTCCTAGCCAATCACGATACTTCGACCGTAGCCGACGGCCTCCGCGCCTCGCTCAGTGAACGCACGTTCGGCATCATCCGCCAGCACGTGCGCGGTATCGTGACGGTCTCCGAGGATCAGATCATCGCAACGATGCGGCTGGTGTGGGAGCGGATGAAGCTGGTGGTTGAACCCTCCGGCGTGGTCTCACTGGCGGCGGTGTTGGCTGCACCGGAGAAATTCCGGGGCCGCCGGGTGGGCGTGATCCTCACGGGGGGCAACGTGGATTTGGATCGGTTGCCCTGGCAGTGACTTCGGCCGGAGGCGCGATGCGCGCCATCTCATTTCAGCGCGGCCCAGACGCGGTGCACATCGTCGTGCTCGTCCAAGTCATGGAGAAACTCTCCGACCTCGGCGCGTTGCGCGTCGGTAAGTTCAGGGAAGCTCTTGGGCACGTAGCCCATTTCGCTGGTGACCACGGTCCAGCCGTTTTTTGACAACCATTGCGAGACGGAGTGGATCGCGGTGCGGTCCGTGATGAAGCGGGCACCCGTGACATCTGCGGGGATGTCGTCATTCTGCACGGAGTCAAGTGGCTCGACTTCATTTGCCCCGGCCTCAATGGCGGCTGCCTCGATGTCAGTGTCGGCGGCGGGATGGTGGGCCTCCACCAGACCGACATGGTCGAAGAGGAACTTGTTACTGCCGGTGGTTCCGAGCTGGCCCTTCTTGAACAGCACGCGGATGTCCGGTGCGGTGCGGTTCACGTTCTCCGTCATGCATTCGACGATGACGGGCACTTTGTAGGGCGCGTAGCCCTCAAAGACGACGTGCTCCATGATGAGCTTGTCGTCGCCGGTGCCCGAGCCTTTCTTGATGGCGCGCTCGATCACGTCCCGGCTGACGCTCTCCTTGCGGGCCTTCTCGACGGCAGTGAAGAGGCGTGCGTTGCCGGCGGGATCCGCGCCGCCCATCTTGGCGGCGACCATGATTTCGCGGACGAGTTTGGCGTTCGTCTTGCCCTTCTTCAGGTTGTTGACGAGGCGTTTGGCGTGTAACCACTGGCGACCCATGCGCGGAGAGTAACGAGGGCAGGGAGGCGGTTCAAAGTGCAAAGTGCAATGTCATTGCCACACGAAGCCGACTTTGAGCCGGAAACCTTGAACCCGGCTACAGCCCGCTGAACTGGCGCAGATACTTGACCGTCACGCGCAGATCCTTCGGCCATTCGGCGGTGATGGTGGTCAATTCGCCGGTCGCCGGGTGCTTGATTTCCAAGCGCTCCGCGTGCAGCGCCACGCGGCCCATGAGGGGCCGTTCCGGTTCGTTGAACTTGGGCCGGTAGCTGGACTTGAGCTGCGAGAGGAAAAGCGGTTTGCCCATGTAGGCTTCGTCGCCGACGATGTGCAGGCCGACGGAGCGCAGGTGGACGCGGATCTGGTGCGTGCGGCCGGTGAGCGGGTGGCAGTGCAAAAGGGTGAAGCCCCGAAACTGTTCGAGCACCCGAAAGTCGGTGATGGATTTCTTTCCGCCCTGCGGATCAATTCGCATCAAGCCGAGCTGGCGTGTTTGCGGTCCGATCTTCGCATCCACCGTGAACACGGGCTCCGCAGGCATCCCCCGCGTGAGCGCGACGTAGGTTTTGAGCGGCTTGTTCGAGCCGAACTCGTTGGCCAGAGCGACGAGCGCGGGCTTGGTCTTGGCGAGAAGGAGCACGCCGCTGGTTTCGAAGTCCAGCCGGTGCGCGTTAGCGAGGTAGGTGAGGTTGCGCGATTTGGCCCAGGCGGCTCCCGCCGCGACGCCGTCGTGCAACAGGCGCATCAGGTTGGGGCGCTCGGGGTCGTAACGGTCCGGCGATGTCAGCAAGCCAGCGGGCTTGGCGATGGCGAAGAGCTGCTCGTCCTCGTGCAGGACGGGGATTTCCCAAAACTCGCGGGTGGCGGGGACGGAGAGCTTGATGGCGGCGCCGACGGGCATGGCTACTCGCCGATGCTGCCGCGGGCCTGCTGCTTGAGCGTGCCCATCACGCCGGAGCGCTCGACCTCGCGACCGAGCCACTCGCGGAAGGCGTAGTTGGCGCGGTTCTCACGCAGGGATTCCGCGTATTTCGCAAGCTCGGCCTTGACCTGCTCCTCGGCGACGGGCTGGAAGCCTTTTACGTAAATCACAAAGCCACCGCTGCTGGTCGATTGGAATTTGCTGACTTTGCCGGCCGTAAGGGCAAAGGCCTGGTCACGAAACTCATCCACGCTCAGGCCGCGGTCCTCGATGATGTCGAGCTTGCGGGCGGCCCGGTTGAAGGGCGGCATTTCGAGCGCGACGTGGCCGAGTTCCTTCGCCGCGTCTTTGAAGGTTTTTCCCTTCGCCAGCGCCTCGGTGGCGGCCTGCACGAGTTTGGTGCCTTCCTGCAACGTGAGTTCGGTGGCTTGGTTTTTCCGGTAGTCCTCGGTGACTTTGGCCTTCACCTGCGCGAACGGCGGGTCCACCGGGGCGAGGCGTTCTTTGAAGGCGATCAGATACACGCCATCGATGCCCTCGAGCATCTGACCCAGCGCCTCTTCTTTGGAGAGGGCGAAGGCGGTGCGACCGAAGTTGGCCGGCGCATTCGTGAGCTTGGGTCCTTCAAACTCGGTGAACGGCTCGGTGGCGCTGACTTTCAGGCCTTTTTGCACGGCTACCCGGAACAGGCTTTCGGCCTGGTTGGGCAGCTTGAAAACTTCGTTGGCAAACTCGCCGGCCTTTTGCTGGCCGAGCCGTGCGGCGGCCTCGTCGCGGAACTCGGTGCGAATCTGTTCTTTCACCTGCTCGAACGGTTTCGCCGTGCCGTTGGTGTCGCGGAAGCGGAAGGTGTTCGTCTTGAAATAGGCCTCCATGAGGCTCGCGAGGTTGGTGTTCGCGCTGAGGGTTTTGTCTGCCTCGGCATTGTAGTTCGTGTAGGGGAAGTAAACGTAGTGGACCGACACACGCTCGGGGATGCGGTAGGTGGTGAGGTTGTTCGTGTGGTAGGCGCGCAAAGCGGCCTCGTCCACCTTTACCTTCGCGAGGTTGTTCGAGTTGGCAAAGAAGACGAACTCGGTCAACGCCTGCTCGTTCTCACGGCGGAAGAAACCATCCGCCGCGCGATCCGTGATGAGCTTGCCCGAGAGGCCGAAGGTGCGGGCCAGTTGCTGGCGCCCCAGCTCGTTTTTCAGGAAGCGTTCAAAGCTCGCCTCCGAAACTCCGGCGGAGGCGAAGTGCTGTTTCAGCATCGTGTCGTAACGTTGGAGGCTGAACGCGCCGGATTGTGGGTCGGTGAAGATGTTTTTGATTTCCTGCGCCACCGCTGCGTCCCCCGCATCGATGCCGTGCTGCTTGAGCTGATAATTCAACAACAGCCGCTGCCGTGCCTCGGCGTCCAGATTGAAGCCGAACATCCGCGCCCGTTCGTCGCGGTCCGGCCATTGCCCGGTGCTCAGGAAGTAGCCGAGTCGCGCATCCGAGTAGGCCTGCACGAGGTCATCCCGCTTGATCGGCTCGCCATAGATCGTCCCGTAACTGGCCTCACCCCGCGAGCGCCCCAGCTTGTTGGCGTCCGGCGTGAAGAAGATCACGAAGGAGATGATCACCACCGTGATGATGATGGCCCAGAGCCACTGCGAGTGTTTGCGAATCGTTCCAATCATATTAAGGCCGAAAAATCAGGGGGGAAACCTAGCCGCCTGTTTACCAGCCGGTCAAACTCTAAAGCAGTCGGCCGCAATTCATATCCGCAATCTCTGCGCTTGTGCCGGCCCCGCTGGCTGCATAGTTTCACGCGCGATGCCGACCATCATGCTGGCTGAAGACGAGCCGCAAACCGCCCAATTGATCCAGTTCAAGCTCAAGCAGGCGGGCTTTGCAGTCGTGCATGCCACCGACGGCGAGCAAGCCCTCACCCTCGTCGCGGCCGCCCGTCCGGACTTGATCATTCTCGATGGCCTGATGCCGGTCTTCGACGGCTTCGAAGTCTTGCGCCGGATCAAGGAAGACCCGCGTCACCGGCACATCCCGGTCATCATGCTCACTGCCCGCAGCCGGGACAAAGACGTCGTCTCCGGCCTCGAACTCGGGGCGGCGGACTACATGGTCAAGCCCTTCAGTCCCTCCGAGTTGCTCGCTCGCGTCCGCAAGGTGCTCGGCCCGGCGGCAGAGCCCAAGGTCGGCGAGGCCGCCCGCTGAGTGGGGCTGGGAAGCAAGATCAGGATTAGGATTACGAGCAAGCTGCAGAACCGTCTTGGCCGTTCTTGCTCTTAATCCTAATCTTAATTCTGTTCCGCCCATGACCATCTGGGACCTTCACGTCCACATGTCCGGCGCCCCCGGCGCGACGCCCACTGAGCGCATGGCACAGCTCATTGCCTTCGCCGACCGTATGGGCATTGAGCGGCTCTGTGTTTACATGGGCATCCCGTGGTCGAAAGACCCGCCACCTGAAACCTTCCGCAAAGAGAACGACCAAGTCCTCGAAGCCATCGGCAAGTTTCCCGACCGCACGTTCGGCTTCGTCTATCTCAATCCTAAGCACGTCGAAGCCAGCCTCGCCGAACTCGACCGCTGCGTCGCCCGCGGTCCGATGGTGGGCGTGAAACTCTGGGTCGCGCACCGCTGCAACGCCGCCGAACTCGACCCCATCATCAAGCGCGCCGGTGAGTTGCAGGCCGTCATCTTCCAGCACACCTGGCTCAAGGTCACCGGCAACGACCCCGGCGAGTCCACGCCCTTTGACCTCGCGGAACTCGCTGCACGCTACCCAGCCACGCCCATCATCTGCGGTCACACCGGCGGCGATTGGGAACGCGGCATCCGCGCCATCCGAGCGCACAAGAATCTCTACGCCGACCTCGCCGGCTCCGACCCCGTCGCGGGCTACACCGAGATGGCCGTGCGTGAACTCGGCCCCGAGCGCGTCATCTACGGCAGCGACGCCGGCGGCCGCAGCTTCGCCTCGCAATTGGGCAAAGTCCTTGGTGCACAAATCTCCGACGCCGCCAAGCAACTCATCCTCAGCGGTAATCTGCGCCGCCTAATCACACCCATTCTCCAGCGGAAAGGCATCAAGGCATGACCGTAGATTTCCCCCGTCGCACTTTCCTGAAGTCCTCGCTAGCGGTGGCCGCGCTTGCCACGCCGGCGGCGCGCGCCGCCGATTCCACCCGCGCCGCTGGCCTTGGCTTGGTTGACACGAACGTCAACCTCTCCCGCTGGCCGTTCCGCCGCTGTCCACTGGACGAGCCGCCCGCGCTGGTTGCCAAGCTCCGCGAGCACGGCGTTGAGCAATCTTGGGCTGGCACCTTCGACGGCCTGCTGCACAAGGACCTCGGCTCAGCCAACGCCCGCCTCGCCGCCGAGTGCCGCGCGCATGGCAACTTGCTCGTGCCCTTCGGCTCCGTGAATCCGAAGCTGCCCGACTGGGAGCAGGAATTGCGTCGCTGCGCCGAAGTGCACCGGATGCCGGGCATTCGCCTGCATCCGAATTACCACGGCTACAAGCTCGACGACCCCGCCTTCGCGCGCCTGCTCACGCTGGCCTCCGAGCGCAAGCTCGTCGTCCAACTCGCCGTCGTCATGGAGGACGAGCGCACGCTGCATCCGCTGGTGCAAGTTCCCCCCGTGGACACCGCACCACTCGTGGACTTGCTGAAGAAAACTCCCGGCGTCCGGCTGCAACTGCTCAATGCCTTTCGCACCGTGCGCGGCGAACCGCTCCTGCGCCTCGCTGCCGCCGGCGCGCACTTCGAGATCGCGATGCTTGAAGGCGTCGGCAGCGTGGCAGGCCTCACGAAGCAGCTTCCGGCGGAACGCATTCTCTTCGGCTCGCACGCGCCGCTGTTCTACTTTGAGAGTGCCGTGCTCAAGCTCAAGGAATCCATCTTTACACCCGAGCAAGACCGGGCCATCCGCAGTGGCAATGCGCTCCGGCTGCGGGCTTAAACAACCATTGGTTGGCCCAGGCCAAATTCGGACTGAGCTAGAGCGACGGCCGGTTCGTCAACCCTGCACTGTTTGAAATGTCACTGTGCCCGCCACGCCACTTGCTGACGGCAGCCCTGCTCTTGGTTTGCGTCTGGCCCCTCGCCGTCGTCCGTGCGGAGAAGGTAGCGCCGGTTCAAATTCCTGAGCTGCGCGCCGCCGTCGCCAAGGCGCTGCCGTTGCTGGAACGCAGCTCCGCCTTCGCGTTGCAGGAGCGCGCGTGCTTTACCTGCCATCACGGCGCGCACCCGTCGCTCGTCATCCACGACGCATGGGCGCGTGGTTTTGGCATCAACACCACCAACTTCGAGGATCAATTGACCCGCGCCTATCGCGGCCTGATCGAGGACGGCCCGCGCTTCAAGGACGGTTGGTCCATCGCCGGCACGGCCGACGGTCCGGGCACGGCCCTGTGGATGCTTGAAGTCGCCGGCTGGCAGCCCGATGCCATCACGGCTTCGGCCACCGAATTCTTTCTGAACGACGTCAAGCATCCCGATCATTGGGCACCGCCGATGCGTCGCCCACCGACGGTGGGCAGCGAGTTCACGACCACTTACCTCGTGCTGCGCGGGTTGCGCAATCACCGCACGCCGGAGCTGGCCTCGCGCATTCGGGCCCGCAGCACCGCCGTCGGGAAGTGGCTGATGACCGCCCCGGCGCGCGACACCGAGGACAGCGTTCATCGCCTGCGGGCGTTGCAGTTGCTCGATGTCGATGAAGCCACTTTCCAAACCGAGCTGAAGGAACTGCTCGCCGTGCAACATGCCGACGGCGGCTGGCCGCAGAAGCTCGACACGGAAAGCGATCCCTACGCCACCGGCACCGTGCTCGCGGCGCTCCACGACACCGGGGCGCTTGCGGTGGGGGATGCCATCTTTCAGCGCGGCCTGCGCTACCTGCTCCAGGTCCAGGCGACCGATGGCTCCTGGCACGTGCGCAAGCGCACGCACGACGTGCAGCCGTTCTTCGACAGCTCGTTCCCGCACGGCGTAGACCAGTTCATCTCCATCTCTGCGACCAGTTGGGCCAGCTACGCGCTCCTGCGCGCGGTGCCACTGACCGCGAAGAAAACTTACCTCGCCGCCCATCCGCAAGCGGCGGCCCGCGTGCTCGCCGGAGCCAGGCCGAACGCCGAGCCGCATTTCACCGAGGCACAACTCGCCTTTTTCCGTGAGAAAATCGAGCCTGTGCTGGTCGCACAATGCTACGAGTGCCATTCCGTGCGCGCGAAGAAGTTGAAAGCCCACCTCTTTCTCGACACGCGCGCGGGTCTGCTCGCGGGCGGCGACAGCGGGCCAGTCCTGCGTCCGCACGATCCCGATCACAGCCTGATCCTCCGCGCGCTGCTGAACGATCATCAGGACCTAATGCCGCCGAAGAAGCCGCTTGCCGAGGCCGTCATCGCCGACTTTCGCCGGTGGATCGAAATGGGGGCGCCCGACTCGCGCGCCGAGCCGACAGCGAAACCGACGGCTTACAAGTGAGGGTGTGCCTGAACCCATGCCGGCGGTTTCCAGTCACCAGCACATCAATTCGCTCGTCGCGCCCACCTCAGTTTAGCCGGTGAAGAACGCGGGTTGTCGCGCCGTTCCTCGGGCGTTGGGCGGAGCACTTCCTCTGCGATGGCTGCGTAAACCCCGTCGCGCAGGCCTGCGGCAAAGGCTTTTTTCACGCGCCGGTCTTCGCCGGAATGGAACGTCAGGATCGCCACGCGACCGCGAGGATTCAGGCACGCGGGCAGATGCCGCAGCAACGTGTCCAACGCGCCGAACTCATCATTCACCGCGATGCGCAAGGCTTGAAACACGCGCCGAACCGTGAGGTCCGCTTCGTCCCGGCCCACACGGGGCACGGCGGTGCGGATCGCGTCTGCGAGCGAGCGCGTCGTGGCGAAGTGGTGCTGGGCCAGCGCGGCGGCGAGCTCGGTGGCACGCGGTTCGTCGGCGTTTTCTTGCAGCAACTGCGCGAGGGCGGCGGGCGAAATCTTTGCGAGCAGGGCGGACACCGGCTGGCCGCGCTGCGGGTTCATGCGCATGTCCAGCGGCCCATCGCCCTTCGTCGAGAAGCCGCGCGCCGGATCGTCGATCTGCATCGAGGACACGCCAAGGTCCGCGAGGACGCAGTCGGCTTTGGAAATCCCGAATTCCGAATTCCGAATTCCGAATTCAGCCAGCGCCTGCGGCAGCCCGGCGAAGTTGCTGCGCACCGGAGTGAAGACCTCTGGCCCGAAGCCCGCCTCGCGCAGCCGCGCCTCTGTCCTCGGCAGTTCCACCGGGTCCGCATCCAAGCCGAGCAGATGACCACCGGGCTGGAGCCGCTTGAGCAATTCGCGCGCGTGGCCGCCGTAGCCCAGCGTGCAATCCACCGCCACCGCGCCGGGCTGGGGCGCGAGCAGGGCGAGAATCTCCGCGACCATGATGGGCCGGTGCGTGCCGGCGGGTGTCTTGCCCGACGCGAGCACCTTGGCGACCGTCTCCGCGTAACGCTGTGGATCGCGCTCCTTGTATTTCTCCTCGAACTGCCGGGGGTTCTTACCCGAGTAACGCGGGCGGCGGCGGTG
Organism: Pseudomonadota bacterium; assembly: GCA_009922615.1. Classification (GTDB taxonomy): domain Bacteria; phylum Verrucomicrobiota; class Verrucomicrobiia; order Limisphaerales; family SXTU01; genus SXTU01. The sequence goes on from RFVF01000006.1 coordinate 47,917, forward strand.
CGGCGGCGAGGTCGGAGAGTTGTCGGGGGATGGCAAAGGTGAGTCGGTCACAGCGACGCCATTGTGTTGCCAACCACGGTCGAGTGCAACGCGCCGCGTTGAGCATCGCAAAGTAGGTTAGTGCTTCCAGCCTGACCTCCCACTTTCCTAGCCCACTCAAGCGGAATGATTCAGATGGAAGGACAGGCGGGACGCGCTGTCCTACTTGGGTGGCGCGCCAGCCACGCCTGAAGTTGAAGGCAGCACATGGCCCTTGTCGGCGTGGCTGCAACGCGGCGGCTCGTTGACCGCGCCGAGGGTGTAGGTGCCGCCGGCGGGGCAAACGGGCATACGGCCCCCTTTGAGAAATGGCGAGAGGTCGGAAGCTTGCGCAGTAGCTGATGCCTCCGGTTTGGTCAGCGTGGCCCAAATTCTTTTAGCCTCGGCGAGCTGCTTCATGTTGGCGATGCAGCTGTTTTTGCGCGCTGCAGGGCCAGCGGGCAAGGCACTCTGCGGTCCGAGCGCCAACTCCAGAAATGCCCACGCGAGTGCTGGCACAAGCCACACTTTCGATGCTCCACGCTTTTTTACGAACCAGATGGCTATGACCGTCGGTGCGAAGGCTCCTATCACCACCAACGGCATTATGAGAAGAATTGGTTCGCGCATACCTCGCTCCTCACTCCTTCGGCACCTGATTCAGTGTGTAGTGCAGCGTGTCATTCCGCAGCGCGTCGCCCCGATTGTTCTTCAATTCCAGCGCGCGGAGCATGACGACGTGGCGCGGCTTCAGGCCTTCCACCGTCAGGCGCACGGAGAGTTTGTCATCGGCCACGGCGGCGTGGGTTACGCGCACGGGCGGGCCGGGGATTTTCTCGTCGCGGTCTTTCTCGGGCGCGTTGTGCCTGCCGTCGTAGGCGTAGGTGTATTGTGTGGCGTCCCAGTTCTCGGCGTTGCCGGCGAGCGCGGCGTCCACGGGCTGAGTGAAGGCCACGACGAACCCATTCGCGCGTGCAGACACAGTCTTGAACTCGAAGGGCACGCGGCCTCGGAAGGTCACGCGATCAAGCGAGTGCGGCTGTGGCGCGATGTTCGTCCAGTGCCCGAAGCGCAGCCCGCCCACGTAGAGCCGCGAGTCCGGCCCGTAGGCCAGGCGGTTCACGCCGGAGGCAAAACCTTTCACGAGCGGAAACACCGCGCCCTGCCACTGGCCGTTCACCCGTTCCAGCGCGACGCGGAAGACGGCGGCATTTTGAAATTCGCCCACGAGCATCTGGCCCGCGAATGGCCCGAAGCGCGCGTCGCTCACGTTGGCGATGCCGCTGGCGGAGCGCACCCACGCGTAGGGAAACCACACGGCGGGCGGCGTGAAGTTGGTGTCGCCGTTGAATTGCGCGGGCGGTGCGGGCCACGCGCTGGGGTGGCCGTAGAAGTTGGTGAATTGCAGATGATTCAACTTGTTCGCCGCGATCCAGTGGCCCTGGTTGTCGGTCATGAAGAGGTCGCCGCGAAATTCGCCAAAGCCATTGGGCACGCGCAGGCCGGAGCAGAAGGGATCGGTGCGCCAGGTGTCGGCGAAGGGAACTTCGCCGGTGTTGTTCGGATGCGGCGTGATCTTCAGGCACCAGCCCATGCCGGTAATCTCGGGCATGGTGCGATGGCCCGTGATCAACGCGCCGAGCACACCGCTCTCATCCACGAGCGGCCCGGTGGCGAAGGAATGATAATTCCCCGTGTAGCCCCAGGCGTCGCTGACGCACTCGAAAACATCCGCCACGCCGTCGCCATCGGTGTCGCGCAGGCGCGTGAGCTCGCACTTTTGCATCACGTAGATTGCGCCGCCCACGACGCGCAGGCCGCCGGGTTCGTTCAAGCCGCTGGCGTAACGATGCCACTTCGCGGCCTTCGGATCGTCGGCCGTGCCCTCGATGAGGAAGACGTCGCCTTGATACGTGGCGATGGCGAGATTGCCGTCGGGCAAAAAATCCATGCCGGCGACGGTGAGTTTGAGTTCCTTGGGAATGGGAAAATGTTCGATGGCGTAGAAGTCATCGCCGCCGGGAGTGTCAGAAAAATTTGGGTCCGGCAGAAAGACGGGCGCGGGGTTCGTGACTTTCGCCGGTGTGGGCAAGGGCTTCAACGGGCCGGCGAGTTGCTTCGCCAGCGCGCTCGCGGTGTTCAGGTCCGCACAGAGCGCCGTCGCGATTTCAAACGTCTGGGATTGTTCGCTCGGGGCGATGGCGACGCGCAACGAGACCTTGCGACCGGCGACGGAGTTGGTGAGCAGCGCGGAGTAGGGCCCTTTGCCATCGCGTTCGCTGACGAGGAATTCCGTGACCGGCGCGGTGGATACGAGCGGTATGAAACTGCCGCCCGGCAACCCGCGCAGCACGGCAACGAGCACGCCCGCCGGGGTGCGAATGCCCTGCGCGCCGGACGCGCCGAGGAGGTTGACGGGATCGCCGGGTTCGTCGTGCGCGTTGAAGCGGACGCGGCGCGTGAGCGGAGCGATTTCAAAGCGGCGGATGATGACGGCGTGCTCGCCGACGCGTTCCAGCCGAGGCGATTCAATGACGCCGACGGACGGATCACCCGGTGGAAACAATTCATAGACGAAGGCCGTCGCGCCACCGCGTGTGCTGTGGCCCTTGAAGCGCGTGAGTGGGCCGTCCGCTTCCGCCGTCACGGCGTCGAAGGACCACGGACTCCGCGCGAGGCTGCCCCAGAGCCGCGTGCCGGTGATGTCGCACACGAAGCGCGCGGCGGTGCCGGTGTAGGGCGGGCCGTAGAGATTCAGCGGTTCGCCCTGCCAGACGGTGTGCGTGCGGAGCAGGAGAGCATCGAAGGCGAGGTGAACATTCGTGGCCAGCGGCACCACGATGCTCCGGCTGGACTGGGCCATCGGAGCACGGCGGAAGGGGAGATCGGGGGCGTCGTGCGCGGCGGGGAGAGCGGCCGGTGCAGCGGGCTTTTGCGGGATTTGCGCCGGAGCTGACGCGACCAACCCGGCGGAGAGCACCGTCAACAGGAAGTTCAATGGATGCCGCATGGACGCAGCGTAGCCCGGCGGGCTTGGGCGGCGAGCGGGAAGTGAGGCCGATGGCGAGGTTGACGGCGCGAACTTTGCACTTTGAAGTTTCCGCGTTCGCCGTAACCTCCGCCGCCATGAGTGACCGACCCGAGACACGTCTCGCCCGCTGGCCGTCCGTCCTGCCGTTCCTGATCGGCGCGGCGGCGCTGGATTATGCCGCTTGGTGGGTGGTGGAGAAGAGCGATCACCCCATCAACATCTGGATGGCGGTGTTGGCGCTGGTGGCGGTCGGCGGAGCCGCGTGGGTTTCGGTGATGCCGTTTCTGACGGATGCCGCGAATGCCACGAAGCTGGAGGAGTTGGAGAAGCTTCAGTCCACGGCGAATCAAATTCAAAACCTGGAGAAGATCGCCACCCAAGTCACCATCGCCACCGCGCAGTGGCAGAACGTGCAGGAGCACAACACCAAGGCGATCGACGCCGCGAAGCAGGTGTCCGATGAAATGACGCAAGAGGCGTTGCGCTTCGGCGAGTTCATGAAGAAGGCCAACGACTCCGAGAAGGCCACGCTGCGGCTCGAAGTCGAGAAGCTGAAGCGCGCCGAGACGGACTGGCTCCAAGTGCTCGTGCGCGTCCTGGATCACGTTTACGCGCTGCACCGCGCGGGCAAGCATTCCGGCCAGCAAAACTTGATCGACCAACTGGCGCATTTTCAAAACGCCTGCCGCGATGCGGCGCGTCGCATTGGGCTCGTCGCGTTCGCCCCGGCAGCGGGGGACGGTTTCGAGCCGGGGCAGCATCAGACGGCGGATGGGCGCAAGGATATTCCGGAGGATGCCAAGATTTTTGAGACAGTGGCCACGGGCTACACCTTCCAAGGCCAGATGCTCCGGCCTGCGTTGGTAATGCTCGAAGCGCCCAAGGCTCCGCTTCCCGTTGTTGCGCCCGAAACGGACGCCGTTGCGGAGCAATGATTTGCTGAGTTGAACACGCGCGTGTTGCGGCAAAGTTGCTTCGCGGAGCAATGACGGTTGGGCGTTTGACCGGGACCGTTTAGTTTAACGGCAAAGCTTGTGGCACAAATTCCTCAACCGATCCTCTTTGGCCTCGAGACCGAATACGGCATCGCGCGGGACGGCGTGGAGGACTTGGACGTGGTGGCGGAATCCATCGCACTGGTGCGCAGCGCCATGGAGCCGGGCGTGCGGATGCGCTGGGATTATGAGGCCGAGAACCCTCACCACGACGACCGCGGTTGGGACGTGCCCGAGCTGCGGCAGGACTTCGACGAGGCGGACTACTTCGAGCAGGACACGCATCGCGAGCTGACCTTTGCCGAGATCAAGAGCGACCTCGCGCTCGGCAACGGCGCGCGCTTCTACAACGACCATGCCCACCCGGAATACTGCACGCCCGAGTGCTCCACGCTCGCCGAGCTGGTCGCGCACGACCGCGCGGGCGAGCGCGTGGTGATGGCCTGCGCCCAGCGGCTTTCCAAGGCGCGCGGCGCAACGGTCCGACTCTACAAGAACAACACCGACTTCCGCGGCCACAGCTACGGCTGCCACGAGAATTACCTGCTGCCCCGCGCGCTGCCGTGGGAACGGCTGGCGGCAGGGGCGCAGGCGTTTCTTGTCACGCGGCAAATCTTTGCCGGCGCGGGCAAGTTCGCCATCGAGGCGGAGGACAAGTTCGTCTCGCCGCATTTCCAAATCGCCCAGCGAAGCGACTTCTTCAGCGAGTTGCAGAGCGTGGACACGATGCAGAAGCGCCCGCTCATCAACACTCGCGACGAGCCGCACGCCGACCCGTGCCAGTGGCGGCGCTTCCACGTCATCATCGGCGACGCGAACCTTTCACCCTTCGCCACGCGCCTGAAGGTGGGCACCACCGCGCTGATACTTGAAGCCATCCTCCGCGACCCGAAGCGCATCTTCCCCGAGCTCGCCGACCCGCTCGACGCCCTGCCTGCCATCTCGCGCGACGCGCGCCATCGCTGGGAAGTGAAGCTGGCGAACCGCCGACCTTCCACCGCACTCGCCGTCCAGCGCGACTACCTCGCGGCGGCGAAGGAACTCTGTGACTTGTCCGCGCCGGAGCGCGCCGCACTCGTAGTCGATTGGGAAGCCGTGCTGAACGATCTCGAAGCCGACGCCATGCGTTGCCGCGACCGGCTGGACTGGGTCGCCAAGCTCGCGCTCATCCGCGAGTTTCAAGCCGCCCAAGGTCTCGCAGACGACGACCCGTGGCTGCAAAGCCTCGACCTCGAATACCACCGGCTCGACTTCGACGCGGGGCTTTACTTCGGCTTGGAGCAGTCGGGCACGATGCGTGGCGTGCCGCCGGAAGCCGCCGTCCATCGCGCGATGTTCGAGCCGCCGGAGACCACGCGTGCGCTCATCCGGGGCAAGCTCATCCAGAAGTTTTCCGCCGCCGTGCTCTCGGCGCAGTGGGACCATGTCACGCTCGCTTGCGGCGACGGCGAGTTGAAGGTGTCGCTGCTGGAAATGTTCGCGCCGGAGCGCATCGCGTTCACCGCTCAGGCCATCGCCGCGTCAAATTCACCGGCAGAATTGCGCGAGCGCCTTTTTCGTGCCACTGTCCGTCAGTAACACTATGCCCGACCAAGCCCAGAAAACCCGCCCGGTGACACCCAGCCCCAGCGGCGGCGGGGGCGACGGCCCCAGCGCGCCCAAGGTGGACAAGCCCAATGTCGAGGAACTCCTCAAGCGCATGAAGAAGGTGGACCCCGACCAGGCGAAGCGCTACCGCCAGCGCACCGGGCAATGAGCGCTACCCCGCAAATCTCCGGCGACTTCGTTTCGCTGCTCGCCTCGCATAACCTCGCGCCGCTGCGGGTGGACGCCACGCACGCGGCGCCGGTCGAGACGCAGGCCACCACGGTCTTTGCCTTCCATTTCGCCGATGGCGTGCTGATGGCAGGCGACCGGCGGGCGACGGCGGGCAACGTCATCGTCACCGACCGCGTTGAGAAGGTCATCGAGCTGGACGCGCACTCGCTGCTGGCCATCGCGGGCGTGCCGGCGACGGCGTTCGAGATGGCGCGCGTGCTGCAAACGTCCTTCGAGTATTACCGCCGCAGCCAGCTCCAGTCGTTGAGCCTCCCGGCGAAAGTCCGCGCTCTCGCCCGCCTGCTCCGCGACAACCTGCCGATGACCATGCAAGGCGTCGGCGTGGTGGTGCCGCTCTTCGCTGGCGTGGACACCACGACGCAGCCGGCCAAGCCGCAGATTTTCTTCTACGACCCGCTGGGCGCGCAGTTTCAAGCGGTCGGCTATGCGACGAGCGGCTCGGGTTCGCAGACCATTCGCAGCGTGCTGAGTTATCAGGAGCGCTACGGCCAGCCGCGTCCGTCGGAGATGACCTTGCCCCAAGCCGTGCAATTTGCGCTGCGCTTGCTGATGACGGCCTCGGAGTTTGATTCAGCCACCGGCGGCGTGCGGCCAGACACACTGGCCTTCGCGACGCTTAAGGTGCTGCGGGCGTCCGGTGTGGAGACGATTTCCGACGCGCAGCAGGCGGAGTGGCTCGGGTAGGACGAATGCCGGCGACTTCCATTCGCGGCCGGTGGAAAACAGCAGGACAGAGGTGCTCGCCAAGCCAACCTGCAACGCGGCGGCTGGAAGCCGCCGACACGAGGTTGGGTTCGCTCGCAACTACTTCACCTTCACGCAGACCAAGTCCCCGCGCGCATTGCGGCAATAGACTTTTGCATCCGCCAGGACCGGGACGGTCCAGCAGCGGCCACCGAGGACTTGGTGCCGGGCCGTGGCTTTGAAGCCCGTGGGCGTGGCCGGAGCGGCCAACATCTCCCCGCGCTCACTGAGAATCAGCAGCGTCCCGTCCGCAGTGGCCATCAGGGAGCCGCAGCCGAGGCCGTCGCTGGCGGGCACGCGCCACTTTTCCTTGCCGCTTGCGAATTCGAGGCAAACGAATTCTGTGGGCCGGCCGCGATGTGCGGTGCCATCGAAACCGTAGAGGTGGCCTTCGAGCAGCACGGAGTTGTTCATGTGGTTGCACATGGCCTTGTGCTCGTAGCGCGGCTTAAGCGCGCTGCCGTTCAGCTCGAACAGCGCACAGCCCCGGTCGTAGCCGGTTGAGATGAAGATGAGCCCATCGTGGACGATGGGCGTGGTCGCGGTGGTGTCGAAGGAAGTTTTCCACGGCGTGGTGGCGATGGTCTTGCCGCTCGTGGCGTCGAGCACGGTCAGGCCCTCGGCCTTCATCACCGCAACGAGTTTCCGCTCGCCGGACGCGAAGGCCGTTGGCGTGCCATAAGCGGGTGTGAACGGTTCACCCTTCCATTTCACGCGGCCTGTGGCGGGGTCGAGCGCAAACGTCGGGCCGGCTTCGATGAGCAGCGTGTCGTCGCTGAGGAAATACGGTGAGCAGGCGAAACCCCATTCGGGTGGCGCGTCCAGCCCGGCTTCGGCCATCATGTCGCGCTGCCAGACGAGCTTGCCAGTCGCGGCCTCGTAGCAGTGCAGGCGGCCGTGTTTGCTGTAAGTGAAGACCTTGCCGCCGCGCACCGTGGGCGTCGCGCCGGGGCCGCCTTCGTAGAATCGATCTATGAGCGGGGCCGGGTAGCTGTGTTTCCAAACCTCCTTGCCGGTCGCGCCGTCGAAGCACCACACCGTTTCGTCACCGCCGCTCTTCGCCCCGTTGTGGCCCATCGTGAAGACGCGCCCGTCTGCGATGGCCACGGAGGAAAAACCGACACCGACCTTCTTCTGCCACAAGGTTTCGGTGAAGTCCGGCCTAGCCGGCAGGCGCTCAGTGGAAATGCCGTCTTCGTTCGATCCGCGCCACTGCGGCCAATCAGCCGCCAAAACGGTCCATGTGTTCAGGAACAACAGGGCGAGCAGACGATGGCAGTGCATACGCGAAACGGCTGCCTCGCTGGGCTGCGCGTGCCGAGGCGGGCTTACTTGTTCGGCTGCGGCGTGTAACGGAGGTAGGGTTTCACCTTCCGCGCGCCCTTGGGGAACAGCGCCGGGATTTCCTCGTCCTTCACCGCGAGCGTGATGATGCAGTCCTGCCCATCCTTCCAGTCGGCCGGCGTGGCCACTTTGTGCTTGGCTGAGAGCTGGAGGGAGTCCACGACGCGCAGGATTTCCATGAAGTTGCGCCCGCACGACATCGGGTAGGTGAGCGTGAGCTTCACCTTCTTGTCCGGCCCGATGACGAAGACGGAGCGCACAGTGGCCTTGTCGTCCATGTTCGGGTGAATCATGTCGTAAAGCGCGGCGACGGTTTTTGCGGGGTCGGCGATGATCGGAAAATTCATCGTGGTGCCCTGAGTTTCGTTGATGTCCTTGACCCAACCGTGGTGGGACTCGACCGGGTCCACGGACACGGCGATGCACTTGACGTTGCGCTTGGCGAACTCGTCCTTGAGCTTGGCGACCGCGCCCAGCTCAGTGGTGCAGACGGGCGTGTAGTCGGCGGGATGGGAGAAGAGGATACCCCAGCCGGTGCCGAGCCACTGATGGAAATCAATGCGGCCTTCGGTGGTGTCGGCCTGAAAGTTCGGAGCGAGGTCGTTAAGTCGGAGTGCCATAGATCAATAGTTGGTTTTGTTTCGCGGTCGGAAATTAAGAAACGTTGCCCCATCACACAAGGGAATCTCTCGATGACCTCCGCCGGGGCAGGGCAGGGGACAGGCGTTTATCCGAGAATGTCCTTCACCACATGGCCATGCACGTCGGTAAGGCGATAGTCGCGGCCTTGGAAGCGGAAGGTCAACTTCTCATGGTCAAAGCCAAGCTGGTGCATGATCGTGGCCTGCAAGTCGTGGACGTGGACCTTGTTCTCCACGATGCCGAAGCCGAGCTCATCGGTCTCGCCATAACTAAAGCCCTTCTTGATGCCCGCGCCGGCGAGCATGAGCGAATAGCAGTCAGGGTAGTGATCGCGCCCGAGCACCTGGCCGCCCGCCGTGCGGCCCTCGCGGAAGGGCGTGCGCCCGAACTCGCCGCCCCAGACGATCAGCGTGTCGTCGAGCAATCCACGCTGCTTCAAGTCCTCGATCAACGCCGTCACGGGCTTGTCCGTCCGCGCCATTTTGTTCGTCAGGCCGCCGCGAATGTCCTCGTTCGGGCCGGTCCCGTGGAAGTCCCAGCCCCAGTCAAAGAGCTGCACGTAGCGCACGCCCTGCTCGACGAGTCGGCGCGCGAGCAGGCAGTTGTTCGCGAAGCTCGCCTCGCCGGGCTTCGCGCCGTAGGCCTCCAGCAGCGCGGCGGGTTCCCGCGAAATGTCCATGACTTCGGGCACGCTCGTCTGCATGCGGAAGGCGAGTTCGTATTGCGCGATGCGTGTCGCGGTCTCGGGATTGCCCAGCTCGCGCGACTGCTCCTCGTTCAACTCGCGCAACGTGTCGAGCGTGCGCCGGCGCATCTCGCGGTCCATGCCGGGCGGGTTGGAAACGTAGAGCACCGGGTCACCCTTCGAGCGGCACTGCACGCCTTGATAAACGGAGGGGAGAAAGCCGCTGCTCCAGCAGCTTTGGCCGCCGCTGGGTTGCACGCCGCTACTGATGAGCACGACGAAACCGGGAAGATTTTCGTTCTCCGTGCCGAGGCCGTAAGTCGCCCACGTGCCCATGCTGGGCCGCCCTTGCCGTGCGGAGCCAGTGTAGAGCAGCAGTTCGGCGGGCGCGTGGTTGAACTCGTCCGTGGTCATGGACTTGATGACCGTGATCTCGTTGGCCACGCGCGGGAGGTTGGTGAGCGCGTCGGACATCCAGATGCCACCCCGCCCGTGCTGCGCGTAGTTGCGCGGCGTGCCCATGAGCTTCGGCACGCCGGAGGTGAACGCGAAGCGACGGCCTTTCAGGAACTGATCGGGGCAATCCTGCCCGTTGCGCTTCACCAGCTCGGGCTTGTAGTCGAAAATGTCCAAATGCGGCGGCGCACCGCTCATGTGCAGGTAGATGACACGTTTGGCCTTCGGCTCGAAATGCGGCGAGCGCGGCGCGAGCGGACGCGACGGGTCGGTCGGCTCGGCAACGGCCTTCGTGCCGACCAACGCCTCCATCGCAATCGCGCCCAGGCTGAACTGCCCGGCGCTGCGCAGGAACGTGCGGCGGGTTTGGTGCTGGAGTCGGAGGAGGTGGGGATTCATGGGGGAAGTTTTTCGGTTTTAAGTGCCGCCGAGATCGCGGTGTGTGAAGAGACTTCTCAGGGAGTTGTTTTCGTCGGGGAAGAGTCGGTTGCTTCGGTGGTGCGCTTGTTCCGCGACAGGTCGAACGGCAGGAGAACCGTGTCCAGCGCCGCCGAAAAGGGCAGGTCCAGTATGTTCATGAATTGCAATGACGGTTTATCCGCCAGTTGCGGGTTGGCCAGGTAATGAGCGTTACCTTTTACACCGGCATACGGTTCGGGCGCGCTCCCATTTGTCCGCATACCAATGGCAGCACAGCCCGTTAAACTCAAGAGACACGCGCCGACAAACAGCCCGATTCCAACACCAGCAGTGTCCGAATGTTCACCACGGAAAACTGAAAACTGAAAACTGAAAACTCGCCTTTTCATCGCTTCATCAACGCTTCATCCAAGTTCAGCAGCACATTCGCCACGGTCGTCCAGGCGGCGAGGTCGGCGGGTTCCATCTTGTCGCGCAGCGGGCCGAGCGGATCGGTTGCGAGGGCGATGGCTTTGTCCTTGTCCTTGAGAAACTCCGTGCGTGCGTCGTCGTGCAGCTTCACGAGCTTGGACAGTTCGCTCGCGGTCGGCGGACGCGCGACCAGGCGGCGGAAGGCGTAGCGCGCCTTGTCGGCGTCGGTCGAGCCGCCTTCGCTCGTGAGGTTGCGCGCAAGCGCCTGCGCGGCCTCCACGTAAACCGGATCGTTCATCGTCACCAGTGCCTGCAACGGCGTGTTCGTGCGGTTGCGGCGCAGCGAACAGGCCTCGCGGCTTGGCGCGTCGAACGTGGCCATCGAGGGATACGGGCTGGTGCGCCGCCATTCGGTGTAGAGGCCGCGCCGGTAGCGGTCCTCGCCGGTGCTCGTGGTCCAGTCCAGCCCGCCGCCGAACGCCGCGTTCAAGCCCATGCTCGGGCGCGTGGGGCGCACGCTGGGGCCGAACATCTTCGCACTGAGCAATCCGCTCGCGGCGAGCGCCTGATCGCGCACCATCTCGGCGGTGAGCCGCAGCCGCGGGCCGCGCGAGAGCAGGCGGTTCTCCGGGTCCTTCTCCAACGCCTCGGGCGTGACTTTCGAGGACTGGCGGTAGGCTTGCGACGTAACGATCAAGCGGAGGAATTGCTTCGTATCCCATTTCATCGCGACTAGCTCGGTGGCCAGCCAGTCGAGCAACTCCGGGTGTGTGGGCAACTCGCCTTGCGCGCCGAACTCCTCGCTCGTGCGCACGAGGCCAGTGCCAAAAATCGCTTCCCAGTAGCGGTTCGCCACGACGCGCGCGGTGAGCGGGTTGTTCTCGTCCACGAGCCACTTGGCGAGCGTGAGGCGGTTGCGCGGCGCGTCCTTCGGCAACGGATGCCACGCGGCCGGCACGGCGGCGGTGACTTCCTCGCCGAGGTTCTGCCAGTTACCGCGAATCTGCACCTGCGTCTTGCGCTGTTTGTCAGCGGCCAACTCGCGGTAGATGGGCACGGTCATCGGTTTGAGGTCGGCGAGCGATTTGGTGAGCGCAGCGAACTGCGTGCGCTCTGACTTTAACTCCGGTGCGAGGTTGCGCGCGAAGTAGTCCACGACCTTCGCACGGTCGCCCGGCGGAAGAGCATTCAGTGTCCAGTTTTCAGCGTTCAGTGAGCGGCTGCTGGCCAGCGTGGAAACAATCGCCGCCGGCGTGCGCGCGAACTCGGCGGCCTGCGCGTCCGCCGTCACGCCGAGACGGAAGTGACCGAGCGTGGCTTTCGCGGTGGTGGACTGCTGTTCCAGCGTGACGGAGACGCGGGAGCCGGCGGGAAGCTCGACCGGCTTGTCCGCGATGAGTGTGAGCGTGTGCGGCTTGCCGGTTGCGCCGCCGACGGCCCAGCCGCGCGTGCGGTCGCGCTTCGGCACGTCGTCGTGCAGCACGTTGTCGGCGTCGAAGTTCGCCTGGGTGAAGTCCGCGAGAGCCGTGCTGAACTTGATTTCCCGCGCGCCGTTCATGGCGAACGCCAGGTCTTTCTTCGGCGCGTCGTTGCCGGCCTTGTCCCACACCACGTTGCGCTGCGCATCGAGCGCGACCACACGGAAGCCTTTCAATCGCTCGCCGGCCTCGGCGCGATTCCACACCACGATGCGCTCCAGCGCGCGCGCCTCCTTCAAGTCCACCTCCCACCACGGATTATCCTGCGCCTCGGTGTGGGCGACCGAACCTTTGTCGTATTCGCCATCGGTTTTGCCATCAATCGCGCGCGCTGCGGCCGCACCCATGTAAGTGCTGCTCTGCTTGGCCTCGCCCTTGAGCGCAATGTTCTCGCCGCCGCTGAAGACCTGCACCTCGGCGAGTTGCAGAAATTGGTTCTTCGCGGGCAGCTCGATGCGCACGAAGCGCCCGACCGGGCCCTTGCTCTCGGCGGGCGGCAGCACGCTGGCACGCACGCGCGTGACGACGAAGTTGCCGCCCGCGTGACCGGGGCCTTTGCCGGGCAGCTTGTCGTTCGGCAATGCTTCGAGCCGCAGTGCCGTGAGCTTCTGTGCGTCGGTCAAGGTCAGCTCCACGGTGAAATTATCCTTGGCCGCGTCGTTCTTGGCGACGACCACGCTGCCGTCGTCCTGCGCCGCGAGCGCGGCCCCGGAAGTGGCTTTCGCTACGCTGGGCTTGGGGGAAGTCCAGTCGAGCTTCACGGGGAACGACTGCGCCCACTTGTCTGCCGCCGCGATGACCGCCGGAGACGGCGACTTCAGCTTCGACTCGATCGCCGCGAGTTCAGTTTCCCACTTCGTGCGTTGCTGCTTTTGCTCCTCGGTGAAGAACGAGAGCAGCGGCGACTCGTCGCGCTTGTCGGCGTCCTCGGTCTGGTTGAGGAACGCGAAGAGCTGGTAATACTCCTTCTGCGCGATGGGATCATATTTGTGCGTGTGACACTGCGCGCACGCCATCGAAGTGCCCATCCACACGGCGAAGGTCGTGTTCACGCGGTCCACGACGGCGACATTGCGGAACTCCTCGTCGTTGGTGCCGCCCTCGTTGTTCGTCATCGTGTTGCGATGGAAAGCTGTGGCCTTGAGCTGATCGTCGGTCGGATTTTCGAGCAAGTCGCCAGCGAGCTGCTCGATGGTGAATTGATCGAACGGGAGGTTCTTGTTGAACGCGCTGATCACATAATCGCGGTAGGCCCAGATCGTGCGCGGCGGGTCGTCCGCGTAACCCGCGCTGTCCGCGTAACGCGCCAGATCGAGCCACAGCCGCGCCCAATGCTCGCCGTAGCTGGGCTTGGCGAGCTGTAAATCCACAAAGCGCTCATAAGCCTTCGGCGCCTGATCTGCGACGAACGCGTCCACCTCCGCCACGCTCGGCGGTAAGCCGGTCAAGTCCAGCGCCACGCGCCGCGCGAGCGCGTAACGATCGGCCTCGGGTTGTGGGAGCAGACCATCCTGCGCCAGTCGGCGGAGGATGAAGACGTCGATTGGGGAGGAGTAATTAGCGATTAGTGATTGAGTCCGAGGCCCGACCGATCTTTCGCCGGTCTTCGTGAGCAGGTTACTAATTACTTCCTTACTGATCACTGGCACCGTCGGCCGCTTTGGCTTCTCGTAAGCCCAGTGCCCGGACATCTTCGCCCCCGTTTGCACCCACGCGGTCAGCAGCTCCACCTCGCGCGCCGTGAGTTGCTTGCCGAACTTCTTCGGCGGCATCACATCGTCGGCGTCCTTCGTCGTGACGCGCTGAAGCAAGAGGCTTTTCTGTGGCTGGCCCGCGACAATCGCCCGGCGGCCGTCGCCGAGATCTGCGGTGAGCCCATCCGCCGTGTCCACCCGGAAGCCCACGCCCTTTTTGCCGCCCTTGCGTTCTTTCTCATCCGGCCCGTGGCAGGCGAAGCACTTGTCCGACAAAATCGGGCGGATGTCCCGTTGGAAATCCGGAGCCAGCGGAGCATTCGGGGCCGGGGCCGCTACCAGCACGCCCACGGCGCACATCCAACCCGCACAACCCACAGGTATCAGCGTTCGCTTCATACTCATCAGCGGAATACTTAGTTGACCATCGCAATCACGAGCTTGGACGGCTATTGCGGCCGGACGATTGACTAATTGCGAGGCAATTTTCAGCGCTGGCTCTTCAGCGGAAACCTCCGCCATCATTTCGCGTTGGGCGTGCCCTCGAACTTCAGCAACACCTCGGCGAAGCGCCGGCCCACGTCCAGCGTGCCGGCGGAATCCCAGTGCGCGCTGTTCGCGATGGTTGCGCCCGCCGTGTCCACGTAGGCGCAACGCGGGTCCTTCGCGGCGAGCGCTTGCTGCGCCTCTACAATCTTCGGCATGAAGGCGTTCTTGCCGCCGCCGAACTGCGTGTTGACGGCCACGAGCGCGATGAGCTGCGGCGCGTTGAGGTCCTTGCGCAGCGCGGCAATCATGTCGCCCAGCGCCTGCGTGTAGCGCGGGGCGGACGTGGCGTTTGCGTCACTCTCGCCCTGCACCCACGCGAGCGCGCGTGGGCGCAGCGTGATGCCCTGCGCCTTCGCGGCGGCGAGCGCGGCCTTCGTCTCCGCTACGAGCGCGCGGTAGCACGAGCCGCCGGGGCCGGCGTCGGCGGGGTTCCAATCCTGCGCCATGCCTGTGCCGCTCCACGCGGCCTTCACCACGGCGAGCGGCTTCTTCTCCTTCGCAAACAGCGCGCGGGCGAAACCCATCTCTGGACCGAAGCCGCCGGCCGCACCGGAGAAGTTCCCGTATTGGCGCGCCATCTTGCCTTTCTCCATCGGCGTGCCCTTGGGCTGCGCTTGCAGCGCGGTGAGCCACTTGCCACCGCTGGTGGTGTCGTGCTCATCCGGCGGCGGGTCGCCCGCGCGGAACCAAAACATGACCTGCTTGTCAGCGTCATCGGCGGGCAAGTCGGACGGCTTAGCGTCGTAGCCCACGGCATTCGACTGGCCGGCGATGAGGAGCAGGTCGCGCGTCTCCGCAGCGGGGGCTGAACCACAGAGGACACAGAGAGCACAGAGTAGAGAGAAGCGTTTCATTTTTAGAGGAAGCCGGACTTTTACTTGGCCAGCATCGAGATTTCTTCGGATGCCAGCACCCGATGCAGGACCACCGTCCGGCCAATCAGCCCGCGATAGTAGGCGTCGTGGAGGTAGAAGATTTCTGCGCCGAGGATGAGCGAAGGCACGATGGCGGATTCGGCGGGGAACTTCTTGGTCTGGCCTTCGCCGACGGGCTGGCCGTCGAGGTAGAGGCGGACTTGCCACTGGCCGTCCTTCGGCTCGGCGGTCATGGCGACGTGCTGCCACTTGTCGGCGGCGAGCTTGGTGGTGGAGACGATGCTGTCGTTCACGTTGATGCGCGCGGCGAGTTGGTAGGGGGCGGTCTGCCCGTGCAGGCCGAGGATGAAGCGGCGCGCGCCGTAGCCAATCACGTCGCCGCGTCCGCCGTTGTGCGGGCCGCCCATCGCGGGAGCGGGCTTCACCCATGCGGCGAGCGTGAGGCCAGGGATGGGCGCGCCGCCGCCGTGATGACCGGTGAGGGCGACCGGAAGGGTGTCCTTACCTGCGTAGCTGGGGTGGCTGAGGTAGGAGCGATTCAGTCCGCTGTCGAAGCGGTAGGCTTTGCGCCCGGTCGTGTTGTCCGCGAAGCGAAGGGCTGGGCGGCCTTCGTCCGTGACCCAGTCCAGATTGGCAAGGTCAAGGTGACCGAGGCCGCCGCCACTGCCGTGGTTCAGCACGACCAAGCCTTTGCCCTCCAGCATCCGGTAGTCCGCGATGGCCCCAGCGGGCGCGGGCGGAATCGGCGCGGGCGTATCGTTGGCCTTCGCGAGCACGCCAGCGGGCAATGCCTCGCCGTCGCCGAGCTTGCGGAACTCCACTTCGGTCACGAGGAAGTCGCCGGTGCCGGCGTTGCCGAAAGCGATCTCCAGCGCGCCCGCGTCCTCGGGCACGTCGAAGGCGAAGCCCTGCTTGCGCCAGTCGAACGTGCCGTTGCCCACGAAGTGCCGCGCCTCGGCGAGCTTCTTGTTGGTCTTCGCCTGCGTCGCGGTCAGCTCGATGCGGCCGCCGGGGCCGTGGACATTCGCCGCCCTCACGAGCGCGGTGACGACGTAGCGGCCCTTCGCCAGCGGTGCGGCCTTGGGCAAGTTCGCTTTGCCGAATGACGCCGGGCCGAGCTTGAGCGCGAAGCCGCTGCCCGCACCGCAGTTTTTTTCCAGCTCGTAGGTCGGGCGCTGGTTGTGCGCGGTCATGAACGGCGTGCGGCCGAGAATCCACGTCTCGCTCATCGGCACGTGCTGGCTGAACGTCAGCTTCGGCCACTCGTCTGCGAAGACGTAGTGATGCTGCGGGTCGAGCGTGGGCGAGTCGTAGATTTTCGACGCGTCGAAGAGCGCCTTCGCCTCAGCGGCAGGGGCGCCGGTGTAGCGATATTTCACTTCGAGGCGCGTGCCGGGTTTGGCGGTCTCGGGCGCGAAGCTCACGCCGGTGTCGTAGAACGCGGCGCAAACGGCGGTGTTCAGCTTGCGGCCGGTGCTCGTGCCGCTGCTGATGTCGTATTCCACCGCAGGCGCGATGTGCATCTGCTCCATGTGCCGGCCAAACCACACGCGTGAGCCCCCGGCAGTCTCCAAGTCATACTGCGGGCCGGGGTCAATCGGATACACAGGGCGGTGATAAGTGCCCGCACCGCCCGCGCGCTTGGCGATGAGATACTGCCAGCGGAACGGGTCGAGCGGCGTGTGATGCTCGAAGTCGAAGCCGTAGCGAAAATGAAACGGCTCGCCGGGCAGCATCTCCAGCGCGCTCTCGATGTCGTAGGTGTAAGTGCCGCGCTTCGCGTCGTAGCCGACGGTAAGCGTGCTCTTCGTGGTGAAGCGGTCCTTCACATGGCGCGCGGACCAAGTGGCTTTTAGCGAGGTGCCGCCACCGCTCGTCTCGGGCGCGGTCCACTTGGAGTCGGCGTCCTTGAACGCGCCTTGGTTCGCCAGATCCCAGTGCGAATCGAAGGTGAGCTGCGGCTTGTAGCCCGGGCGCAACTTGGCGAAGACGCTGGGGTCCTTCTCGTAATGGAGCTGGAGCACGGGCTCGTCGCCATCGAAGACAAACTGCCGCCGGCCGAGGAATGCACGGACTGAGAAGTGCGGGAAGTGCGGACCCGATGGCGGACGCGTGATGGATGGAGCCGGTTCCACCAGCACGTCGGAGAAAGTCGCCTTCGCCCCGTCCTGCACGGCGATGCCCGCCGCGCCGGAAGCCAGCGGCAGGAAGACATCGTCCCACGCAATCATGTCCACCCCGTCCACGCGCACCGAGATGCGCGAGCCTTGTGCGCTGACGGCGAGCTTGTGCGGCTCCTTGAGCTTCACTTCACACGGCACCACGCGCACGTAGCCGCCCTCAGGCCACTTCACGAGCGCGACGACCTGATACATGTGCGAGAGCTGGACGCGGTAGCCACTGTTTGTGCCTGCCCGCAAGATTAAGCCGGCATCGAATCCGCCGTCACTGAACGTCGCATCCGGCCACGCGCTCCAGCCTTGGCCGAAGAAGCGCATAGTCTTCGCCGGCTCAAGGATGGTGACCGTGGCCGCGAGGTGGACATCAGCAAACTCTTTGGGCGCGCGAAGCGAGGGCCACTTGTCACCGGTGAGAGTGGCAGACGTGCCCGTGATGGCTGCGCTCTTCCAGTCGGTGGGATGCGCCGTCCACTCGCTCAATGATTCGGCACCGATAGCTGAAAGTGCAGACGCCAGCAGCGAGACAAGGAGGCCAGTTTTCATAGGTGGTTTACTTGGCGCCCTTGACGCCGGACAGCGGATAGCCCGTCACTGTCTCCCATGCGATTTGCCGGAGGAGCGGATCGAGTTCAGGACTGAGCTTGTCCAATGCCGCGTTGGCCACCTTCAGCCCGACCGGCGACACGCCGTAGATGCAGGCAAAGTTGCAATACGTGGCGAGGGCAAGAATCGGTTCCTTTCCGTGTCCGATCTGGTCGGTGAACAGGTCGGTCTGCTTCGTGAGTCCGGGCGCTTTGCCGGCAGCGATGAGTTCGCGCAGCTTCAACACGGCCCCGCCGACGGGCGTGATGGAAACGGCATCGCGGCCCAGTTTCTGGTTGAGGGCTTTGACCTGCGCTTCGAGGTTCGTGCGCCACTTGAGATTTGCCGCCCGGACGATGTCGAGCGAGCGCGTGTCGCGGTCTTCGTTTTTGGCGATTTTGTCGGTGCCTTCCCACCCGTCCCAAGGCATCCACGAGTGCTGCACGAAGAAGCGCAGCTTGGGATTGTGCCTCACGCCCAGCTCAACGAAATGGTTGATGCCCTCGTCCGGCAGATACACGTGCGGCGACATCGTCATCACGTCCACCTTGCCTTCGGTGAGCGCGGGTTTGGCCTTCTGCTTCTCGTCCGGGAGGTCACAATGCTGAATGACCTTCGACCCGCCAATCATCTGCGCGGCGACCAGTTCGTGCCCCTCGATGCCCGCCGCCTTGGCCAGCGGAGCGAGCCGTGGCGCGATGAAGATGTGGAAACTGTGCGCCGTTACGAGCACACGCTCGCCTTTGGGTGCGGCAGGCAGCGAAGTGGCTAGAAACAGACAAAGAAAACCCGCGCGTAGGAGCTGCATAAGTGATGCGTGCGACGGGTGAAACAGCGGGTGAATTCACCATGCCGCGTGCCGGCGGTTTGCCACCGCGAGCACTGGCAATTCGCCGCTCGCGCTTTCAACCGCTATCCATTTCACTCACCTCCCGTCAGCAACAGCGATGAACACAACCACCGTTCCCCAAGACGCGCACGCGGTGCGCGCCGAAGTCCGCAAAGCCTATGCCGCCGTTGCCGCGCGCGCGTCGAACTGTGGCCCCAGCGCGGCCTCCACGTGTTGCGGTGGTGGTGGCCCGCCCGCCATCGGCGCCGAGAAGTTGGGCTACCGCGACCACGAAATCGCCGCCGCGCCCGAGGGGGCAAACCTCGGCCTCGGTTGCGGGAATCCGCACGCGATCGCCTCGCTCCGCCCCGGCGAGACAGTGCTCGACCTCGGCAGCGGCGCGGGCTTTGACTGTTTCCTCGCCGCGCGCGCCGTGGGACCGACTGGCCGCGTCATCGGCGTGGACATGACGCCGGCGATGGTGCAACAGGCACGGGCCAATGCGGGGAAAGCAGGCGTGCGGCACATTGAGTTCCGGCTCGGAGAAATCGAGTCGTTGCCCGTGGATGGGGCCTCCGTGGATGTGATCCTTTCCAATTGCGTCATCAACCTCTCGCCGGCCAAGGCGCGCGTTTTTCGGGAGTCATTCCGCGTGTTGCGCCCGGGGGGACGCCTGGCGATCGCGGACGTCGTGCGAACGGCGGAGCTTCCGGCTGACATCTTGGCGGACCTCGCGGCGCACTGTGGCTGCGTGGCGGGGGCGGCAGCGGTGGAGGAATTGGAGGAGTGGCTGAGGGAGGCGGGCTTTGTGGACATCCGGATTACGCCGATGGATGCGAGCCGGGAGTTTATCCACGAGTGGCTGCCGGGGAAGAACCCGGGGGACTATGTGCTGTCCGCGAGCATTGCGGCGGTGAAGCCGGGGCGAGAGTAATTCAGCGATCAATAATCCGTGCGGGCCACCGGCGAGTACGGGTGACGGGAGACGAAGGATTGGACGTTGAGCTGGGGCTACTTCGCCTTCGCAACTTCAGCGATCTTCGCTTCCAACTCGGTCCACTTGGCCTGTGCTTCGGCTACGGGCAGGCCCTTCTTCATGCCGGGCCGCAGGTGCTCGCACTCGGTGAGCCAGGCGTCTTTCATCACGGCCTGGCGCTCGGCGATGAGCTTGAGCAGTTCCGCGCCGCGCGGGTGGATGGCAGCGAGGAAAGCGGAGCCGTCCTTGGCCTCGGCCAGTTTGTCTTCCGGGCCCTTGAACTCGCGCAGCACTTCGCGCGCGATGAGCCAGTGGCCGGTGCCATTGATGTGGACCCCGTCGCCCGCCAGCCGGTAGGCGGGATCACGCTGGCGTTCGGTGGCAAGGTGTTTCGCCATGGGTGAGTGCGTGTCGACCACGAGCCAGCCTTGCGCGCGCTGGCTGATGAGCCATTCAGAATAGCGATCCAGCACGGTGTTGTAGCCCTCGAAGGGTTGCTTGTATTCCGCCAAGCCAGCGGGAAGCGTGCGGCCTTTGATGGGGACGGCGTCGAAGACGGGAGGCGTGAGGTGGATGACTTTTGCACCGGCGGCGACAGCTTTCTTGCGAAAGAGCTCGATGCCTTCGCGATACTTGGCAAAGCGCTCGTCGCTGAGCGGATAATACATGCCGCAGTTCATGCCGTAGCAGGCGACGAGGAGGTCGGGCTTGGTCTTGGCAAGCACGCGGTCGAGGCGTTCATGGACGGTGGGGCGGGGGAATCTACCGCCGGCATGGCCGGGCTCACTCAGGCCACTGACGGTTTCGCTCGGCAGACCAATGTCTAAGAACTCGATGGCTTGGTCGGGATGGGCGGCGCGGAAGGTGGCTTCAAGTATGTCCACGTAGCCACCCGCGTAGGTGATGCTGTCGCCGAGGAAGACGATGCGCTTGACGCCTTGCATGAGGGCATCGGGGTCGGCGGCGGAGGCGGAGGTGATGGCGGCGAGGAGTAATGCGACAAGAATGGGCAGTGGCTTCATGCGAATGTGTCGGGAAGCGTATGCCTCCAAGCCACGCTGCTGCAAGTCTCGGAGGCGGCCAAGTTCGCATGGCGTCCTGGACTGCGGTGGCAAAGCGCAGCGGCGTGGCGCTCCGCTTCCCGCCGCAGTCCAAGACATCGCAGGACTTCGATAGCCTTTGGGCTCACTTCACCGCAGCAAGCCGCCATGAGCCTTGAGCCAACGCTCGGCCTCCGCCCAGCGCGGGAAGGCGTCGGCCACGTGCCGCCAGTAGCGCGCCGAGTGGTTCATCTCGCGGCGGTGCATCAGCTCGTGGACACAGATGTAATCGCGCACAAAGTCCGGCGTCTGCACGAGCCGCCAGTTCAACGAGATGGTCCCAGCCCGCGAACAACTGCCCCACCGCGAGCGCTGGTTGCGCACTGTGACGCGCTGGACGGTGACCGCAAGTGACGCAGCAAGTTCGTGCAAGCGGGGTGGCAGCTCGTGCGCGGCAAGCTGCCAGAGGTGGCGCTCTACGGCCGGGCGGAGGTTGGTCGCGGGCTGGCGGAGCGCGAAGCTTTGGTCCGCGAATTTCACCAGGCAGCCAGTGGCGTGAGTTTCCAGTTGCAACGCAACGCGCTCACCGCGAAAGAGGATTTCTGTTGCGTGCCGCCATTCGGTGGCGTGCCGGGCACGCGGGGGTTTGGCGAGTTGCTGCTCCAGCCACGAGGTCTGCCGGTGGGCGAAAGCAAACGCCTCGGCGCGATTGCCCAAGCGCGGCACCGTCACGCGCACGATGCGCTCCGGCGTGAGCCGCAGGATGTAACGGCGGGCCTTGGCATTGCGCACGAACTCGACGGGGAGCTCGGTCTCGCCCACGCGCAGCGTGTCGGTCGGCGCGGCCGGACGCACGCGGTTCAGGAGGCGAGTGAAGAGGTCGAGCTGCACGCGCGGGGCGGCGGGGGGGAAAGGTTACGCGGCGGTCGCCGGCACGAGCTGCCGGGCGAGCGTGGCGATGGCGGCGGGCGGGACTTCGCCTTTGCGCTGAAAGTGCTGGGCTTGCTCCGCCACGAGCGCCCGCTCGTTCTCGTTGAGCGGCTTGGCACTGAGGACGATGACGGGGACGAGTTGCCAGTTGGTGCGGCGGCGCAACTGCGTGAGGAACTGAAAGCCATCCATGCCGGCCATCATCAAGTCCAGCACGATGACGTTGGGTTGGTGGTTGTCCAGCAGCAGCAGGGCGTGACCGCCGTTTTCCGACTCAACCACCTTGAACTTTTCCTGCTCCAGCGCGCGGCGATAAATCTGCCGGATCACGGGATTATCGTCCACGAGCAGCACGACGCCGTCGGTGGCCGGCTTGGGCGTAGCGGGCGGCTCATTGCGCGATTTCGTCTGGGCCATGCGCGATGCTGCGCGCCGGGCGGGCGTGATTGCAAGCCGGGAGACGTTGGGCTTGTGCATTGCACGCTCGCCAAGTGGCGAAGGCTCTGCGATATCACCCCGCATGAAGCTGTTGTCCATCTCGCTGACACTTTCACTGGCGCTGGTTTCCGTCTCGGCGGCGGAGAAAAAAGCCACCGACACCAAGGCCCCGGCCAAGAAAGCCCCGCCCGCCAACCTTCAGCCCAATCCCCGGAAGCTCAACCCACCGCCTGGCGTGGTCGTGCCCGCTGACGTGAAGGCTGAACTCACCGCCGGAGCCGCCGCGCTGGGCAAGGAGATCGAAGCCTTGCGTGAAACCCTGAAGAGCAAGCCCGCGCTCCTCGCGCTCCTGTCCGACGTGCAGATTTACCACAACGCCGTCCGCTACGCGCTGGAGGATGACATCTTCACCAGCCCGAACCAGTTCAACTCCGCGCGCGCTCTGCTCAAGGTTGGTCACGAGCGCGCGCAGCAGCTCGCCGCCGGCAACGCGCCGTGGAACACCAAGGCCGGCCTGCTCGCGCTGAAGAAGGAACTCGAAGGCAAGGCCAAGACGCCGACCACGCTCACACACGTGCCCGTCGTGCGCGGCTACGTGTCGAAGATTGACGGCTCGGTGCAGCCTTACGGGCTGAAGGTGCCGGTGACTTACCTCACCGGCGATGACAAGCCGCGCCGTCTCGACTTCTGGCTGCACGGCCGCGGCGACACGCTCAACGAGATTGCCTTCATTGACGGCCAGTCGCGCGCGGGCGGCACGTTCCTGCCCGACGACGCCTTCGTGCTGGACCCTTACGGTCGCTTCATGAACGCCTTCAAGTTCGCGGGCGAGACGGATGTGTGGGAAGGCCTCGACCACGCGGCGAAGCACTACCCGATTGACCGCAACAAGCTCGCCATGCGCGGCTTCTCGATGGGCGGCGCGGGCGCGTGGCACCTCGGCGCGCACCACGCGGACAAGTTCGCCTCCGTCAATCCCGGCGCGGGCTTCGTGGACGTGAAGAACTATCAGAAGCTCGGCGACAAGCTCGACACCATCCCGTGGTGGGAACAAAAACTCTGGAGCCTCTACGACCCCCTCGCGTGCCCCATCAATCTCATCAACTCGACGCTTATTGCTTACAGCGGCGAGATTGACGCGCAGAAAGCCGCCGCCGACATGATGGAGGCCGCGCTCGCCAAGGAAGGCATCAAGATGACCCACATTATCGGCCCCAAGACTGGCCACGCCTTCGAGCCGGAAGCGAAGAAAGTCGTGGCGAAGCTCGTGGATGAGGCGACGAACAAGGGCATCAACCACCTGCCGAAGAAGGTCACGCTGGTGACGCACTCGCTGAAGTTCAACTCGGCACATTGGGTGACGATTGACGCGATGGAGAAGCAATGGGAGGAAGCGCGTGTTGATGCTGAGAACACGCCGAAGGGACTTGTGCTCAAAACTCGAAACATCATTGGCTTGTCGTTGAGACCATCAGCACCAGCTAACGAGACTCCCACCACGCGTGAGTTGAACGTCCTCGTCGACGGCCAAAAGGTTGGTGGGCCATTGCCTATCAAAGGCAGCTACTGGGACGTGCGTTTGAACAAGATCGGTGGCAAGTGGCAGTTGGGCGTGAAACTTGCGAATGGAAAGCAACACAACCTCCAAGGCCCCATTGACGACGCCTTCATGGACTCGTTCGTGATGGTGCGGCCCACCGGCCAGCCGTTGAACGCCGCCGTCGGGCAGTGGGCGAAGACCGAGCTGGCCGAGGCCGCGTTCCACTGGCGGCGCTACTTCCGCGGCGAGCCGCGCGTGAAGGACGACTCCGCCATCACCGACGCCGACATCAAGAACAGCAACCTCGTCCTCTGGGGCGACCCGTCCTCGAACAAGCTCCTCGCCCGCATTGCTGATAAATTGCCGATCAAATGGAGCGCGAAGGAAATCAAAGTCGGCGACAAAACCTACGACGCCACGAAGCACGCGCCCGCGTTCATCTTCCCCAACCCGCTGAACCCGAATCGCTACGTGGTCATCAACTCCGGCTTCACGTTCCCGCAATACGCCGGGGCCTCGAACTCGCAGCAAACCCCCAAGCTCCCCGACTGGGCCGTGTTGGACATGAGCGTCCCGCTCGCCGACCGCGTCCTCGGCAAAGGAGTCGTCGTCGCCGACTTCTTCGGCGAGAAATGGGAGCTGAAGTGAGCGGGGAATGGGGAATGAGGAATGGGGAGCGCACGCGCCCCGCGTGCAGTTTTCCGCGCCCTCGCGGAAAACTTCGACGACCCTCGAACGCGGAGCAACTGGAGAATCGAGCGCATCAGTGCCAACCGCGAGGGCGCGGTTGGCAGCACCCGGGGCGCGTGCGCTCCCCGATGCATTCTGCCTTCCTATTTCTTTTCCTCCTCGCCCTCCCGCTCCCCGCCCAAACCTTCCGCGACCCCGCCGACCAGCCGTTCCGGCGCGCGCCCATGTCCGTCGCGGCGCGCAGCGTGGTTCTCCCGCTCGCCACGAACGTCCACCTTGCTTTCGACACCGAGACGCTTCGCACCCACACGGCATGGCGCGGGCCGTCGCTGAACATGCACGGCTCACCCTACGACGGCGCGGCGGGCCGGTTCCTCGCGGACTTCACCGGCGACTTCCTCTTCACGAACCCTCCGCTTTTCCCGTGGGCCGGCGGCAAGCCCGCGCGCAACATCCTCACCGACTTCCCCTCAAAGCCGCGTTTCCTCGGCCTCAGCACGCGCGACGGCATCCGCACGTTGATGTATGAACTGCCGCTCGACGCTGAGGAGACCGTGCGCGTGCATGAGTCACCGTCGGTGCAATGGGTGGACGGCACGCCTGTGGTGGTGCGGAGGTTCGAGCTCTCGGCGAGTTACATGGACCTCGAGTTCACCGCGCACATGGAGGCTGGCCGCATGACGACAATCAGCCAGAATGCGGCTGCGATGGGCATCCTGCGCGAGAAAGATTTGTTGCTCGTGGCCTTTCGTGGGCGTCCGCTGCTCGGTTGGAAACCGGCGACCGCGCAGGCAGATTACGTCGTCGAGCTGCATCGCGAGAAGGACGGCGAGAGCGAAATCATCCCGCGCTACGTTACGGGCGACGAGACGCATGCCGTTGTTCACATCCCGGCGCATCGCGGGGAGATCTCGTTTGAAGTGCTCTCCGTCGTGTGCGCGGACAAGCCCGAGGCCGAGCGGCTGTTGCCGAAGCTCGTTCCCGCGAAGGTCGCGCCGCCCGAGTTGATGCGCGTGTCCGAACCGTCTGCCAGCAAGCCGACGAACGCCGCGCCCTCGTGGGTGGTGACGAACGCGCCAGCGGTGCGGGCGGAAGCAGGCTTTCTCATTGAGCAACTCGAAATCCTCAACTCGAAATCCGAATCCGCTCCCATCACCGGTCTCGACTTTCTGCCCAACGGCGACCTGGCCTTCTGCACGGCACGCGGCGAGGTGTTCATCGCAGGCCCATGGGACAATCCCACGAACCCGCCGGTATTTCGCCGGTTCGCGCGCGGGCTGATGGAACCGGGCGGCTTGCGTGTGTTCAGCGGCGAAATGTTCGTCGCGCAGAAGTGCGAGTTGACACGCCTGCGCGACACGGACGGCGACGGCGAGGCGGACTACTTTGAATGCGTGAGCCAAGCGTGGGGTTTCAACGGTAATGCCCGGCAGTTCGCGGTTGGACCGGTCGCGGACAAGGAAGGCAAATTTCATGTGCTGCTCGACGGACGGGGCAGCCGCTGGGAAGTTCCGTTTCGCGCTTGGGATGTGCGTTTCAGTCGCGCGGGCAAGGATTTCGAAGGCTGGGCCAGTGGCTTCCACTCGCCCGGCGGCGGTGGCGTGTTTGGCGGCGAAGTCTTCGCGACCGACAACGCCGGTCCGTGGGCTCCGGCGGCCAAACTCGTCGCGGTTCGGGAATCACAACCGCACGGTTATCCGGCGGCCCAACCTGCGCCACAGGAGCAGTTCAATGAGCCGAAAGAGATGACCGCACCGGCCGTGTGGTTCCCGGCACGTCTGGCGAAGCGGGTGACGGGGCTGGCGGCGTTGCCGGAGCGTTGGGGCCAGTTTGCCGGGCAGTTGATTGTGGCGGATGGCGAAGGCGCCTTGCTACGAGTGCATCTGGAGCAGGTGAACGGCGACTGGCAGGGCGCGGTGTGGCCGTTTCTCAAGGTCCCCGCTGTGCGCGTCACGCGGCTGGCCTTCAATGCCACTGGCCAGCTTTACGTGGGCGGTGCGGCGGCAGATGGCAAAGGCCCGGGCTTGGGGCGCATCGCTGCGGCCGGTGCAATGCCGTTCGAGGTGCGACAAGTAAAGGCGCTGGCCGATGGCTTCGAACTGACGTTCACAGAGCCGGTTGACGTTGCGTCGGCGATGAAGGTCGCCAGTTACGATGCTGCCCAATTCAACTACCGGCATGAGCTCGCCGCCGGGCTGGAATATGACTTCGCCGGCACGCCGAACAAGTCGTCGGCGCTGAAGGTGGTGAGTGTGACGGTTGCTCCGGATGGCTTGAGCGCACGATTGAGGCTGGGCGGAATGCGCGCGGGTTTTGTCACGAGCATTCGCGCGGCGGGAGTGCGCAGCGCCGCCGCCCAGCCGTTGCTGCACGACGTGTTTTTCTACACACTGAATCAACTACCCAAGCAGCCCTAGCCCGCGCGGCTTCACTCGTGGCTCGCCAGTCACTTTCCATCGCAGGCACACTGCGGCGTGCCCAAGTGGCTGAAGTTCATCGTGGGAATCCTGCTGTTGCCCGTGTGCGCGGGGGCGTTGCCGGTTTTCGTGAAAGTGTTCCGCGCGTGTGGTGGGGCCTCCGAGGTTTGGGTGCCGCTGGCGGCGGGGGCGGCGTGCTGGCTGGTCATCTTCGCATTGCTGCCCAAGCCAATGTGGATTTACGTCGTCGGGCACGAACTGACGCACGTCGTGTGGTCGTGGCTCTTCGGCGGTAAGGTGAAGAAGTTCAAGGCCACGTCGCAGGGCGGCGAGGTCGTGATCACGAAGTCAAACTTCCTCGTCGCGCTTGCGCCGTATTTCTTCCCGCTCTACGCAGTGCTGGTGGTGTTGATCTTCCTCGCCGGTCATCTCATCTGGGGCTGGACGCGATGGACACCGCTGTTCCACTTACTGCTCGGCGCGGCCTACGCCTTTCACCTCACGCTTACGTGGGAGATTCTCAAGACGAAGCAATCGGACATCACCGGTCAAGGCTACTTGTTTTCCAGTGCGGTCATCTTCCTCGGCAACGTGTTGGTGCTGCTGCTGGGCATCCCGCTGCTGACGGGGCAGGGGTGCCTGCTCACCGTGCTGGGCTGGTGGCTGGAGGCGACGGGGGCAGTGCTGAAGCGGCTGGGTTCGCTCCTTTGAAGTAGGTCAGTGCGTCCTGCCTCACTTCCGTTTGTTTGCAACTGGTTGAGCGGGAGTTGGCTAATCAGAGGGACAGGCGGGATGCTCTGTCCTACGTTGCGCGCCATCCCGCAACCGCCTACGGTTCTGCCAGCCATGAAACGTATCTTGCGTTCGCTGCTTCTCCTCGCGATTGCGTGCTCCCCGCTCGCACGGGCTTCCGCTGCGCCCGCCATCTTTGACCGCACCAACCTGGTCGCCTGGTGCATCGTGCCGTTCGACTCCAAGAAGCGTGGACCCGCCGAGCGCGCCGAGATGGCTGCCAAACTCGGTTTCAAGCACATCGCCTACGACTGGCGGCAGGAGCACGTCGCGGAGTTCGAGACGGAGATTCTGGAATACCAGAAGCACAAACTCGGTTACTTCGCCTTCTGGGCGATGCACGAGGAGGCGTTCAAGCTCTTCGCGAAGCACGATCTTCATCCGCAGATTTGGATGACCGTCCCCAGCCCGGCGGGCACAACGCAAGCCGAGCGCGTGGAGAAGGCCGCCGCGCAACTGCTCCCGGCCGTCCAGCGCGCGGGGAAGGCTGGCTGCCAGTTCGGCCTCTATAACCACGGCGGCTGGGGCGGTGAGCCTGAAAGCATGGTCGCCATCTGCGAGCAACTCCGCACCAAGCACGGCGCGACCAACGTCGGCATCATCTACAACCAGCACCACGGCCATGACCACGTGGATCGCTTTGCCAAGGTGCTGGGCGAAATGAAGCCGTATCTCTTCTGCCTCAATCTAAACGGCATGACCCGCGACGGCGAGAAGCGCGGGCAGAAGATTCTCCCGCTTGGCTCTGGCGAATTGGATTTGCCGCTCCTGAAAGTCATCGCCGCGTCCGGTTATCGCGGTCCCATCGGCATCATCGGTCACACTCAAGACGACGTGGAGCAGCGGCTGCGCGACAATCTCGACGGGCTCGACTGGCTTCTACCGCAGCTCGACGGCAAGCCCGCAGGCGCGAAGCCCAAGTATCGCACGCTCGCCGCCGCAAAACCTGTGGCTGCCGTTGCACAAATGCCAGGCGCTGTAAGCGGACAGTCTGCCGCGCCTTCCCTCTCGAAGGAATTCGGCCACGCACTGGCCGGCGGCATCGTCGAGGAGGGCAAGGCGGCTTACCGCGAACTGCCCATCACCGTCGAATTGCGCGCGCGCGTTCATTCGGCCAAGCAGTTCAACATCCTCGTCGCCAGCGACTCGAAGGCATCCGCGCAGCATTGGGAGCTCTACACTTATTCAGGCAGCGGCGTCTTCAGCCTCTACATGCCAGGCAGGGGAGGGGAGTTCAAATCTTCCGCGAACATTTGCGACGGCCAGTGGCACGCACTCGCGGCCATCATCGAACCGGCGCGCGTGCGGCTCTATGTGAATGGCAGACAAGTCCTCGATGCGCCCGCCAAGCCGCTCAACGGTTCACCGAAGCCCGGCGGCCTCGCCATCGGTCGACTCGTGGAAGGCGGCCTCGGCTGCGACGGCTTGCTGGATGACATCCGCATCTCGAAGGGCGTGCGGGAAATCAAAGGCGTGGCGAAGGAGCCGCTGAAGGCGGACGCGCAGACGGTGGGTCTATGGAACTTCGACGACCTCCGTGCCGGCGACTTGCTGTCGCCGTCTGGTGCCTCCAGCACGACCGCAGAGCGGCGACTGCAAGTCGCCGGCACGGGAGCGTCGCTGACTCCAGCGGTGCCGAAGCTGCAGCTCGTTTACTCCAAACTTGCCACGCGCGAGGCCACCGAAGCCGCTGTCACTGCCGCCACGCTGAAGCAACTCCCTGCCGCTCGACTCGCTTCGATTCACGCTCTTCCCGTCGCACCCACGCTTAAGCCCGACGGTTCCGCCGATATCTCCGGCGCGAAAACCATCACTCTCCCCAATGCCCAGTGGACCACGCTCGACGCATCCGCGAAGTCCCTCCTCTTCACCTTCCACGCCGATGCCGAGCGCGAGGTCACGCTGCGCATCGGCTGCAAGCGCCCCGTGCAGACCAAGTTCAACAACGGTCCAATGCCTTCCGACCTCGGCCCGCCGGGCTGGCTCGCGGGCCAGATTGGTAACATCGCCGACCCCGTGCCGTTCCACGTGAAGCTGCGCGCGGGAGACAATTTTCTCGCCGTCACTTTCACCGAGATGGTGCCGTTCTACTTCGAGCTGGACCCGCTAGGCCGCGACTTGCGCGAGCAGCTCAACGCCCGGCTCACCGCCGATTTTCCACCGACCGGCGAGGCGCGTTACTACAAGATTGAAACCGTCGCCATTCCCAGCGGGATCGCGCTCGAAGTCGGCGGCATGGCCTTTAACACCGACGGCTCGCTGATGATCTGCACGCGACGTGGGGAAATCTGGCGCTACGTGAACGCCGCGCTCCAAGCCGAGTGTGCCAAGCCGGGACTTAATCGCGCCGCGATGCTTGCCGGCAAGACGCCGTCGACCAGCGCTTTCTTCGGCGACCGCTGGGAATTGTTCGCCACTGGTCTGCATGAGCCGCTCGGCCTGCTCACCGGCAAGCCCGGTGAAGTCTTCGTCGTGCAACGCTCCGAGCTGACGCGCATTGTGGACACCGACGGCGATGGCAAGGCCGACCTTTTCGAGACGCTCGACCAGAACTGCGGCGTCTCCGCCAGCCAACACGCCTACATCTTCGGCCCCGTGCGGGACAAGGCGGGCAACCTTTGGGGCGCGATCTCAGGCATCGGCATCAGCGGGCCGGGCAAGTATTTCGGCTGGAGCTTCAAGGTCACGCCCAAGGGCGAGTTCATCCCCGTCAGCAGCGGACTGCGCTCGCCCAACGGCCTGTGCATGACACCCGACGGTGATCTCTTCATCACCGACAACCAGGGCGAATGGGTCGGCACCTCGCCGCTGCATCATGTCAGCCCCGGCGCGTTCCACGGCCACCCGGCGTCGCTCAAGTGGGACGCGAACTTCAAGGGCGACGCGAGCAAGGCCGAGGAGCTCGCCAAGATTCGCAAGCTCCCCGCCATCCAGTTTCCCTACGGCACGATGGGACAGTCGCTCGCCGAGCCGGTGGTGGACACGACCGGCGGAAAGTTCGGCCCCTTCGCCGGGCAGATGTTCGTGGCCGACGAGAGCAAGTGCATCGTCGTGCGTGTGGCGCTGGAGAAGGTGGACGGCGAATGGCAGGGCGCGTGTCTGCCGTTCCGCAGCGGCTTCCAAGGCGGCAACAACCGCGCGGCCTTCGCGCCCGACGGCAGTCTCTACGTCGGCCAGACCGACCGCGGCTGGGGCAGCACGGGCGGGAAATCCTTCGGCCTGCAACGCGTCGTGTGGAATGGCGAAGTGCCCTTCGAGATTGAAACCATGAAACTCACCGCCGACGGCTTCGACGTGCGCTTCACGCGCCCCGTGGATCGCTCCGCCGCCGCCACGCCCGCAAACTGGTCTCTCTCGCACTACCACTATCTCTACCGCGCGCAATACGGCTCGCCGCAGCAGGACATCACGCCCGTGAAAGTCTCCTCCGCCACCGTCTCCACCGACGGTCGCGCCGTGCGGCTCAAGCTGCCGGAGCTGCGCACGGGAAAAATTTACGAACTCCACCACGCCAACCTTCGCGCCGCTGACGGCACCGAGCCCCTGCACACCTCGGCGTATTACACGCTGAACCGAGTGGGGAGAAAGTGAACCCACAACTGGAATTTGGGAGCTTGCTCTGCGATGAACTGATTACAGAGGCGAATGCTTCAATGGAGCACGTCATCCCCAACGCGCTTGGTCACCATAACGCTGAAAGGACGATTGACGCCCATTTGTCTAGGTGCTTGGGATCGATTGCCAGCCTTCTCGATGTTCCTCGTTTTCGTGGTGAGCACCCGACCTTCTCTCCCTCCGGGCCGAATCCACGCGGCTCAAACTGCCGCGATTGCAGGTCCAGATTTTTGTTTCCTCCCCGGCCGCGTCCACGAAATAGTCCACGCAAACGTGACCAATGAAGCAATTATCCTCGTGGCCGATGATGACGACGGCCATGCCCGGCTCATCGAGAAGAATCTCGTCCGGGCCGGTCTGCGCAATCCCATCCAGCGCTTCGAGGACGGCCAGCAAATTCTAGATTTTCTCTTCCGTCTGGGCGAGGGAGTGAAGCGCGAAGCCAGTGCCTCCTATCTGCTACTGCTGGACATCCGCATGCCCAAGGTGGATGGCGTGGAGGTGCTGCGTCAGGTCAAAGCGGATGCGGAATTGCGCAAGCTGCCGGTCATCATGCTCACCACCACCGAGGACCCGCGTGAGGTGGAACGGTGTCATCTGTTGGGCTGCAACAGCTACATCACCAAGCCGGTGGATTACGACAAGTTCTCGGAAGCGATCAAGCAGATCGGCGTGTTTCTTTCGTTTGTGAAAGTGCCGGCGGTTAACGACAGGTCATAGCGGTCGGTTTTGGCTTTTTTTTGGCGTGAATCGCACGGCCGCTTCCGTTGTGGGATGCGTTGGGGGGCAATTACCGCTGGTGAACGGGTTGATTTGTCCCCGTTCCAAGATTCCACTTGAGCCGCTGGTGTTCGTTTGGCTTAATCCGCGTCCCGCGAGAGATCGCATGGCTGGGTGGTAG
The DNA here is from genome assembly GCA_009922615.1 of Pseudomonadota bacterium. Lineage (GTDB taxonomy): Bacteria > Verrucomicrobiota > Verrucomicrobiia > Limisphaerales > SXTU01 > SXTU01. The sequence goes on from RFVF01000006.1 coordinate 80,028, forward strand.
GATACCCAAGTGGCCAACGGGGGCAGACTGTAAATCTGCTGGCTCACGCCTTCGCTGGTTCGAATCCAGCTCCTACCACCACTTTCGTTCCGGGCCGCGCTGGGTTGGTGCGGCCAGTTGTTCAAGGATTGTAACCCGCCGTTGGTATTTCCCGTCCACCCTCGCAAGGCCGGGGTGAATAGTTCGTCTTGGCTGGCCGTAGATGGAATGACGTCCGCAGTCGCGGGTGGAATTTTAACGACATCAAAGTATGGACCCGAAACAACATCAGCCGCAGATCGCGGATTTCATCAGCACCCGCCGCCAGTTTTTGAACCGGTTTGGCATGGGCATGGGTGGGTTGAGTCTCGCTTGGTTGCTGGGCTCGGAGAGTGCCGCCCGTGCGAGCACCGCCGTCAATCCGCTCGCCCCAAAGCAGCCGCATTTCACGGGCCGCGCCAAGCGCGTCATCCACATCTTCGCGCAGGGCGGACCGTCTCACGTGGACACTTGGGATCCTAAGCCGGAACTGGGCAAGCACGGCGAAGAGAAGGTGGATGCCATCGGCGGCGTGCCGCTGCCCACGCAGTTCAAGTTCGAGAAGCGCGGCAAGTCCGGCGTCGAGGTTAGCGAAATCTGGCCGCACATCGGCGAGATGATCGACGAGGTGTGCGTCATCCGCTCGATGACCACGGACATCCCGGCGCACGAGTTTGCGACGTTGATGATGAACACCGGTGCGGGTCGGTTGGTGAAGCCGTCGTTTGGTTCGTGGGTGACATACGGGCTGGGCACCGAGAATCAAAACCTCCCCGGCTTCATTGCGCTCGGCGGCGGCCTCGGTGGTGCCTCGAACTGGCGTTCGGCATTTCTGCCCGGCGCGTATCAGGGCACGTTGGTGAACAATCCCTCGGCCTCGGTGGACAAGATCATCGAGAACATCAAGAGCCAGCATCTCAGCCTCGCGCGTCAGCGTGAGCAACTGGACTTGGTGAAGGCGTTCAACGAATTGCATCAGGAGAAGCTCGGGCAGGAAGCGTTGCTCGAATCGCGCATCCAGTCGTTTGAACTCGCCTACCAGATGCAGACCGAGGCCACGGATGCCTTTGACATTTCGCGCGAGCCGCAGAGCGTCCGCGACCTGTATGGTGATTCTGCGCAAGGCCGCCAGTTACTCGTGGCGCGTCGCCTCGTGGAGAAGGGCGTGCGTTTCGTGCAGACGTGGCATGGCGGCTGGGACCATCACACGGCCGTGGGCACGAATCTTCGCAAGAAGGCCGGTGAATGCGATCAGGCCATTGGCGCGCTTCTCAAGGACCTCAAGCAACGCGGCATGCTCGAAGACACGCTCGTGGTCTGGGGTGGCGAGTTCGGTCGCACGCCGCGGCATGATCGCGGTCAGCGCGGCGAACCGGGGCGTGACCACCACAACAAGGGTTTTTGCTCCTGGGTCGCCGGTGGTGGCGTCAAGGGTGGCCAGACCTACGGTGCGACGGACGAGTTCGGCTACAACGCCGTCGAGAACAAGGTGCATGTGCACGACCTACACGCGACGCTGTTGCACGCGCTGGGCTTCGATCACGAAAAGCTCACGTTCCGCTACAATGGCCGCGACTTCCGTCTGACGGATGTTTACGGCAGCGTGGTGAAGGATATCCTCAAAGCCTGAGCGGCGGTTTGCGAATCCTGATCGAATGATCTTTTCGGCAATCACGGGGCAGGCCGGGTGGCCTGTCCTTTTTTGCCTTTGCCATCGCCAGCCACGGTGATTTTTCGCAGGTATCTTTTTTGCGTCCTGTTTCGTCCTAGCCTCTGAATCATATGAAGCTGTCCCTTTCCGCCCTCGCAGTCGCGACCACCTGTCTTGTTGCCAGCGCTACCGCCGCACCGGCCAAGCTGGATCCCGAACAGCTTCAGTTCTTCGAGAAGAAGATCCGTCCCGTCCTGGCCGAGCACTGCTACAGTTGCCACTCCGCCAAGGCCGACAAACTCAAGGGTGGTCTCTACGTGGACAGCAAAGAAGGCTTGATCAAGGGAGGCACCAGCGGCACCGCTATCGTCCCAGGCAAGCCGGAGAAGAGCCTCCTCATCAAGGACATGAAGTCTACGAACCCGGACGACATGATGCCGCCCAAGGGCGATCGTCTGTCTCCGCAGATCATCGCGGACTTCGAGACATGGATTCGCATGGGGGCACCCGACCCGCGCACCGAGACGAGCAGCGCGGTGGCCGCGCTCAAGGTTGACTGGGACAAGGCCCGGGAACACTGGGCCTTTCAGCCGGTGAAGGCACCGGTCGTTCCCAAAGTGAAGGACGCGGGAAAGTGGGTGAAGAACGAACTCGATAAATTCGTGCTCGCAAAGCTGGAGTCCAAAGGCATCACCCCGTCGGCCGCAGCCGACCGGCGCACGCTCCTTCGCCGGGCGACCTACGACCTCACCGGCCTACCGCCGAGCGCGCAGGAAGTAAATGATTTCCTCGCTGATCGTTCGCCGAATGCGTTTGAAAAAGTAATCGACCGCCTGCTCGCCTCGCCCGCCTACGGCGAACGCTGGGGCCGGCACTGGCTTGACGTCGCGCGTTATGCGGACACCAGCGGCGACCGGAACAATAACGCGAAGAACAAGCCGCTCTATCCGTTTGCGTGGACCTATCGCGATTACGTCATCAAGGCGTTCAACGAGGACAAGCCTTACGATCAATTCCTGCGCGAACAGATCGCCGGGGATCGCCTCGCCTCGGCGGAGCATCGCGAGCCTTTGGCGGCGATGGGTTTCCTGACGGTGGGCAAGCGTTTCATGGGAAATATCAACGAAGTCATAGATGACCGCATCGACGTGATCACGCAGGGCCTGATGGGCGTGACCGCTGCGTGCGCACGCTGCCACGATCACAAGTTCGACCCCGTCTCGCAGAAAGACTATTACGCCCTGCACGGTGTCTTCAGTTCCTCCATCGAGCCGGCAGATGAACCGCTGCTCGGCAAGCCCAAGTCCGACAAGGACTACGAGGATTTCCAGAAGAAATCCGAAGAGATTCTAGCCAAGGTGGCGGCCGTGCGCGGCAATGAGGAGGCGCGTGTGCTCGGCACGTTCCGGACCGCAGTGGATAAATACCTCCTCGGCGTGCGCACCGTCGGGGATAAAAAGCTCCCGCTCAATCTGGGTCTCGACCCCGACATCTTCGAGCAGTGGCGGACCTACCTCAAAGAGGCGGCGAAAAAGTCCGACCCGGTGTTCGGTCCGTGGTTTGCGTTTGCGGCGCTGGAGGACAAGGAATTCACCACGAAGGCGGCTGGGTTGGCCGCGAAGTTTGCTGTCGACAAATCCGTGAACGAGCTGGTCGCAAAGCTGTTCACGACTCCGCCCGAAAATCTCAAGGCCGTCGCCGAGGCTTACGGCAAACTTTTTCGCGAGACCGAGAAACTCGCCGACAAGGGCGAGAAGGCGGCGGGTGCGCGGGCCGAGTTGCACGCCGTGCTGCACGGACCGGATTCTCCCATCCACATTTCGGACAAGGGCCTGCGCCGCATCGTGGGCGCGGCGCTGAACAACAAGGAGGCCGCCGAACGCGCCAAGCTCGAGGAGTTGAAACGGGTTCACCCCGGCAGCCCGCCGCGCGCGATGGTGCTTTCCGATTCCGACAAACCCAAGGATTCCTTCGTGATGATCCGCGGCGAGCCGACCAACAAAGGCCCGGTCGTCAAACGTCGTTGGTTGGAAATATTTGGCGGCTCGGAGGCCAAGCCATTCACCACCGGTTCCGGCCGCATGGACCTCGCGAACGAAGTGGCCAGCAAGGACAACCCGCTCACTCCGCGCGTGTTTGTGAACCGGGTGTGGAACTGGCATTTCGGCGACGCCATCGTCCGCACGCTGGGCGACTTCGGCCTGCGCTCCGAACCGCCCTCGAATCAGGAGTTGCTCGATTACGTGGCCGCGCGGTTCATGGCGGATGGCTGGAGCGTGAAGCAGCTGCACAAGCTGATCATGCTCTCTGCCACGTGGCAGCAGGTGACCACCGACAACCCGGCTAACTCCAAGATCGACCCCGGCAATGCGCTTTTCTGGCGGCAGAACTTGCAACGGCTCGATTTTGAGTCCCTGCGTGACACGCTGCTGGCTTTGGGCGGCAAAAACGAATTCGACGAGCGCGGCGGACCTTCCGAGGATCTCGCTGGCTCGGGCCGGCGTACCGTTTACGGCTACATCGATCGCGCAAAGATCTCGGATTCATTCCGCATCTTCGATTTTGCCAATCCTGATATGACCGCGCCGTCGCGCGTGTTGACGACGGTTCCGCTCCAGGCGCTTTACCTGATGAACAACGGCTTCGTGGTCGAGCAGACGCGCAACATCGCCTCGCGTCCCGAGCTGCTCTCCGGAGCCAAGGACGAGGAGAAGGTGGCCTTTATCTACCAGCTCTTCTTCCAGCGCGCCCCCTCGGCCACTGAGCAAAAACTGGCGCTCGACTACCTCGCTGATCAGCAGGCCAAGCCCGCGCTGGGCGGGGCCGATTTGCATGCGTGGCATTACGGTTACGGGGAATACGACGCGGATGCCAAGAAGCTCGTCAGCTTCGAGCCAATGCCGGCGTTCATTCGCGATTCCTGGGTGCTGGCCGACCGGGCTGAACTTAAAAAGAGTGCCGAGGCGAAGGTGCCGAAAAAAGACAAGGGCGCAGCCCCCCTGCCGGCACTGCGGGGCATGTCTTTCGCCGTGTCATTGAACGCGGTCGGTGGTGTGCCCGGTGATCACAAACATTCCGTCGTGCGCCGCTGGGTGGCGCCGCGCGATGGCGTGATCAGCATCGAGGGCCGGTTGGAACACGACGCGAAGACCGGTGACGGAGTGGAGGCCATCGTGGCACGTGCCACCGGCGGGCAGTTTGGTGCCTGGCAGGCGGCGGGCAAGGATGTGGCGACCAAAGTCAAGGACATCGCCGTCAAGCGCGGTGAGGCGATTGATTTCATCGTCACCAGCCGCGGAACTTCCGAGGATGACGCGTTCCGCTGGGCCCCCGTCGTGCACATGCCCGGCGTGAAGCGGGGTGAGGAATACGTCTGGAATGCCCAGCAGGAATTCAGCGGCCCGATCAAGGAAAAAATTCAGAGCCACCCATTCACCGCGTGGGAACGCCTCACCCAGGCGCTGCTCATGAGCAACGAGCTCATCTACGTGAACTGAATCGTCCGGAAGCGACGGTTCAGTTCCCTTTCATCGCCGCGCGTCGATGAATTCAAAGCTCGCCGCCATGGCCCGGTGCTGCGAACCCCGGTCCGATTCCGCCTCAGCGTGGATCGGGCGCAGGCCCGTCTGGCTGCAATAGATGTTGTCCAGCCGCAACCAGGCCGGGAAATGGGCGTCGCCCGGAAAGGTCGCACCCACTCCCTGACCCCGCTCACTGAACGCTTCGCGCCAGTTCTCCCGGTAAAGCCGGTAACAATGACCGTGCGTCGGCACGTTGAAATCGCCGCAGACAATGAAGGGAGCCTTGGCCGCCCGGGTGATCTGCACCATTTGCCGGGCGAGTTCCAATTGGCGGAGAAAAAAGCGTTCGTTCTGTTCGTGGAGGGCGCCACTGTTACCGGTGCTCTTGCCCAGCATGCCCAAGATTGCGCTCGGGCTTTTCACCGCCATGATTTCCTGGCGCGGCGTGGGCATGTGCAGCATGAAGACCAGCAGGGGACGGCCTTCCACCTCCAGCTCGAACCAGGCGGCGACGCGGTGCCGGGGGTCAGCCGGATCAGGCATGGGCAACACATCCGCTGCATGGATCGGATACTTGCTGATCAGCACAAACTGGTCCTTCGCAGCCACATGATGGTTGGGGTAATGCTCCGCCGCCTGTTTGCCATGCACCGTGGGGTTGGCATCCTGCAAGGCGATGATGTCCGCCTTTTGAAGGTCAGCGAAGCTCGTGTAACTCTTCTTGTGGTCCTGGCCGATGTTGTTCGTAACCACCTTGAAGGCCCGCCCCGTGGCGCTCACGTGGCTGTTCCAGCGCAAATCCATGAAGCCGAAAATCATGACCGGCACGCACAACGCCAGCGGGATCAACAGTCGCGCATAAACGAAAATGGCCAGCGCCCCCAGCGGAATGATGGGCAGCAGCCACACCCACGGCGGGGCATACATTGCCACGCTGAAGAACTGGGAATTCTCTGCCTCATGCTCCATCCCGTAGAGCACCACCAGATAGAGCACACAATAAACCACCGTCAAGGCCGTCAGGAGCCACCGCGACCAGCCCAAAATCTTCTGCCCGAGGGTGACCCCGTCACCGGCCGCCACGCCGTGCTCGCGCGGCCGGGCCTTGCCGGGCGTGGGTTGAAATTCACCCGGGTTTTCCGGTGGATAATCGCGCGCAGCCATAAGGTCGAGTTCAGTGACGGCGAGTGTGCCGTGCAGTCATGCTAACTGGCGCCAAGAAGTAGTCGGCGGTCCGCCGGATTGCACGGAAAAAGAAGCACCCCAAGGTTCGCTCGGGCAATTGCGTGGTTGCTCCGGCGAAGGGCATGCCGCCAGCAGGGGTTTATGAAGCAGGCAGCCGTTTACTTCGTCTCGCCGAGCAGCTTGACCAGCAGCGGCTCGATGGCTTCGGCCCAAATCTCGTAGCCCTTGGCGCTGGGGTGCAGGTAATCGCCCATGATCTCACGGGCGATGGTGCCGTCGGGCTGGAGGAACTTCGCGCCGATGTCGAGGAAGGTGACTTTGCCCGGCGCGGCGAACTGGGCGAGGAGTTTGTTGGTGGTGTCCAGCTTGGCGCGCAGGGCGTCGGGCTTGGGGCCGCGCGGGAAGATGGCCATGAGAATGACATGGGCCTGCGGCTGGCGCTGGTGGATTTCATCAAGGAGCGCGCGGACCCCAGCGGCGATTTCCTCCGGCGTGTTCTTGCCGGCGTTGTTCGTGCCGATGTGCATCACCACGACTTTGGCCTTCGCGCCGTCCAGCTCGCCGTGCCGCAAGCGCCAGAGCGTGTTCTCCAAGTAGTCGTAGCCGAAGCCGAGGTTCGCCACGCTGCGCTTGGCGTAGAACTTTTCCCAAACGTCCTTGCCCGGCTGGCTGCGGTCGTGCGGTTCGCCGCCGAACATCTGCGTGATGGAGTCGCCGATGAAGACGAGGGAAGCCTTACGCTCGGTGGCGATTTTGGTGACGGCGGCGTGGCGCTTGGCCCAGTCATAAACCGGCCAATCGCGGTCCTGCGTGCAGGGCACGAGCGTGGCGGGCAGCGGCTTCGCGCCGGCTACGGCGTCGAACCTCGCCTCGAACAGCTCGCTCTTAACCTTGCGGTCCTCGGTGTAAGCGCGCGCCTTCACCGTGCCGCCCGCAGGTAAAACGATGGGCGCGAGGTAAGGCCCGCCCTTCGGCCCCGGGTCGGAGCCGTCCACCGAGTAGCGGATGACCGCGCCGGGCGTGGCGCAGGTGAGGGTCACGACGCCGGCGGCATCGCGCTTCGCGTCGGGCTTGGCGGGAGGCGTGGGTTCCTGCGCGGCAAGTGCGAAGGCGAGGAACGGGAGAGCTAGGAGCTGGCGCATGGCAGGTTAGTTGTTTTCGGGCAGACCTTCCTTGTGACCGAGGTTCTTCACCGGGGCGAAGATGGCTTGGACCTCGGCGAGGAGCTGCTGATCCAGCGGCTCGGCGGCCCATTTGGCCCAGTTACGGATGTTGTCCGGGTTCGCGCTGCCGCTGACGGTCGTCGCGATGTCGGGATTGGCGAGGCTGAACTGGAGCGCGAGCTTGGCGATGTCCACGCCCTTGCTCGCGCAGTGCGCGGCGGCGGCACGCGCGGCGGCCTTCACGCTCTCCGGCTCCTTGAGCCATGCGGGCAATGGCGCGTTCGTGAGCAGGCGCGCGCTGAACGGGCCGGCGTTCATCACGCCCACGCCCTTGGCCTTGAGGTAGGGAATCGTCTCGTCGGCGAAGCGCGTGTTCTGGAGCGTGTATTGGTTGTAGCTGAGCACGCAGTCCACGGCGGTCTGGTCGCAGATGAACTTGAAAATCTTCTGCGGGTAGCCGCTGAAGCCAATGAAGCGCACTTTGCCCGACTGCTGAATCTTGCGCAGCGCCGGGAGTGTCTCGTCCACGATCTGCTGCATCGGCACGAACTCGATGTCGTGGCAGAGGATGATGTCGAGGTGGTCGGTTCCAAGGCGGTGCAGGCTCACGTCCACGCTCTCGGCCACGCGTTTGGCACTGAAGTCGAAGTGCGCGAGGTCGTAGCGGCCGAGCTTGGTGCAGAGCGTGTAGCTGTCGCGCGGCACGCCCTTGAGCGCGATGCCCAGGAGCACTTCGCTCATGCCGCGTCCGTAAAAGGGCGAGGTGTCGATGAAGTTCAGGCCACCGTCCAGCGCGACGCGCACGCTGGCGAGGGCTTCATCGAGTTTCACGCTGCGAAACTCCGCGCCGAGCGAGGACGCGCCGAAGCTCAGGATGGGGAGATTGAGGCCGGTTTTGCCGAGGGGGCGGGTTTGCATATTTGCTTTAGCCACAGATGGGACACAAATGAAACACGGATGGGAAGCGCTTCGAGTCTGTGTTCAATCCGTGTTTCATCTGTGGCTTAAAATCAGGTCGGGAGTTCCAGTTGAGACACGCCTTTCGGCAGCGCGATGCACACAAGCGTGGCGTCGCCGTCGCGGCACCAAGTGCCGGGAGTGAGCTTGAGCTGAGCGGGGACTTCGGTAAGCGGCTTCGCGTTGTCGGCGACGCGGAGTTGCGGGGGCTTTGTGGAGCTAACGGCGACGCGCAGGGTGAAGTCGGGACAGGCGAAGGGAGCACGGAGTTTCACGGTGTTCCCGGTGCGCTCGATGCGCGTGAGTTCCTTCGCGGCCCAATAGCGCGCGACCTCGCTGTTCTTCATCCAGAGCAAGTTGTCGAAGCGGGCTTGGAGCCGCTTCACCACGTCTTGCAAAATCTTGAAGCCGACTTCGTAGCCGTTGAAGTAAATCCCGGTCCAGTGGCCGAACATCAGCGCGGGCTCGCCGCTTTGGATGACGTCCACCATGCGGCCGCTCTTGCCGTCGGCGGTGATGAACTTGTCCGCGCCGCCGGGGTTGGTGCAGTCCCAGCCGGCGGTCCAATCGCCCGTGCAGCCGGGCACATAGACGACGCAGCGCGGGTCGGGGCCGTCGAGGTCGGACGCGTTTTGCACCACGGGCGCGACGCTGCGGCCCGGCTCAGTGAAAAGGTCCGTGAAGTAGTGCGGAATCTCCGTGCCGCACACGTCGCGGCAGGCCTGCAAGGTGGCGAGCGCCATCTGCGGACGTGCCTTTTTGCCGAAGCCGCCGGGTGTGGTGATGCCGTCGGCGGGCAGGCCGGCGTCCTTGAGTATTTGCAGCGCGTAGGCGAGGTAAGCGCCGATTTCGTCAGCGCTCTTGCCCGTGGTCCACTCCCAGTTCTCCATGAACTTCGGCGTGACCTCGGGATACGGGTGGCCGGTCTTCAGATCGATCACGCGCGTGTGCGTGACCATCTCGGGCGTGAGGTCCCAGTGCGGGGCCATCTCCTCGCGCACGAGCTTGAGGCTGTCGGCCAGCTCGGCGCGCGTCCAGCCAGGCAGCTCGCGGTCGAGGCGGCCCACGCACGCGGGGAACGGCACGATGCTGAACTTGCCGCGCACGCCCGCGCCGACGGCCCAGTCGTTGAAGGCGCGGAGGAACTTGTCGGGAATCTCGACCGGCCAGTCGCGCCAGTTGCGTTGGTAGGTTTTGTTCGCGCCGAGATACACCTCGTTGAACTGCGGCATGGCGAAACGGTTCAAGTTCACCAGGCAGGTCGAGTCATCAATGATGAGGCCCACGGGCACGCGCGTGCGCGGGTTGACCACCGTGACGCCGTCGGCGCGCGGCGGGCGTTCGCCGCTGGCGGAGACTTGCGCGAAACTCTGAACCGCCGGACTCATCAGCGCCGCGCCGGCTGCCGTTTTCAAGCTGCGCGCCAGGAAGCTGCGTCGCGTCAGGGCCTCCGTGCTTGATCTGCGTTTCATCTGTGGCTCCGGTTGGTTCAAGCAGCCTTGCGCGCGACACGTTTCGCGAAGCTCTCGACGGTGATAACGGCGCGCTTGTGCAGACCGCGCGCGATGACCTCGTGGGCGTCGCGCACTTCGAACTGAAAGTCCACCGTGCGCGTTTCCGTGCCGATGACGCGCGTGGTGATGGTCACGGGCTGGCCCAGCGGCGTGGGCGCGAGGTGGCGGATTTCAATTTCGGCTCCCACCGTGCGCTCGTGGTCGTTGAGGAACGGATACAGCGACTCGCGCGCGCACCGTTCGACGAGTGCCACGAGCCGGGGCGTGCTCAACACCGCCGGCATCCCGCCGGTGGCGAAGTCAATGACGTGCTCTTGTGCGACCGTGAACTTCAGTTCGCCGACGGTGCCGATGCGGGGGCGGGATTTCATGAGGACGGATCAGTTCGTCCGGCAGCCGAGGGTAAGCAGGACGTTGGCCCAGAGCGCCTGGTCGCCGGTTTGGATGGTGAGGACGTGGTCGGGCGATTCGACGTGCTTGTAGAAATCCCACTTTGAGATGGGCTCAATGTTCGCGGTCACGCCGGCTTCCTTCGCGATGGCGCGGAACTCGGCCCACGCGGGCGGCTCGCCGAACTTGGCGTAGGCGTCGTCTGCGGGGATGCCCATCGTGTTCACGAAGTCCACCGGCACCGCGCTCAAGACCGCGCGCAGCACTTGCGCCACTGTCACGCAACCGGGCGCGAGGTTTAGGCAGACCAGCTCGGCGTTCGGGCCCTTCTTCGTCGAGGCGGGGTAATTGCCGTCGGCGATGAGTATCTTCGCATGGTGTCCGGCCTGCGCGCAGATGCGGAGGATGTCGGGATGGAGGAGTTGGGTTTTGAGCATGGGTGGCTGGATGCTGGATGCTGGTGGCTAGCTGCTGGATGAAGTCAGCTTGCGAAAACTCGCCATCGTCTGCGACGCGGCGGTCTCGGCGTCGGGCAGCGGGAGGATTTCCGCTGAGAGGTAGCCCGCGTAGCCGATGTCCCGCAGCGCGGCGGCAATGGGCGCGATGTCCGTGTGACCCAGGCCGATGGCACGACGATTCGAATCCGCGAAGTGAACGTGGCCCACGAGCGCGCCGGTCTGGCGCAGCGACTCGGCGAGGTTCTGCTCCTCGATGTTCATGTGGTATAGGTCGCAGAGGAGCCGGACGTTCTTGAGGCCCCGTTGCGTGAGGAACTCGACGGCGTCGGCGTTGCGATTGAAGAGGTTCGTCTCGTAGCGATTGAGCGGTTCGTAGAGAAGCACCTGTCCGTGCGCGGCGGCGCGTTCGGACAGTGCCTTGAGTTCTTCCGCGAGCCAGTCGAGCGCCCGCTCGCGCGTGACCACGCCTTCCCAGCGGCCTTGCATGGAGCCGATGATCGTGGGCGCGCCGAGGTAGCCAGCGAGGTTGATGATGCCGTAGATGAACTCGCGGCCCTTCGCGCGCACGGCGGGGTCGGGGTCGGTGAGGCGGAGCTTGTGCTTCACCCAGCCCGCGCCCGTGCCCACGGCGGCAACCTTGAGCGAATGCTTCTCCATCAACTCGCGCGCCGAGCCGACGGACACAGCGTTGGCGGCAGGCGGGAAAATCTCCACCGCATCGAAGCCATGCCGCGCGGCGGCGGCGAACCCGGCGGCGAGGTCGTCCCAATACACGAACGGGCCGCCGCGCGCTTCGTTTACGAGAGAAATGGTGATGGCTGATTTCATGCAAAACTCCTAGCCGATGAACAACGGCTTGAGGTGCCGGTCGTAGAGATTCTCCGTCACGTTCTTCGCTACGATGGCTTCGTTGGCCTTCAGCAAGTCCGTGTAGTGCGTGCCGGCCTTGGCTGCGAGTTTGAACGAGACGTGCAGAAGTTGGCGGATGTGGGCGTTGAAGCCGGGGTGGCCGGGGATGTGCCGGATGGCGCTGGCGAGCTGTGGGCCGGTCCAGGTGTTCACCACGTCGGCGCTCGGGAGCTTGGTGCGATCAATGTCGATGACGCTGGCGTAGGGCGCGCATAGCTCGTCCACGTGCGCGAGGGCGTAGGCATAAATCTCCTTGGCCAGCGCAAGGCCATCGCCACCCGCCTCGGCGAGGCCGATGAGTTCCTCCAGCCACGTCGTGCCGGCGGTCTTGAGGTGGACACCTGCGCCGGTGCGCTGGAGCGCGCGGCGGATGATGGGGTAGAGGCTGAACTTGTCGCTGCCGCTGTGGACGCTGAGCTTGAGGTTCTTCGGCAGGCCGTAAGCCTTCACGGCGTGCGCGATGACGGCGAGGTCGTCGTTGAACTCACGCTCGAACTGCGCGAGGTCGCCGACGTAATCCACGCCTTTGTTGAAGCGCCCGGTGAACTTCGGCGCGATGGTTTGCGCGTAAACCCCGGCGTCGGCGAGGAGAGCGAGGATGATGAGCAGTTCGGGCGGGGTCTGCGGCGTGTCGGTCTCGTCCATGGAGACCTCGGCGATGAATTGCTTCGCGCCTTTCGAGCGTTTGATGTGCTGGAAAATTTGCCCGGCCTCCCACGTGGCGCTGAGATATTTCCGCGCAATGGCGGCAACGCTGGTTGCGTCCGTCTGAAAAGGCTCGGCGATGCCCGCGATGGTCACGGTGCCGATGAGTTCGGGGTGCTTGGCGAGGAAGCGCTCGACGTAGCGATCCTCCGGCGGCTTGCCGATGCTGTCGGCCACGTCAATGGTGAAGAAGTCGGAGCACGGGAGAAACTTGTCCACGGTTTCCATGCGGATGTGGTCGGCGTCCACGTGCCAGCCGCCGGTCCAGTTAAGCGCCTCAACCGCTGCCTGCGCGGCGTCGAAGACGCTCTGCGGGTGCGAGCCGATGAACGTGTGCTCGCGGTTGGATTTGTTCCAGACGGGCACGACGGCGACGCCTTGCGCGGCAGCGAGCTGGAAGGCTTTGAGTTGGGCCTTGGCTTGGTGGGCGAAGCGGTCGCCCACGCCGATGGTGAATTTTTCGAGTAGCAACATGCGGGGCGAAGTGTGTGGACGCGGCGCTGGATGACAAGCGCGGACTAGCCGGTGAAATGCAGGTTGCGCCCGGCGGGCATGACGATTATGGAGAGCGCGCCGCTGGTTCCAGCGTTGGCATGACCGAGTTTTACGACACACACGCACATTTGGATTTTCCTGACTTCGCGCAGGAAGTGCCGCAGCTCGTGGCGCGGGCGGCGGCGGCGGGCATCACGCGAATTATCAGCATCGGGACGGACTTGGAGAGCAGCGCGCGGGCGGTGGCCTCGGCTGAGGCGCACCCGGCGGTGTTTGCGGTGGTGGGCTGGCATCCGAATGAAGCGGTGAGCGCGCCGAAGGATTTCCGGGCTGAACTGCGCGCGCTGGCTAAGCATCCGAAGGTCGTGGGGATCGGCGAGACGGGCTTGGACTACTACCGGTTGCCCAGCGCCAACGGCGGCTCGGCGGAGGACGACGCGCTCGTGAAGGCACGGCAAGCGGAGGTGTTTCAGCAACAGCTCGAAGTAGCGGCGGAGGTGGGGTTGAACTGCGTCATTCACACGCGCGGCGACTGTTTCGACGAGACGTTGCGGTTGATGTCGCCGTTCGCCGGGCGTGTGCGCGGCGTATTTCATTGCTTCGTCGGCACGCCGGAGCAGATGCACCGGGTCATGGCGATCAATTCGTTTGTCAGCTTTACCGGCATCACGACATTCAAGAATGCGCAGACTGTGCGCGACACGCTGGCGGCGACGCCGACGGGCCGATTCATGCTGGAGACGGACGCGCCGTTTCTCGCGCCGGTGCCGTATCGCGGCAAACGCTGCGAGCCAGCCCACGTGCGGGAGATCGCGGCAGCGGTGGCGCACGTGCGTGGATGTTCGTTGGAGCAACTGAGCGCGGCGACGTGCGCGGCGGCGCGGGAGTTTTTCCCTAAGCTGGTATGAGACGTTGTTGCACCTCAGAGCTTTCCTGATTTGCGGCGACGGGCACTTGCCGTAGGCTTCAGCACGACGCAGTTGAAATCACTTTCCACATCGGGCCGTGTGGCCTTGGGAACCGGCTTGTTTTGCCTGGGGATAGGTGGCTTCGTGCTGGCCGGATGGTGGTTGGATATTTCAGCGTTCAAGGCCTTTCTGGCTCCCACGGGTTACATGAAGGCCAACTCCGCGTTGTGCTTCATCCTGGCGGGCGCGGCGCTCGCGTTGAACTCCACTTCGCAAGTTCGCCGCTGGGAATGGTTGGTGGCGGGCGTGCTTGCCGTGCTGGTCACGTTGATCGGCGGACTGACGTTGGGGGAGTATCTGTTCGGCTCGGATCTCGGCATCGATGAGCTGTTGGTCACGGATGCTGACGGCGATGAGTTGGCACCGCCGGGGCGCATGTCGGTGAACGGGGCGCTCGGTTTCATGCTGGCGGGCACGGCGCTGCTGTTTCTGAACGGCCAGCCAAAGAAGCCGCGTCGGCCGATGGCGGTGGGCCTGCTCGCGTGCGTGTTGTTCGGCCTGGCATTGTTTTCCCTGTCTGGGCTCGCGTTCGATGTGCCGACGACTTACCGGTGGGAGGGTGCAAAACCGATGGCTTTCCGTTCGGCGCTTGGCTTCATGGCGTTGGCCGCAGGCATCATGGCGGTGGCGCATGAGTGGGGGCAGCGTGAGGGGCTCGCGCTGGTGCGCTGGCTGCCGTTGGCTGTCGGCACCAGTGCGATGACGGTGACGTTGATGCTCTGGCAGGCGTTGCGCGTGCAGGAGGAGCGGCAGATCGACCGGTTCATGGCGCAGCAAGTGCGCGAGGTGCATCAGCTCATCAATGCGGAGTTGCAGGCGCGAATCCTCACGCTCACACGAGTGGCACGGCGTTGGGAGGCGCCGGCTCAGGCTCCCCGCCGGGCCGCCGAGTGGGAATCGGACACGCTGCTTTATCAGAGTCACTATCCAGACTTGAAGGCGTTGGGTTGGGTGGATGAAAAACTGGTGCCGCGCCTCGTGTATCCGCGCCTTGGGTTGGCTGTGCTCGACACCAATGCGATTGGCAACCTGCGCCGCGACGAATTGCTGCGCGTGGCGCGGGACCGGGAGGAGCCGCTGGTCTCCACGACGACGGACATCGGTGGCGAACGGGGTTTTCTGGTTTTGGCCCCGATCCGGCAGGGGACGAATTTCTCGGGGCTGGTGACGGGCTTGTTTGGCGTCAAGGGTCTGGTGGAGGCGGCGCTGGGCCCGGTGAAGCGCGGCCACTGGCTCAAGCTCAATGAAGGGGACCGCGAGATCTACCGCAGCAGCACGGTGCCGGACGAGCAGGCGCGCTCGCGGCAGGTGGAGATGCGCCTGCCGGAGGTGACGTGGACGTTGCGCGTCTGGCCCACGCGCGAGACATTGCAGGAATTGCGCACGCCGCTGGCCACCGTGGCCTTGGGCGGGGGCGCGACGCTGGCCGCGTTGCTGGGCATCGCGACCTATCTGGCCCAAACTTCTCGCGCCCGGGAACAGCAGTTGCGCACGAGCAATCGCGCGCTGGAATCCGAGGTGGCGGATCGTCGTCAGGCACAGGAGCGAGAGCGCGAGAGCCAGCAGCGGTTGCTGGACATCTTGGACAACAGCTTTGCGGTGATCTACTTGAAGGACGCGCAGGGCCGTTACCTGCTCGTCAACCGCCGTTACGAAACACTTTTCCACGTCCAGCGCGAAACCGTGCTGGGCAAGACGGACTACGACATCTTCCCCAAGCTGATGGCGGATGCCTTTCGGGCCAACGATGAGCGGGCGTTCAAGTTGCGCGATGCCATCACCATCGAGGAGATCGCGCCGCAGGATGACGGGCTGCACACTTACATCAGCGTGAAGTTCCCGCTGCGCGATGCGGCGGGCGAACCGTATGGCGTGTGCGGCATTTCGACGGACATCACGGCCCGCAAGCGGATCGAGTCCCAATTGCGCGCCAGCAACGGGGCGTTGGAATTCGCCAACCACCGGCTGCGCGGCATCATCGAGGGCACGCACGACCGCATCGCCGCGCTGGACATGCGCTATTGCTTTCTCACCTTCAACTCCGCGTATCGTGATGCGTTCCGGCGGGACTTTGGGCGGGATATCCACATCGGGATGCGGCTTTCCGACCCGCTGGCACACGTGCCGGAGGAGCAGGAGGCGCAGTTGCTTCTCTGGGCGCGCGCGCTCAAGGGCGAAATTTTCACGGTCACGCGGGCGATGAAGTCCGGCGACGAGGTCCGGCATTTTGAAATCAGTTTCAGCCCGATCCGCGACGAGCAGGGCGAGTTGCTCGGCGCGGCGCAGCACGTCCGGGACATCACGGACCGCCAGCGCGCCGAGGATGAACGCGCGCGGTTGCTGGCCGAGGTTGCCAGCCGCAATGCGCTGCTCGAGGCGGCGAACAAGGAGCTCGAGGCCTTCTCCTATTCCGTCTCGCACGATTTGCGCGCCCCGCTGCGGCACATTGATGGCTTTGCGGGGTTGCTCCAGCGCACGGCGGCGGCGAAACACGATGAGAAGGAGCAGCGTTACCTCACGCTCATCACGGAGTCCGCCAAGCGCATGGGCCGGCTCATCGACGATCTGCTGGACTTCTCGCGCATGGGTCGCGCCGAGATGCGCCGGGACACCGTGGACATGGATGCCCTCGTGCGGGCGGTGTTGCGCGATTTGGAACCAGATACGCAGGGGCGCGTGATCGAATGGCGGGTTGCGCCGCTGCCGCCAGTATTGGGCGACGCCTCCTTGCTGCGGCAGGTATGGATGAACCTGCTTTCCAACGCGGTGAAATACTCCCGCCCACGGGCTCGGGCCGTCATCGAGGTTGGGAGTGAAATGAGGTCCGTCGGCGAAATCAGGTTCTTCGTTCGCGATAATGGCGTAGGCTTCGAAATGAAGTATGCCGATCATTTGTTCGGCGTTTTCCATCGACTGCACCGGGCCGAGGATTTCGAGGGGACGGGCATCGGGCTGGCGAACGTGCGGCGCATCATTGCACGGCACGGCGGGCGGACTTGGGCCGAGGGCCAGCCAGACGCGGGTGCCACGATCTGGTTCAGCCTGCCGAAAGCGGAGGAAAAGAGTTGAAACTGCCTTCGCACTTCGCGTCGGATAGGGACTCAGCTAACTGACATGGCCTCGGGACTCAAACGCATCCTCCTCGCAGAGGATAATCCGAACGACGCGGAGCTTGCCCTCTCCGCGCTGGATGAACACCGGCTCGCCGACGAGGTCGTGCTCGTCCGTGACGGCGCAGAGGCGTTGGATTACCTGCTGCGGCGCGGCCCGCACGCCAACCGGCCGGCTGGGCATCCCGTGGTGGCCTTCCTTGATCTGAAAATGCCGCGCGTGGACGGGCTCTCGGTCTTGCGCCAGATGAAGGCAGATCCCGAATTACGCACGATTCCGGTGGTGATTCTGACCTCGTCCCGCGAGGAATCGGATCTCGCGCAAAGCTACCAGGCCGGCGTGAATGCCTATGTGGTCAAGCCGGTGGATTTCCAGCAATACCTTGAGGCAGTCCAGCAGCTCGGCCGGTTTTGGGCACACATCAACGAGCCGCCGCCGGTGCGCGCCACGGCGTGAGCGTGCCGCGTCCTACCTCACCGTGGTGTAGGCTGGCTGGGGTCTGGCTCCTTCAGCTCCTCGCGGTTTTCGCGCTCGCCCAGCCGCGCGTGGTCATCAACGAAATCCACTTTGACCCACCGGAGAAGAAGCCGCTGGAGTTCATCGAACTGCATAACGCCGGCGACGCGCCCGCGCACTTGCTTGGGTGGCAGTTGGAGAAATTCAAATTCCCGGAAACCACGCTCGCACCGGGTGGCTTCGTCGTAGTTGCGCAGGACCCGGTGGCGTTTCAGAAAGCCTACGGCTTCGCGCCGCTGGGACCATTGCCGGGCAAGCTGAAGAACAACGGCGAGCGCATCACGTTGCGCGACGCGGGCGGGCAGCTCGTGGATGAATTGCGCTACGGTGCGGGTTTTCCGTGGCCGACGGCGAGCGTCGGCGCCGGCTCGTCGCTGGAGCGCGTGCATCCGGCGCTGCCCGGCAAGTGGCCCGGTTCGTGGCGTGCTTCCGGGTTCCGCGTGGAGGGCGGGAGCGTGAACAAACCGCCGACGCCGGGCAAAACCAACTCCGTTTTCACGACGCAAATCCCCCCGGCCGTCGAGGCCGTCGCGCACACGCCGCAACAGCCGCGCGCAGGCGAGTCCGTCACCGTCACGGTGCGGCTGGCCGAAACGCGCGGCTGGACGGGCGCGAAGTTGTTCGTGCAAACCGTCGAGCCGGGCGCATACGTGCGCAAGACCGACCCGGCGTATGAGAAGTATTGGCGTGAGTTCGCGATGCGCGATGATGGCCATGATGGTGATGCGAGGGCAGGGGACGGCGTTTTCACAGTGGTGGTGCCTGGTGAGGTGCAAAAGCATCGGCGCCTGCTGCGCTACCGCATCGTCTTGACGGCGGAAGGCGGGTCCGCCGTGCGGCTGCCTTACTTGGATGATGACTGTCCGAACTTCGCGTGGTTTTGCTACGACGGCGTGCCGGCGTGGACGGGCGCGAGCCAGCCGGGCAAGACGCCGCCACTGACTTTTTCCTCCGAGTTCCTCACCACACTGCCAGTGTATCACCTGCTCGCGCGGCACGAGGACGTGGAGCGCAGCCAGTGGGACGGCGGTTACAGCAAGCGGCGGCTGTTCGGCACGTTCGTCAGCGAGGGGAAGGTGCTGGATCACATCCAATATCAGAATCGCGGGCAGGGGAGCACTTACGTGAGCGGCAAGACGAAGTGGGGCATTCACTTTTCGCACGCGCACGAGTTTCAGGCGAAGAACCACTTGGGTGAGCCTTATGTGAGAGCGTGGGATCACCTGAACTTGAGCGGCTGCGCCAGTCCGTGGGTGCAGATCAATCGCGGCATGGCGGGCATGGACGAAGCCGTCTCCTTTCGTGCCTATCATCTGGTTGGCGTGCCCAGCCCGAACACGCATTGGATTCACTGGCGCGTCATCAGCCGCGCAGAGGAGGCCAGTGCAAAGTCCCAATACGACGGTGATCTGTGGGGCCTCTACATGGTCGTGCAAGATCCCGATGGGGCGTGGCTCAAGGAGCGTGGACTGCCCGATGGCAGCACTTACAGTCCTGAGACCGGCAAGAAACATCTCGGCCATGCGATGCCGAAGGATGGTTCGGACTTCAACCGCTTCATGGATCGTTCGCGCAGCGCGCAGCCGGAGCAGTGGTGGCGGGACAATCTAAACCTGGCGGACTACTACAGTTTCCATGCAGTCAACCGCATCGTCTCGAACGTGGACTTGCGACACAGCGGAAATCATTTCCTCTACCACGCGCCCGAGGGTCACTGGTCGCCCATCCCGTGGGACTTGGACATGATGTTCATTCCCAAGACGCACTGGCCCGGAATCATTGACCAGACGCGCTGCCTCGATCACCCCGCGCTGCGGCGCGAGTATCAAAATCGTGCCCGCGAAATTGTGGATCTCTTTTGTTCCGATGCCTCGCCAAGTGGCGGGCAAGTCGGGCAACTCGTCGAGGAACTCGCCCGTGCCATCCGTCCCGGCGGCCAGGACCGCACGTGGGCCGAACTGGACATGGCGATGTGGAATTTCCATCCGCGCACGAGTGACAAGGGAGCGTTCTATCGCAATCCTGCCGGCCAGGGCATGATGGGCGGCGAATTTCGGCGCACGCTCGCCACGCCGGACTTCAACGGCTTCTGCAAGTTGATCACCGACTTCTGCACCGACAGCCGGGCTAACAAGGCATTTTCTCCGAACGACGGCATCATCACCGGCTACGGCTACGGCCATCTGGCCTGGGAAGCGCGCGACGACCAAATCCCCGAACGCCCGGTGATACGGCATGTCGGTGGGGACAAGAAGGGCACGCAGATTTTTCAAATCACCCCGTTTGTCTCACCGGTGGCCACCAACCGCTTTGCCGCCGTGCAATGGCGCGTGGGTCGCAGCACCGCGCCCGGCCAGCCCGGCTGGGTCGCCGGCAAACCCTGGCACTACGAGGTCGAGCCCAACTGGTCCAGCGGCGAACAAGCCGCCCAGGAAGTGCAGACTCGGCTGCCCAAGGAGGCCTTCGCCGCCTCGGGCGTGCTGCGCGTGCGCGCCCGTTACCGCGACCAAACGGGCCGCTGGAGCCGCTGGAGCGAGCCGGTGCAGATGCCCCCGCGTTGATTGGGCTTTGGTGCAAAATGCTTTGCTCCCCCTTGACCGGCGCTTACTCTCCGCCCAAACGCATGGCCAAGCAAATTGCCGAGATGCTCATCGATTCCGTTACGATGGAGCTGCCCGACACCAAGACCATCCGCCTCAAGTGGCCGGAGGGTTACAATCCCGATTTCAAGACCGGGCAGTTCATCACGGTCTATTGGCCGGACACCCCGGCCTACAAACGCGCCTACTCCCTGAGCTCCTGCGCGTTGGATCGGGGCTTTTACGAAGTCACCGTCAAACGCGATGGCAAGATGGGCACGCGTATCGTGGACTGGGCCAAGGCCGGCGACAAACTCTGGGTCATTCCGCCCACCGGCCGCTTCCTCCCCGTCTTCGACCCGCCGGGCAAACACCTCGTCTGCATCGCCGGGGGCAGCGGCGTCACGCCCTTCCGCGGCTTCGTGCGCGAAGCGACGCGCCGGCAACTCGACACCCGCATCACCATCCTCTACAGCGTCCGCACCACCAACGACATCATCTTTCACGACGAGTTCAAGCAGCTCGAACAGGAGAACGAGCACTTCGATTTCTACGTCACCTGCACCCGCCTCCACACCGATGACCCATGGACCGGCCGGCGCGGCCGCATCACCGCTGATTGGGTCAAGGAACACATCCACGATCCAGCGAACACGGTTTTCTACGCCTGCGGCACCAACGAACTTGTGGAAGCCACCGAGCACCTCGTGCTGGATGAACTCAAGCTCCCCAAGGAGCAGATGAAGACGGAGAAGTGGGGATGAACCAAGTTCGGCATTCTCAATTCGGATTTTGGAATTAACTCCTCATGCATCGCGATCTCCTTTTCCTGCTCAAGCACGACTTCCCCGACGGCCCGGGCGCGTCCTATTACTGCCCCGAGTGCGCGCAACTCACCGGCGTGCTCGCCTACTACCCGCACCTCCGCCATGTCCTCGACGTGCGCTATGTGGACTTCCCACGACCGCGCAAGGAAATCGTCTCCCTCATCGGCGAGGCAAACCAGAGCTGCCCCGTCCTCGTCATCGCCGACGGCCCGCCCGCCAACGTGCAGGGCGTCGAAATTGGTGCGGTCAACGGTCTGCACTTCGTCTCCGGCGCGGAAGCGATTGGGAACTACCTCTCTCAGGTGCATGGCATAGGCCGGCCGCACTGACTGTTCCTTTCGATCGCCTTGGCGGAGCTCAATCCGTCAGGGCCATCGACTTCCAGACGCTCGGTTGGCCGGCGGCCGATTCGGTCCAGAAGACACGGTAACGACCACTCACGGCGGCCACGCGCGGATACGTCGCATGGATGCGTTTGGTGGAGAGTTGCCTGGCTTCGCTCCAAGTCTTGCCTTCATCGGCGGAGGTTGCGGCGAATACGACACTCTCGCCGTCGCCGGCTTGGTCCCAGACGGCGGCCAGACTTGGCCCGCCGGTGCTGGCGAGATCGCCACGTCGGGCGTCGGTATCGCCCAAGCGCTGCGGGGTAGACCACGACTGGCCTTGGTCACGGGAGAACAGATGGTAAGCCCCGCTCTGGCCTGCGGCTCCGGTCCAGACGAGGGCGTGCAGGGTGGAGTTTTGCATCAGCAGGCCACCACCCACATGCGGGCAACCTTGGAAATCCCAGTTGAACTGTCCGACCTTGGCTGGGGCGCTCCATCGCGCTCCGTGGTTGGTCGAGGAAATCACGGCCATGTCACGTGGGTTCTTGTCTCTGAAGAGCACGTGAACGGAACCGGCCATGCCGATCGCCACGGTATTCCAGCAACATTCACACGTTTCGGACTTGAGTGTGGCGTTCTTGCTCCACGTCTGGCCGCCATCGTGGGAGTTCGCGTAGCGCAGCCCCTTGGGTCCGCCCCGGCTGTCGAGCCAGACGAGGTGGAAGTTACCGGCCGCATCCGCCGCGCAATCTACGAAGCTGTGGTCCGAGGGCAGGCCGTCGTCGGCGGGATTGGGACCGGGCTGCCATGTGGCACCACCGTCCGCAGAAATCGCGGTGGCCATCGGTCCTCGGCCACCAAAGCCCGTGCCTGCGGTGTTCCAAATTGCCACGAGCTTGCTCCCACTCGCCGCGATCTGCGCATCCATGCCGCGATGCGGGGCCAGTGCCGGCTTTGCTCCGGCATCTACGCGAACGGGCGGGGACCAACTGGCTCCGGCGTCCGTCGAGCGCAGATGCAGCAGCACGGGCGATCTGGAGTTCGTGTCATAGTTGCCCAAGAGCAGGTGAAGGGTGCCGCCATCCACCGCGACATCCAGACTCTCAAAGCCCACCCGCACCACGTCGCGTTTGCCTTTGCTGGATTGTATGGGTGACTCGCCATGAGTCGGGCCGTGGTGGGCTGCGCTGGGTGGAGTTGGGTCCGTAACGAGCGGCTTGGGGGCTGCGCTTGGAACCGTTTTCGATTGGGGGTCACAGCCATTACCGATGACCAGTGCGAGGGAGGCGAGGAGCCTGAGAGACAGTCTGAATTTCATGGTGCTGGGAGAGAGATTTTGAGCGAGTCCGACGGGTCTAATCCAAATCCCACCATTGGTTCTTGTAGTTCGGATCGGCGGGATCGGTGATGCCGTTGCCAAACCACTGCCCGAGCGGCGCCGGATAGAAGGGCGGCTCCATTGGGGTAAGGGACGAGTGCCCGTCCACCCACCCCACGTTCACGCCTTTGCCCTGCGGGCTATGGCGCGGGTTTGGCCGGCCGATGCCAGCGGAGGTCACAGCAGAAGGAGGAAACAGGTGCGTGGATTGCGTTGGCGTCAACGCCAGCGTCGCCGGAGCTTCGCCCAGACCGGCGTCGGCTATGTCCACTGTCTCGCTGGGATTGGCGATGGCGACGATGAGCTTGTAGTTGAGCAGCGTGTTGAACCCGTAGCCGGCCTGGTTGGTGTCGCGGTTGCCGGGGCAGTTCCAGACTTGCATCCCCGCCACATCGGCGTTGTTGGAGCCCTGCTGGAGGTAGGGATACAGCAGCACTTTCCGGTCAAGGCCCGCCGTGAACCCGACGTGTTTCTCGTAATCCTGACCATACAGCACGCAGGCCAGGGCGATTTGCTTGGTGTTGGTCAGGCATCGGATGGAGTTGGCTTTCGCCTTGGCCTTGGCCAAAGCCGGCAGGAGCATCCCGGCAAGGATGGCAATGATGGCAATGACCACCAGCAGCTCGATCAGCGTGAAGCCCAGGGCACCCAGAGGCGGGCGCAAGGGGACGGGAGCGCTGACAGGTTTCGATTGATTATCCGACTGTTTCATAGGTTAATCCGCGTGTTTAGTATGGGATGCGGGACTGATGCGGTGCCGCTTACAAGTGGGTCAGGACAACGAACCGCTCGCTAGCTCATCAAATCCCGCATCCCAAATTTCTTAGTTCTACTGTTCCTGCTCGCCCACTGGCACCAGCCGGGGACGGACTTAAGGGGAGGACAGAGAGGTGGCAGGAGAAACCAAGCGCGGAGGGGAAGGACAGTTCACCAACCACGCCCGGAACTTTCGCCTCTCCGCCCAATCGGTTTCATCAGCCCAGCACGAAGGCCGGACGATGGTCCACGGGAAACAGGCTGCTCAAACGGCCACGCCAGACGGCAGGCCACAGCCCGGCTTCACGCGGGCTTGGGGGGAGGGACTAGGCCGCTCGGGGTGGGGG